>NZ_JAYPMU010000002.1:0-302991 GCF_038130085.1 Halopseudomonas sp. | reverse complement strand
GCGCAAATCGGTCACGATCCCCGGAATGACCGGTCACGTTCGCCGGAATACGCAGAAGGGGCGAACTGCGTGCAAGACGCCACGTTCACGCGCTTCGACCACGGGCGGTACCATCACCACATCGCCCAGCCCGCCCACTGGTTGTTCGATGACGCGACCTTCCTGCTGGGCTTTCCAGCGGTCGGTCGCTCGCTCGAACAACACACGACCATCGACATCATCGGGCTGAAACAGCGGCTTGGTGGGCGTCACCCAGGTAGCTTCGGCCACTTTGGAGACCTCTGCCAGGATCTGTGCCCCGGAGTTTCCACCGCCTACCACCAGCACCCGTTTGCCTGCGAACGGCTGGGCCTCGACATAGTGGGCCGAATGCAACTGCTGGCCGCGGAACAACTCGGTACCCGTATAGTTGGGGATATGGGGATTGCTCCAGGTACCAGTAGCACTGACCACTGCCTTGGCATCCCAATGCCCTTGCTCGGCATGGACGCGCAGCGCGCCATTGATGCGTTCGACCGAGGTGACTCGCACTGGTCGCTCGACCGGGAACTGGTAACGCGCCTCATAGCGTGTCAGGTAGTCGATGACGTGATCACGCGTCGGGTAACCCTCTTGAACTGGCGGCATCATCCAGCCGGCAATCGAACTCCAAGTCGCCGGCGAGAACAGTCGCAAGGAGTCCCAGCCATGACGCCAAGCCCCGCCAGGGCCATCCTCGGCATCGAGCATCACAAACGACAACCCCGTACGCCGCAGAAAGTACGCGGTGGTCAACGCGGCTTGGCCGCCGCCGATGATGACTACATCCCACTTATTTTCAGGGCGAGCTTCCACTGAGGGACTCCAAACAGACCGATTGCGCAGTGTAATCGCCCGAGTCAGCCTGAACGCTGATCTATCTCAGGCAATTACCTGCTCAGTTGCCTTCGCGATCTGACAACTCATTTACTCTATGTTCTGGAACCAGATCGACCAACGGAGCGATCATCATCTGAGCAGTTCGAACCCAGGAACTCAACGTCTCGAGATCTAATAGCACTGATTCGGCTACCTCCCAGACGGAGGACTCCTCGGTCGTAACTGGCGGTAGAGTGCCTTCGACCAACGCCTGGGCCATCGTATGCAGCTTCAGCAACTCGTCGCGTATAGCAATCATCCCACCCAGCTCAGCCAGGCTAGTGTCAAGTCGATCGACCAAACCGAGTAGCTGTGACGTATCGAAGCTGTTGCGTAGCTTCTCCAATGCGGCGGCGTCCACCTCGCCGCACGGCGTAACGTGAAAGGATGCGGGAGGAATTTTGATCATGGGGCCAACTCGGTATCGGCCTGGCGGGGCGTGCTGACACGCAGCGAGCCGGCGGCTTGTTGAAACACCGAATCCTTGATCCAAGGCTCCGGTGGCCGATTGAGCTTGAGGTTGAACTCGCCGAAGCGTTTGACGTTGCTGGTCAGGTAGGGACTTAGGAACGACACGTCCTCATCAGTAAACTGCCAGCCCTCGCGTGCCAGTTTCTGCAGGATACGCATCATGTCCACAGTGTTCTGCAGGATCACCGACGAGGCCACCATGTCGTTGTAGCGCAGTCGCTTCTGTTGCTCGTCCGGATCGTTCTCAGCAATCACATCGCCGCCGAAGGACAACCACTTGGAGAATCCGTTGTAGGACTCGATCTTGTTGGTGTTTGCCGTGACTTCCTGGCGCAGCTCGCGGCTACCGATCCAGTTGAGCAGGAATATCGTGCGGATCACGCTGCCGAGCGCCTGTGCCGCGTGGTAGAGCTTGTTGCGCCTGCTGTAGGAACCGAGTTTTCGCAGCAGCATAGGCGAGGAAATTTTGCCGGCCTGGATTGATAGCGCGACCTGCATCAGATCCTGCCAGTGGGTTTCGATCAGGTGCCAGTCGGCAGTGTCGGTGAACAGGCGGTTGATGTGCTTGTATGATACGCCGCGATCCGGCCGGCACATCACTAGGTCGCGCCAGTTGCGGATACGCGGCATCAGGTTGATGCCCAGCAGATGGGTGAAGGCAAACACCGTGGCCGACTGCCCTTGGGTGTCCGAGTACACCGTATCGGGTTCGACGCTGAGGTCTATTTTGAGTAGCCCCTCGATCACATAGATCGCCTCCCAGATACCCGGCGGGATGAAGTGCTGGAACACGGCGATGTAGTTGTTGGCCACATGCCGGTAGGCCACAGCCCCCATTTTGCGGTAGCGGAAGTGGTAGCCGGCCAGCAGATTGTCGTCATAGAAGTCGAACTGCGTACCGTCCGCGGCCACTGCCTTGCCATCGCCCCAGAGTTTGGGCAGGTCAAGCTGTAGGTAGAGTTCCACCAACTCGCGGTTGGCCTTGTCCAGCTTCTCCAGCGAGAGGTGACGGCGATTCGTGTAGGACAGCATGTGTGGCGTTACATTACCGGTCAGATGCCGCGCGGCCTGGTTAGGGCCTAGGTTGCAGCCCATGGCGAAGATCGTCATCAGGTAGCGCTCGGCAGGTTCTTTGAGCTTCGGCTCGTTACCGGACATAGGCCCGAAATGCCGAGTGAACTGAATCCAATGCTCGATGTTGGCCATTATGTCGAGCACATGTCTGGTCGGCATGCGCTGCATGAGCGCAGTCTGTAGCGAGATAGCCGAGGGCGGGATATCTCGAGCGGTCACTCGGCGGAGAACCGGCTCGCCGGTTTCGTTGATCGATACGTCCCCTCGGCATGATGGGAATTTCTCGTCTAGTTGCTGCGCTGTTTCCTCAAGCTGGGCCTTGAGAGAGACAACAAACTCCTTCGCTGTACCAGGCAGCCCCATTTTTTCGCAGTAGGCCGGTAGTCGCTGGAGACATTCTTCCCAGGGCAGCAACTGCTTGCGATAGTCGGCGAAGGATTCCGACCCTTGCACGCACATGTCGCCGGATCGCAGCTCGCTGGCCAGGTAAGAGAAAACGCAAACCTCCAGATAGCGCCGGTTGGTCGGTGGTCCCTCACTGGAAGGACGGCGAACGACCTTGACCCAGCGATCCGACGCAAACGACAAGTCAACGTGCTCGTCGATCCACTCTCGGTGTAGGTTCTCGCTGTCCTGGATCAATTGAAGTGCCTGAATCAGCGACCGATCCTGAGTCGTGGGCTCCAGTTGAAGAAGGTGGCTGAGGCGGAACAACAGCGATCGATGGGATCTGAAGTGCTTCCAGATCAGCGGCAGGTAGTTGTTACCACCGGTAGCCTGAACTTCGGCGCAAGTCTCGCGCAACCGATCCAGATTACCATCGGGGGAGAGGTATTCGCGAATCAGGCTGCCGGCCTCCTGATCATCCGGTTCTTGAACCAGAATCTGCACCACGCCGTCCAGGGTCGCCGCCAACTGCTCCAGCTTCTGGCGTTGCCTAGCCTGGATTTGCTCCAACTCCTCCTTGGCGCGTTTATGAATCGTCGAAATCCGTCGGATGAACATCTCGGCCAGGTGATCTCGTGTCCGCACGCGCATGCGATAGATCAAAGCCAGCATCAGCGTGTAGCGTTTCGGTAGCGAGCAGTCTTTCAGCTCGGAGACGTCCGATGCTGCTGCCTGGGCAGCGAAGTGGCGGATCTTAGTATCGACGATGCCCTCAAATATAGCGTCGAGATTCCCGAAGCTTTCCAGCCAGGCCAAGTGATCGATCAGTACTTCCAAGTGCTTGCGGGACGGCTTCTTGGGCGCCTGCTTCAGGGCATTGAAGTCGCTTTGGCGTCGGCCGAAGTCAGTGTCGAGCAGTTCTTTCAGCTTGTAGATCACCTCGATTGGGGTTCTGGTTACCACCAGGTTGAATATTTTGTCCTGGGCGTCTGCCCGCGCGTGCTCCGCCAGGTCGTTCAGGGTCGAGTAGGCGGGCAGCTCATAGTTTTGACGCAGTAGTTCGTCGATCACCGCATTGATAATGTCCGCACGCTGTTCGAGGAGAGGAGCCATCAACTGCGCATGCGCGACTGCAATGCCCTGACCATCAGAGCCATAGAACGGCTGCACCCCGAGCCGCTCTCGCACTGCGTTCATATGACGGTAAAGCTGCATCCATTTGTAGGGCGATAGGGCGACCTTACTGCGCAGGCCTATTTGAGTACGGATGAAATCAACGACTGGATCAGGTACCTCAGCGATTTCTGGAAAGTATCGGAGTACCTGGAAGGTCTTGAACAAAACAGCGAGGTTCAGTCGGAATGCAGCATTGGCGCGACTTTTGATCCAGGTAACTTCTTCCTCGGAAAATGTGAATTCGCGCTGCAGCTCGGCCCTTGAATACGAGCGCGACAGAACTGGATAGGCAGTACGTTCGAGGGATGCCATGGATCACTCCTTTCCTGAGTCAACTGGAAAAGATAGACCACGCATCTGAAACAGCCTTTTCTGTAGAAAATATCCTTTAAAAACATAACTCTACAGACCAAATGAATGAATTTTCTCCTTATCTCGGCATGACCCCAATTCGACCTGAAGTTCGATATCGCACTGACGCAGAATGTTGCGCAGGTGCTGGATTGCGTTCCCTCCAGAAGCCATGGAGGACGCGGTGTACGGTTCCCAATCGAGCGCAGTTATCTTCAGCGTGCGGCTCATATCCCGCTCGGCACCAAAACCGGTACTGGAGAAGGCAGCTGTTAACGCGAGTGCCAGCGGGATGGACAACCAAGTGCGCGCTTTCAATTGTCGGCTCCATCATCAGTCAGCTATACAATCCCAAGGATAGCAGTTTGAGCCGCAGGCGGAGCCACCCTGCCAGCGGATTGCATTCTGGCTGCCACGCGGCGACCTGACGCTGTCGTGCGCATCAGGTCTCACTATGACGAAAGAGCAAGCTGCAATCAGTGCAACGTCACACAGGGGCAGTCGCCTCGGTAACCCATGAGCCAAACGGGTCACCAAGGCCTGCCCAGTCTGCCGGGTCGATCTGCATTTCCGCATCCGACAGCAGGCAGTAGTCCAGATCTCGCTGTAGCTTTTGCGCGTCAAGCCCCTGCCCGATAAACACCAACTCCTGACGGCAGTCACCACTGTCCGGTCGCCAGTGCTGCGTGATCTCTTTGAGCATCTCAGGGTCGGTTGGCCAGTGTTCGCGATCCACAAATCGCCACCAGCGCCCTGCCAGGCCATGCCGCATGAGGCTGCCGGCCTGTGACCAGCTCCCTGCCAGAGTCCACCGGCTTGCAAGCCAGAACAAACCTTTTGAGCGCAGCAGTCGTCCGTTCGGCCAAGGTCGGTTGATGAACTCGTAAAACCGCTGCGGGTGAAACGGTCGGTCGGCTCGGTAGACGGTGGAGCCAATACCGTACTCCTCGGTTTCCGGTACGTGCTCGCCACGCAGCTCCTGGAGCCAACCCGGCGCTTCGGCCGCGCGCTCGAAGTCAAACAGCCGGGTATTCAGTACCGTGTGCAGCGGCACGTTGCCCATGATCATCGGCATGATACGAGCGTGGCGATTCAGCGTACGCAGAATGCCTTCCAGCTCGGCGAGCGCAGCATGGCTGATCAGGTCGCATTTGCTGATCAAAATCACGTCGGCAAACTCGACCTGCTCAACGAGCAGGTCTGTGATGGAACGCTCGTCGTCTTCGCCCAAGGTCTCACCGCGGCTGGCCAGGCTCGCCGACTGTTCGTAATCATGCAGGAAGTTGATTCCATCGACCACGGTGACCATGGTGTCCAGCCGCGCGATATCGGCCAACGCTGCGCCCTGTCCGTCCCGAAAGGTAAAGGTCTCGGCTACCGGCATCGGTTCAGAGATGCCAGTCGACTCGATCAGCAGGTAGTCGTAGCGCCCCTCTTTAGCCAGGTGGCCGACCTCCTCCAATAGATCCTCGCGAAGCGTGCAGCAGATGCATCCGTTGCTAATTTCGACCAAACGCTCGTCTGCCCGATTAAGCGTGACATCGCGCTGCACCTCGCTGGCATCAATGTTGATCTCGCTCATATCGTTGACGATCACGGCCACCTTGAGACCATCACGGTTCTTCAGAATGGCGTTCAGCAGCGTGCTCTTCCCCGCTCCGAGGAATCCGGACAGAACAGTAACGGGCAGGCGGTCAGACATGGTTTATACCTTGATCATTTAAATACGGTTATAACATAACATATCTAACAATATTGTCACCCCGGTGTCGTCTGCCAATCACCCGGTTGAATGCGTATTCATGTACCACCGCACCCTTGCTTGACCCGCTCGACGGTTCGCGGTACTCAAGAATCTGGCTAGTGTCCAAATAATAAGGAAAACAGATGTACAGCCTGGAAGACATCACCCTCGAACATCCGCGTATCAGCGGCTTGCAAACCCGTGTGGCCCGCGTGGGCAGCGGCCCCATCGCCCTGTTCATCCATGGCTGGCCTGAATGCTGGTACTCGTGGCGACGCCAGATGGTTGCGCTTGCCAATGCCGGCTACACGGCAATCGCGCCCGACATGCCGGGGTTCGGCGAGACCCAGGCCCTGCCCTCCATCGAGGACTACAACGTCACCCGCATCGCGGGCTTCATGCAGGAGCTAGTTGATCACTACAGCCCCGGCACGCCGGTGCTACTGATCGGTCACGACTGGGGCGCTATCAACTGCTGGCAGTTCGTTCAATTGCACCCCGAGCGCGTGCAGCGTTTGGTGATCATGAGTGTGCCGCTGCGCCCAGTTGCTGATGTGCCGCCAATCGAGTTTCTGCGCGGCTACTTTAAAGAGCAGTTCTTCTATCAGATTTACTTTCAGGAACCGGGCGTTGCCGAGGCCGAGTTCGACGAGGACCCGGAAGGCATCCTCCGTGCGCTCTACTGTTCGCCAGACACACCGCGCCACCCTCCTCTGCTTGGCAAATCGACTTCCGAAGGCGGCGGCTGGATCGGCCGTCTTGGCGTACCGAAGGAGCAGCCGAAGTGGCTTACAGATGAGATGCTCGACTACTACATTGCCGCTTACCTGCACAGTGGTTTTGCTGGCGGCATCAACTATTACCGCAACTTTGATGAAAACTGGCGACGCCTGCTGCCGTGGCGCAACAGCACCATCAAGTGTCCGGTACTGTTTATCGCCGGCGCTGCCGACAGTGTCATTCAAGGTGCGGATGAATCTGCGCTGAGGGGAATGATGGGCAGACGCATCCCCAACCTGCAGATTGAACTGCTGCCGAAGATTGGCCATTGGCTGCAGAACGAGGCACCGGAAGCGGTGAACGAAGTACTGTCGAGCTTTGTGGTTCAACAGGCTTGAAGCAGGAAGAGTCATCCGGGCGACTGCGCAGCCCGGATACTCAAGGTCACAGACCAGCGAACAGCGTCGGTGACGGCAGTACGCGAAAGTCGATCGACATCATCAGGCTCAGTGCGGTAATGGCGATGATCGAGAAGCCAAACAGCTTACGCGCCCAGAGCCGGTCATCCACTTCTTCGCGGTAACCCGACAACGCGATCACCAGCCACCAGATGCTGACCAGCAACGCGATCACCAGATACCCGTAACCGGCAAAGCCGGACAGGGTCAGCATCAGCGCCGCCGCTGCAAAGGCCAGGATGTACCAGACGATGTGCTGTTTGGTTACCCGTATGCCTTCTTTTACCGGCAGCACCGGAATACCGGCTGCGCTGTAGTCATCAAAGCGGAAGATGGCAATAGCGTACGAGTGGGGCATCTGCCACAGACAGAAGATCAACAGCAGCAGCGCGGCCCCGGTATCGAACTGACCGGTCACCGCGCAGTAGCCCACCACCGGCGGCATGGCGCCGGACAGGCTGCCTACCAGCGTGCCGTAGACCGAACGGCGCTTCATCCAAAGGCTGTAGACGCCTACATAGATCAAGAAGCCGAAGGCCGCCAGCGCCGTGGCCACCGGCGTGGTGTACCACCACAGCAGACCAAAGCCTGCCAGGCCGAGCACCACACCGTGCGCCAGTGCCGCCAGAACTGAAATCTGCCCGGTGACCAGCACCCTGCCCCGCGTGCGCTGCATATGCCGATCAATGTCGCGGTCGATGCAGTTGTTCATCACGCAGCCACTGGCAACCACCAGCGACAGCCCGATCACGGTAGCCAGCAGCAGACCGAGATCGATCTGCCCCTGGGCGGCGAGGAAGTATCCCCCCGCCACCGCAATCAGGTTGCCAAAGATGATGCCGGGCTTGGTGACCAGCAGGTAGCGTTTGAGTTTCACTGGAACATCCAGGGCATCATCAGCATGTCGGCGTTAATCATGATCCAGATGGCCAGACCAACCAGCATGACGATGATCAGTATGGTGAACAGGAAGGCCACCAGGTTCCAGCGGCCCTCGGACGAGGTGTTCATGTGCAGGAAGCACACCAGATGCACCACGACCTGAATCACACCCATGGTCAGCATGCTGATCAGATTGACGCTCTGGCTGAACTGCCCACTCATCACCATCCCGAACGGGATGGCAGTGAGGAGCACCGACAGGATGAAACCGATAGCGTAAGAGCCGTAGCTGCCGTGGCCGGCGCCGGCGTCGGAATGCGCATGACTCATCAGATAGTCCCCATCAGATAGACAATGGTGAACACGCAGATCCAGACGATGTCCAGGAAGTGCCAGAACAGGCTCAGGCACATCAGGCGTGTGTTGTTACGGTCGGTCAGACCGCGCTTGCTGACCTGCAGCATCATGATGACCATCCACACCAGGCCAGCCGTCACGTGCAGACCGTGCATGCCGACCAGGGTGAAGAAGGACGACAGGAATGCGCTCTTGTCCGGGCCAAAGCCTTCGACGATCAGGTGATGGAATTCGTTGATTTCCATCCCGATGAAGCCTGCGCCCAGCACAAAGGTCGCCGCCAGCCAGGCCAGCGTCTGGCCCTTGAAGCCGCGGTGCGCCGCGATCATGGCAAAGCCGTAGGTGCAACTACTGACCAGCAGCAGTGCGGTTTCACCCAGCACATAGGGCAGCTCGAAGATGTCCTTGCCGCTGGGGCCACCGGCCGTGTGGTTGACCAGCACGGCGTAGGTGGCGAACACACAGGCGAACAGGATGCAGTCGGTCATCAGGTACAGCCAGAAGCCGAATACGGTGTTGCCGCCGGTGTCGTGGTGCGCGTGGTCGTCATGCGCCACGGCGTGGTTGGAGTGCATTACAGTGCTCGACATGTCAGATCTGCTCCGCAACGGGTTGAGTGTTCAGCACCTGACGCGGCGCTTCAAAGTTGGCGTGATGCAGGTTCTCGATGCGCTCTACTTCGTCAGGCTGCACGTAGTAGTCGACGTCTTCGTTGTAGCTGCGGGCGATGAAGGTGGCGATCATGCCGATGAAGCTGGCCGCTCCCAGCCACCAGATGTGCCAGACCAGCGCAAAACCGAATACAGCACCCAGCAGACCGATGATCAGACCAGCCGAGGTGTTCTTCGGCATGTGGATCGGCGCGTAATGATCAGGCCGCAGGTAGGCTTCGCCACGCTCTTTCATGTCCTGGAAGGCATCCAGTGCACGTACGGTCGGTGTAACGGCGAAGTTGTAGAACGGCGGCGGCGAACTGGTGGACCACTCCAGGGTGCGACCACCCCACGGGTCACCGGTAACGTCACGCAGCGACTCACGGTTACGCAGGCTGACGACCAGCTGCGCCAGCTGGAACAGAATCCCGCACAGAATCAGCGCTGCACCGAAAAAGGCAACTATCAGGTACGGCTGCCACATCGGGTTGTCGTAGTGGTTCAGACGGCGCGTCATGCCCATGAAGCCCAGCACATAGAGCGGCATGAAGGCGACGAAGAAACCGGTGAACCAGCACCAGAAGGCGCCTTTACCCAAACGCTCGTCCAGCTTGAAGCCGAAGGCTTTCGGGAACCAGAAGGTGAAGCCAGCCAGATAGCCGAACACCGCACCACCGATGATGGTGTTATGGAAGTGAGCAATCAGGAACAGGCTGTTGTGCAGCACGTAGTCCGCACCCGGCACGGCAAGCAGGACGCCGGTCATGCCGCCCACGGTGAAGGTCACCATAAAGCCCAGAGTCCACAGCACCGGCGTGGTGAACTGCACGCGACCGCGGAACATGGTGAACAGCCAGTTGAACAGCTTCACCCCGGTCGGCACCGAAATGACCATAGTGGCAACACCGAAGAAGGCGTTGACGTTGGCACCCGAGCCCATGGTGAAGAAGTGGTGCAACCAAACCACGAAGCCCAGAACGGTGATCGCGGCGCTGGCCCAGATCATCGAGGTGTAGCCGAACAGCTTCTTGCCGGAGAAGGTCGAGATCACTTCAGAGAAGATACCGAACGCCGGCAGGATGAGGATGTACACCTCGGGGTGACCCCAGGCCCAGAACAGGTTGATGTACATCATGGCGTTGCCGCCAAGCTCGTTGGTGAAGAAGTGCATGTCCAGATAACGGTCCAGACTCAGCAGCGCCAGCGTGGCGGTCAGAATCGGGAAGGACGCAATAATCAGGATGTTGGTGAAGGTGCAGGTCCAGGTGAAGACCGGCATTTTCATCAGGGTCATGCCGGGTGCGCGCATCTTGAACACGGTCACCAAGAAGTTCACGCCGGTCAACAGCGTCCCTAGCCCCGATAACTGCAACGCCCAAATGTAATAGTCGACCCCCACGCCCGGGCTGTAGCCCAGTTCTGCCAGCGGCGGGTAAGCAACCCAACCGGTGCGCGCGAACTCCCCTACCCCCAGCGACACGTTGACCAGAATCGCACCGGCCACGAACAGCCAGAAGCTGAGCGAGTTGAGGAACGGGAAGGCAACGTCACGGGCGCCAATCTGCAGCGGCACCGCAATGTTCATCAGACCAACCATGAACGGCATCGCCATGAAGATGATCATGATCACACCGTGCGCGGTGAAGATCTGGTCGTAGTGCTCAGGCGGCAGGTAGCCCTGCGAAGCGCCTTCGGCAATCGCCAGCTGGCCGCGCATCATGATGGCGTCGGCAAAGCCGCGCAGCAGCATGATCAGGGCAACTAGGATATACATCACACCGATTTTCTTGTGGTCAACCGAAGTCAGCCACTCGGTCCACAGGTAGCCCCACTTGCGGTAGTAGGTGATGGCGCCAAAGATCCCCAGCCCGGCAATCGCAACGACCGCCAGGGTGATCATGATAATGGGCTCGTGGAACGGCACGGCCTCGAGTGTCAGCTTGCCAAACATCAGTGGGTCTCCTCGGCAGCGTTCATGGGCATGCCAGCCATTTCGGCGCCTGCATGAGCCTCATGGCCTGCGTGACCCGCGTGGTCTTCGTGGCCGGCCGCGTGCTTACCGCCGTTGTGGTATTGCATGAGGATGGTCTCGTACAGGATCGGGCTGACGCTGCCGTAGTAACGGACCGGATCGGCCTTGCTCGGCGCTACGAGCGCCGGATAGCTGTTCAGATCCAGCGTCTCGGTATTGGCTTTGACCTGGCTAACCCAGTCGCTGAAGCCCTGCTCATCGGTGGCGATGGCCTGAAACTTCATGTCGGAAAAGCCTTCGCCGCTCAGGTTGGCTGAGAAACCGTCGTAGCTGCCTTCATGGTTGGCGATCAGATGCAGCTTGGTCTGCATGCCGGCCATCGAGTAGATCTGGCTGCCCAGCGCCGGGATGAAGAAGGAATTCATCGCCGATTGGGAAGTGATCTTGAAGTTGACTGGGGTGTCGACCGGGAAGGCCAGTTCGTTGACGGTGGCGATGCCCTGCTCTGGGTAGATAAACAACCATTTCCAGTCCAGCGATACCACTTGCACCTCGATCGGCTTTACGTCCGAGTCGAGCGGGCGGTATGGGTCCAGCTCATGGGTGGTCTTCCAGGTGATGGTGCCGAGGATGGCGACGATGACGCAGGGGATGATCCAGACCACCAGTTCAATCGCGGTGGAGTGGGACCAGTTAGGTCGATAGGTCGCCTTGGTGTTGCTTTCGCGGTACTTCCAGGCAAACACCAGGGTCATCACGATGACCGGAATTACCACGATCAGCATCAGCAGCGTGGCGGTGATGATCAGCGACTTTTCGTCGACGCCGACCTGCCCTTTCGGGTCCAGCAACACCATCTTGCAGCCGCCGAGCATCAGCAGCGGCAACCAGGCGAGCCGTTTCAGGATTGAAGTTATCTGCTTCGGGTTCATGTTGCAGCCTTAGTCGTTGAACAGGCCCTCGCGCCCGACAGGGAACGAGGTGCAACAGGCCCCAGTGATGTGCACCCACCAGCCGACCAATAGCCCACGCAACAGCACCCCGTGACGCTCCCGCATGAGCGTGTCAGGTGCTGCCGGGTGGTTTTTATGGGTCAGCGTAATGTCTTTGTGCAGACTGAGACGGCGTACAGCATCAATCGCCAAACTGGCCGCGGGAGCGGCGCCTTCCGTGGGGTACCAGATCGAGCGTCTGGAACCTGTTGCGAGAAGTATTACAAAGTATTTCAGAGTGGCGCGCAATTGTAACAAGTGGTGACATAGATCAATGCAGCGTTTCAAATTCACCAACAGCACCGTGTATTTAAGCGAATGAGAAATGCTCGCAAGTCGCGCGTGATGCGGGGTTCACGCGGATAGATACAGCTCTGCAACAGCTGTTTCGGAGGTGCGTCAATGTGCCGCGCAGCACTGGCGCTCGGCACCCTGTCACAGGACGGGTTCGCTGCGGCGACTGGCCGCAGAGCAAGCGCTGGAGAAAATATGTCGAAGGCGTACCATCAGGCCATCAACATGAGGTACACGACATGAGCGAAACCGCGCCGTCCTACGGCACAGCCGACGCGTCCTATCAGGCCGCAGGGGAAATTGATGGCATCCGCCGGCTGGTCGATGATTTCTATCAGGAAATGGACAGCTGGGAGGGAGCGCAGGAGCTCCGTGCCCTGCACGCGCCGGACCTTGCGTCGGCGCGTGCCAAGCTAACCGCGTTTCTGTCCGGGTGGCTGGGCGGCCCCCGGCTGTTTCAGCAGCAGTATGGCGGGATCAGCATTCCCGCCTTCCATGCCAAGTGGGATGTTGGCCCGGAGCTGCGCGACCAATGGTTGGAGTGCATGGCCAGAGCCATCACTAAACAGCCTTACCATCCCGCGTTCGCCAGCTACCTGCTGGAGCAACTGCGGGTGCCCGCGAACCGCGTGGTGCAGGCCAGCCAGGCTATGCGCCAAGCCCAACAGTAGCCGCTAAAGCGGCTTCTCCCAAAACATCGCCCGCCCCATTTCCGGGTCCAGCTGGTAGCCCTCAAACCCGAGGTTGAGGTAGGTGCGCTGCGCGGTCTTATTGCCTTCCAGCACCTCGAGTGTCAGCTTGCAGCAACCGCGCTGAACAGCGACCTCCTCGACCAGGCGCAGCATCTGCTGAGCGATGCCCTGGCCTCGCCAGCGGCGCGACACCATCACATCGTGGATATTGATCAACGGCTTGCCCTTGAAGGTGGAAAATCCTTCGAAGCAGTTGACCAGGCCGACGTGTTCGTCACCGGAAACGGCCAAGACAAACAGGTAATCTGGCCGTACAGCCAGCTTGTCCGGCAACGATTCCAGCAGCTCGGGCGCCAGTTGCGCGGCGCCACCCATAGGATCAAGTGCGTACTCTGCGAGCAACGATTTCAGTGCCGATGCATGCACAGAATCAGCAAGATTGCCGACGATTACCTCAACAGTCATTGCCCAGCCTCCGGGTGCTGCAGTTGTTGTTGCAGCGTCAACAGGGTTTGGTTGCCGGGACTCAACGCGAGCCCTTTGGCGATCTGCTCACGTGCTGCTTCGCCCTGCCCTGCGCTGTTCAGTGCAACTGCAAATACATACCGGTAATGGGTGTTTTGCGGATCTAGCATGACTGCACGGCGCAGCTCGACCAGTGCGGTCGCCATATCCTTGCTGCGGACCTTGAGGAGCCCAAGACTAAAATGCAGCGGCGCCGCCTCCGGTAGTTTCTCCAACCCTCGGTTGAGCAGTGCTTCGGCCTCCGGGTCGCGCATGGAAGCGCGGTAGAGATCGGCCAGGTTTACGTAGGCACCGATAAAGTACGGATCGAGCTGCAGCGCCCGCTGATAGGCGTCCTCGGCCAACGCAATGTCGTTGCGGGTCTGGTAGTACAAACCAATGTTCAGCTGTGCCGCCGGATCATCCGCGTTGGCTTGTTGCGCTTGCAGATACTCCTGCTGCGCGCGACGGAGTTTTTCAATGTCATCGCCGCGCATCTGCTCGGGCGGAATATCCAGCAATTGCGCGGTTGCCTGCAACCTGACGACGCGTTCGGGTGCATCCAGTAGCGGGCTGGCAAGCTGCCAACGGGTGACCGCCGGGTAGCTGCCAATCGCCTCCAGCGCGCCGAGGCGGATGATCGGATCTTTGGCGCGCAGGCCGACAAACAGCGACTGGGCGACTTCCGGGCCGGGCCAGGCCTGCAGCAGGCTGGCGGCGGTGGCGCGGGCAATCGCCGGCTGGCCTTCGTCCGCCAACAGCGTCAACAAATCCTGTTGGGCACCAACCGCACCGGAACGACCTGCAGCCAGGGTATGCGCGTACTGCTGCAAACCCTCCGGCACGTGTCCGTACCACTGTTCGACGTGTTCTGCCGCCCATTCTGGCGTCTGGTCGGTATGGCACTGATTGCAGGCGTTAGGTACACCCAGGCTGACGCTCAGATCAGGGCGCGGAATGCGCAAACTGTGATCGCGCCGCGGGTCCACCTCCATGTAGGTGGTGGTCGGCATGTGGCAGTCAACACAGGCGCTGCCCTGCACGCTGCTGTGGAAATGGTGCTTGGGCGTCTGATAGCGATCGGCCTGGTGGCACTGCAGGCAAACACCGTCGCCGGGCACCTTGAGTTCGAGTGAGTGGGGGTTGTGGCAATCACTGCAGGTTACCCCGGCCTGATACATCTTGCTCTGCAGGAAGGAGCCATGCACAAACACCTCGTCCTGAATCTGGCCGTCCGGGTGATAGAGGCCTTGATCCAGCGTGGAGAGCAGATAATTTTCCACCAGCAGTCCTGCGTCCTGCGGGTCGTCAAACAGTTGTGCCCGGCGCGAGTGACACGCAGCGCAGGCCTGAATTTCTTTCTCGCTGGTGCGTGGCTGGCTGCGGCTCACCACGCCGTTCTCGTCATGCTGCCAGGTCACGCCTTCACGCTCGTCGAAGCGGACCGCCAGCCCCAAGGTAGCGGCCATATTCGGGTGCGCCGCCGGATCATTGGCCCATTCCACATGGTCAGATGCAGGGCCATGGCAGGACTCGCAGGACACGTCGATCTCGGCCCAGTCCGTGTGGTAGGTGTTGGTTGCAGCGTTGAAGTTGCGCTGCAGATTGGTTGAGTGGCACTCAGCGCACATCAGGTTCCAGTTGAACTGGCGTCCGCTCCAATGCAGTGCCTTGACCGGATCATCGCCGTTGGCGTCCGGATTGAGCTGAAACCAGCGCTGACCGCCCTCAACGGCAGGGCGTGCGTCCCAGGCAACGCTGAAGGCTTGATAGCGCCCCCCTGGCATCGCCAGCAGATACTGCTGCAACGGATAGACACCGAAGGTGTACTCGGCAACAAAGTCCTGCATGTCGCCATCCGGGCCTGCGGTGTTGACCAGAAACTGGCCGTCGCGCTGAAAGAAGGTGCTGGTCACACCACCGAAGCTGAAGCTGGCGTTGTTGAAGTTGCCCAGCACGGTATCCGCGTTGGCTTCCTGCATGGCCTGATCATGATGCGAGCCAGAGAAATCGGCCGTCTGCTGTTCATGGCATCCGGCACAGGTCTCGCGCCCGACATACTGCGGCCCGAGAACGCTAACGGGCTGCTGGGCGACGGGTGGTGCTGCAACTGGAGCTTGCTGAACCGGTGCAGGTGGCGCTACCGGCGGCAGCACCACTTCGGTGGGCCGCGCGCTTAGCCACCAGATGACAACGGCAGCGATGACCAAAATCAGTGGCAAAAGCAGTCGCCACAGCGACGGGGCGGGAGCAGCTTCCCTGGACTTCTTGTTATCGGCCATTGGCTGGCAACTTCCTTTTCACGGTTGTGCACGCATGCTAGCGAACCTGATGGTGACAATACCAGCGTGGGCACGAACGCGATGCCAACTCAGTGACAGTCTTCTTCCTCGACACGGTTGCGGCCACCGGCTTTCGCCCGGTAGGTGGCCAGATCTGCAGCGTTCAGCAGTTGATCCAGGCTTGCCGTGCCGTTGGCCGACGCTGTCACGCCAAAGCTGCAACTGATAGGGATCTTCTGGTTGTCGTACACAATCTCCAGCGCAGCGATTGATGCGCGCAGCCGCTCCGCCAATTCCCGCGCGGCGCTCAGCCCCGTGGCTGGCATCAGCACGGCAAATTCTTCACCGCCCAACCTGACAGCGATGTCCGCCGCACGGGTGTGATGGCGCAGTTCATCGGCCAGCGCCACCAGCACAGCGTCACCCGCGGCGTGACCATAGCGGTCATTGATACGCTTGAAACGATCGGCATCAAGCGCAATCAACGCTACCGGTTGCTGCTGGCGCCGCGCCTGCTCCAATACATGCTGACCAAATGCAAACAACGCACGGCGATTGGCTAGACCGGTCAGCGCATCCTCATTGGCGAGCTGCTCGGCCTGCAGGCGCGCCTCGGTCAATTGGTTCTGCAGATCCTTCAGATCGGTGATATCGGTAGCGATTTCCATCCGCACTAGACGACCATCTGGCCAGCGAATGGCTTGATCACGGCACTGATACCAGCGGTTGTTGTGAGTATTGCGAAACTCCCACACTTGCACACCAGACGGCCTGCCGTGCGGATCGAGCAGCAATGCGTTGTTGCAGAATGAGCACGGCCCTGTCTGGCCGGATTGCAGTACCTGCCAGCACTTTCGACCGTCGGCGTCGCCCCATTCTGTCCGTCCGTAAGCGTTGAGAAAGAGCAACTCATGGGTGTTCATATCAGCTACGTAGACCAGTGCATCCAGACTATCGAGTACTGTTTCGATAGCCATACGATCAACGTCCATATCGTCGGCTATCACATCAGAGTCATCACGCATGAGAACACCTGTCGTCAACCCGCACTTCGCCCTGACGGCCTGTCATTGGCGGCTGTTGGCTTTCCCTGCTTGCTCTATCAGTTAAGCAGCCTGGCTGGCCAACCGCCAACAATACCGGGTCACGACTTACGCCGTTGAAAGAATATGTGACATCATGTGGCCCGCATCACCTGTATCCCATCCCACCTGTCGCCAGGGGAGCCCGAGCTTTCATGTTCCGGGCTGAGAACACGCCACGTTTTGCTTGGCCGAAACCCTGGAACCTGATCCGGTTCATACCGGCGGAGGAAGCGCGACATGCTTTACCTGTCTATCGCGGCGCTGGTTGCCGTGCTGCTGTTGTTCGTATGGATTGGCCTGCGCTCACGCGGTAACGAGGCATTGGACGATTTCGTCACCGCCCGCAACTCGCAGAGCAGCTGGGCCATCGGCCTGTCGTTCCTGGCCTCAGGCATGGGCGGCTGGATTCTCTTTGCCCCGCCGGAAGTCGGCGTGCTGGTTGGCCCACTTGGCCTGGCGGGCTACGCCCTCGGCGCCGCCCTGCCCTTTGCGGTGTTTGCCCTGTGCGGGCCGGCGATTCGTCGCCGTCTGCCAGAGGGGCGCAGCATCGGAGAATTCGCTCAGCACTGTTACGGTGGTGGTGTGCGCCGCTGGGTCGGGCTGATCTCGCTGCTGTACATGGCGTGTTTCCTGATTGCCGAGTTGACTGCCATCGGCGCGATCACCGCGATGCTGTCCGACATCAACGGTAACCTCGTGGTAATCGGTGTGGCCGTCACCACGCTGATCTACACCGCCTGGGGCGGGCTGCGTGCCAGTATGACCACGGACCGCTGGCAGGGTTGGCTGCTGATCGCCCTGTTGCTGTTGGTCGGCGGCGTTGCAGTTGACCGTCTGCCGTCAATCGAACCAAACACCGCGCTGCCCGGTATTCCGGCATCGGCCGCACTCAGCGTTGCGCTCACACTGATCATCGCGGTCACCGCTGCCAACCTGTTCCACCAGGGCTACTGGCAGCGCCTGTGGGCCGCGCAGGACGCCACCGCCCTGGGCCGTGGCGCAGCCATTGGCGGCATTGCGACCGTGCTGGTTGTCGCGGTGGTGGGCGGCTTGGGCATCCTGACGCTGATGAGCGGTGCCGATATTGGCTCTCCGCCGATTCCGTTCTTTGCCATGCTGCGCGATGCCCCGGGCTGGCTGGCACTGCCTGCGCTGCTGCTGGCAATCACCCTGGTCGCCTCCTCGGTCGACACCCTGCAGAACGCTATCGTTTCGCTGGCGGTCACCGAGAAGCAGGGGCTCAGCCTGTCGGCTGCGCGCTGGTTTACCCTACTGCTGATGATCCCCGTCGTGTTGATCGCGTTGCAGGGCATGTCGGTGCTGCGACTGTTCCTGATCGCCGACCTGCTCTGTGCAACCGCCGTTGTGCCGGTCCTGCTGGGCCTCTGGTCGCGGATGTCCCCGCTTGCCGCAATCGCCGGTTCGCTGGCGGGGCTGCTTGGTGCCATTCTGCCGGGCTGGCTGGAGACAGGCAGCGCCCTGCAAGGCGCAGTGCTGGCCAGTTTCCCCAACACGGTTCCGACTCTGCCGCCATTCGTCGGTGCGCTCGTGGCATCCACCGTTGTCAGCGTGCTCTGTGCGCTCCTGCTGTCGGCTCGTCAGCCCCAAACAGCACGCTAACTCCCTCTGCGTAGCCGCACCCTGCGGCTACGCGCCCTTTCCTTCAGCGCTTGGTTGGCAATAAATGCCGACTTATTTTCCGCATTCAACCAGCCCGTTCCGTCCGCGAGCAGGCAGTCTATAGTCCTCTGTACGCACACATAATAAAAAGAGAGCAAGACGATGATGAATGAGCACTTTGACGTGCTGATCATCGGTGCCGGACTGTCTGGCATCGGTACGGCCGTACACATCTCCCAAGAGTGCCCGGGCAAGCGACTGGCCATTCTCGAGCGACGCGAGCGTGTCGGTGGCACCTGGGACCTGTTCAACTATCCCGGCATTCGCTCCGACTCCGACATGTTCAGCTTCGGCTATGACTTCCGCCCCTGGAATGACCTGAATACGCTGGCAGATGGTGAGTCCATTCGCAACTACATCGGCGACACCGCCCGCGAATATGGCGTAGACAAACTGATTCGCTTCGGCATCGAAACCGAGCAGGCACAGTGGTGCAGCGAACAGCAGCAATGGGTCATCAGCACCCGCGACCTTAACACCGATGAGGCACGTCATTTCAGCTGCGACTTTCTGATCAGCTGCACTGGCTACTACGACCACAATACCGGCTACCTGCCAGACTTCCCGGACGTTGAGCGCTTCCAGGGCCAATGTATTCATCCTCAACATTGGCCGGCTGACCTGGACTACCGCGGCAAGAAAGTCATCGTTATTGGCAGTGGTGCGACTGCCGTTACTGTCGTACCAGCGATGGCCGACGCGGCAGCCCACGTCACCATGCTGCAGCGTTCACCGTCCTATGTGATGACGGTTCCGGCGCGCGACAAACTCACCGAGGTGCTGCGCAAAGTCATGCCGGAAAGCTGGGCGAACGGCTTGGCACGCAAGCGCAACATTCTGATCCAACGCTGGCTGTTCAAGGCCGCCAAACGCTGGCCTCAAGGCATGCGCCGCCACCTGCTAAAGCAGGTCGCCAAACAGCTCGACGACCCGGGCCAGATGAAGCACTTTACCCCGACCTACATGCCCTGGGACCAACGCCTCTGCGCCGTGCCCGACGGCGACCTGTTCAAGGCCATCAACAGCGGCAAGGCATCGGTGGTGACCGATCAAATCGACACCTTCACCGAGCGCGGCATCAAGCTGGCATCAGGGCAGGAGCTGGAAGCCGACATCATAATCACCGCAACCGGTCTGAAGTTGCAGCTGCTGGGAGGCACACAGCTGCTGATTGACGGCAGGCCTTTCGATCTACAACAGCAAATGACCTACAAGGGTGTGCTGCTGCAAAACGTGCCCAACATGGCGTGGATCTTCGGCTATACCAACGCCCCGTGGACACTCAAGGCCGACATTGCTGCCCGGTATGTCTGTCGCCTGATCAACCACCTGCGCGCCACCGGAATGCAGGTGGTTGTACCACGCGACCACGACCACTGCTCGCTGCCGGATGAGTCTGTCATGGGTGCGCTGGAATCCGGGTACGTGCAACGCGCCAACAGCGTGCTGCCGCGCCAAGGCCAGAAATCACCATGGCGGCTCCTCAACGCCTATGAGGCGGATCGCGTGATGCTGCTGGATGAAGCGATCGAGGACGACATCCTCGAGTTTGAGCCGCGCAATATCGAAGCAGACAACAAGAACGCTGGCGCCAAGCGCCGAGCCGCATAAAGCAGGGAGATATCCATTTGAGCAAGTCAATTGAACATGTAACCGTCCTTGGTGCAGGCGTCTTGGGCGGTCAGATTTGCTGGCACAGCGCATTCAAGGGCAAGCAGGTTGTTGTATACGACCTGTTTGAAAAAGGCCTGGAGCAATGCCGCTTCGCTCACCAGCAGTATGCCGAGATCTACAAGCGGGATCTGGGTGCCACTGATGAACAGATTGAGCAGACCCGCGCGCGCCTGCGTTACAGCACCGATCTGGCTGATGCCGTGGCAAATGCCGATCTGGTTATCGAGGCCGTGCCGGAGATCCCTGAAGTGAAAAAGCAGGTCTACCGGGACATGGCACCGCTGTTACCGGCCAACTGCCTGCTGGCAACCAACTCCTCCACCCTGCTGCCAAGTGACTTTGCCGAAGACACCGGCCGCCCGGAGAAGTATTGCGCCCTGCACTTCGCCAATCTGATCTGGTCCATCAACCTCGCTGAAGTAATGGCTCACGCCAAAACCGCTGAGGATACGTTGCGAGCCATCACCCGCTTTGCGATTGAGATCGGCATGATCCCGGTCCCCGTCAGCAAACCGCAAAATGGCTACGTCATTAACTCACTGCTGGTGCCGCTGCTGTCGGCAGCACAAACCCTGGTTACCAACGGCGTTGCCACGCCGGAAACCGTCGACCGCACATACATGGTGATGAACCGCGGAGCGAGCATGGGGCCGTTTGGCGTGATCGACGTCGTTGGCATGAAAACCTGCTACGACATCACCCAGTATTGGGGGAACCTCAATCAGGATGAGCAGGCGCTGAAGAACGCCGACTACATCAAGCGCAACTTCCTTGATCAGGGCAAACTGGGACTGCAGACCGGCAGCGGTTTCTACTCATACCCAAACCCCGCGTACGCTGATCCAGCCTTCCTGGCTGAACCCGGTCTGGACGTCGTTGAAGAAGTCGTCAGACTGACGCGCCCGCAATAGTCGGCTCCCTGGTGGCGTGGCAGCCTCGCCACGCCACCAGGGCGTTAGTTTGCTTCTGGCTCACCGCCAGGCTGTTTGCCCGGCTCACCGAGCAGCAAAACTACGAGGGCCACCAGCGGCATCGCGCCGCCCAGCAGAGAGGCTGCAAGCCAGCCACCGCTCACATAGGCCCACGCCCCGGCCGCTGAACCCACTGCCCCACCAATAAAAAAGGTAGCCATGTAAATGGCATTCAGACGACTGCGCTCAGCTTCACCCAGCGAGTAGATTGCGCGTTGGCCGAGTACCACATTGCCAGACACACCCAAGTCGAGCAGCACCGCTGCAGCCACCAGCAAAAACAGCGACAGCCCTGTGCCCGACTCGACGATATGCGTCATCGCAAATGCGACCATCACCGAAAGCATCGCGCTGATAGTAGCGATTCGAGTCAGCCCGCGATCAGCCAGGCGCCCGGCGACCGGCGCCGATACCACCCCTGCCACACCGGCGAGGGCGAACAACGCGATTCCTGACTGTGACAGCTGAAAATCAGGGCCGGCCAGCAGCAGAGGCGTGGTGGTCCAGAACAGACTGAAGGCACCAAACATCATCGCTTGGTAAAACGCCCTGCGCTGCAGAACCGGCGTATGGCGTGCCAGGGAAGCCATCGAGCGCAACAGCGCCAGATAGCCCAGACTCGCAGTGGGAACACGTCGCGGTATCACTCGCTGCATGACCAGCACCAACGCCACCATCAAACCGGCAGAAACAAAGAACATGGCGCGCCAGGAGGCCAGATCGGCGACAAAGCTGGATACCGGCCGGGCCAGCATGATGCCGAACATCAGGCCACCCATGACGTTGCCGACCACCTGCCCTCGCCGTTCCGGCGTCGCCAGGTGAGCGGCAAGCGGAACGATTATCTGGACCGCAACGGCACCGATCCCAATCACCAGAGAGCAGGCGAGAAAGGCCATTGAAGACTCAGATAGCGCGGTGCCGAGCGATGCAAGCGCCAACAGCAGCACCATCGCACTGATCAGCGACCGGTTCTCCAACCGATCGGCCAGTGGCACAACCAGCAGAAGCCCTACCACGTAGCCAATTTGCGTCAGAGTCACGATCAGCCCGCTGGCCTCCGGTGTCATGCCGAGCGCCAGGCTGATAGGACCGATCAGCGGCTGAGAGTAATAGAGGTTCGCGACTATCAGGCCGCAGCACGCCGCGAGAAAAAACATCAGGCCGTTGGCAATGCCTCTGCTGTTATCTGGCACCTTCGACATTGGCGCTCCGTACAGGCCGAAAAGGGAAGTCGGCCATGCTACGCCTATTTGTTCGTATTTTGTCGAACCACATGAGGCGCGAGACTGAAAAGACTGTTGCGTGAATGGAACGGCGTTTAGCTGTTAAGCAGCTTCAGCATGGTCGTACGCTGCTCGTCACTCAGCGCTTGCTGCTTCATCGCCTTTGCGAGACTGGCGTATGCCGTGCTAAGCGCTCCCGCCAGACTGGCAAGCTGACTGCGCAGTCCATCCATCAGAACGCTGCGCTCGTCATCCGACAGGCTTTGCTGGCGGGCAAGGTCGTTGATCTGCTGCTGGACCTCAGCGATCTGCTGCTTGAGTTCACGGATATGCTTGAGCAGCCGTTTGATGATTTCGGGTAAATCGCTGTCATCGATGTCTTGATTGCTGCTGCTCTGCTGGGCCTTTTCAGCCCTTTCCGACAACGAGACTTTGACGCTTTCGGCAATCTCCCGATTACTGCTTGGCACAGCCTCCGAGGCGCTTTGCGCAGGGGCGGAGGCGCCGTTGAAGCGCGCAGCAAAGTCGGTCCAGTTGAGTTCGCCGATACGCATGTTTGCGCCCTTCGCAGTGATGGATACCTGTTCATATCGGTCGTTTATCGACGGACTTTAGCAGCCGCTGACTTTGACCCGGGCGACAAGCTTCCTTATATTGTCCGCCGCCGTGGCCACCACGGCATCGTTCTCGGGGCGGGGTGAAACTCCCCACCGGCGGTAACGGAGCTATGCTCCGAAGCCCGCGAGCGCTCTGCGACGCAGAGGTCAGCAGATCTGGTGAGACTCCAGAGCCGACGGTTACAGTCCGGATAGGAGAGAACGTGACAGCGCCCGCACGCCTTCAATTCGGCGTGCTGCTGCCCGTTCGCCCTGATTCAAACCGACATTGAGACATGAATCAGAGCCAGACGATGAGTAACTTCCAACCTTCGCAACAACGCATTGCCTTCATCCACGCCTCTTGGCACGCCGACATTGTCTTGCGCTGCCTGGACGGTTTTCGTGAAGAAATCGCCACTCGCGGTTACAACCCGGAGCTGATCGATGTGATCGCCGTGCCCGGTGCCTACGAAATCCCGCTGCAAGCCAAGCTGCTGGCCAAAACCGGCCGCTACGCTGCCATTGCCTGTTCCGGGCTAGTGGTCGATGGCGGCATCTACCGCCATGACTTCGTTGCCAACGCCGTCATCAGCGGCATGATGCAGGTTCAGCTGGAGACCGAAATCCCGGTCCTGACTGCCGTCCTGACTCCGCATCATTTCCACGAGCACAGCGAGCACCAGAACTACTACCGCACGCACTTCGTCACCAAAGGCCGCGAGCTGGCGGCAGCCGCCGACTCAGCCATGGCGCTGCGCTGGCAAGTACTGAACAGCTGATTTCGCTCCGCTGTACTGCCGGCGGCATCAGCTGCCGGCAATTCTAAAGCCGACCTGCAACACGACCTGAAAGTGTGCGACCTGATCGTCGGCGATATGCCCTCGCGTTTCCTTCACCTCGAACCACTCCATATAGCGAATGGTCTTGGCGCACTCCGCAATCGCCACTCGGATGGCGTCATCGATGCTGGTGGGTGATGAGCCAACGACTTCCACTTTCTTGTACACGTGATGGTTGGACATGGTCCGCCTCCGCTTTCTTGTCATGGATGTGAAGTCAGTATGGCAAAGCCCCGGCCACATCGCCTGCGACGGCAGCGCGCATTGCAATATGCTGTTATCCGCATATAATCACAAATGCAAATCACTATCATTACTTGATTGAACACAATCAACAGGGAGCTATACATGGCCGTGCGTTTTCCTCTGCAGGCGCTTGCGCTGGCAATTTCGACCACATTCCTTCTGACCGCATGCAACGACAACGAGCAGGCCAAAGCGCCGGAAGCCGCCGAACCTGCAGCGCCCGTCGCCGAAGAAGCACCTGCAAGCACACCTGCAGCGGCCGGCGTTGCCCCCGCAGCAATCGTCAACCACTACGCCGATCTGGCACTGGCAACCTACGAAGATGCCCTGATCACTGCCAAAGCGCTGGACGCTGCCACTGACGCGCTGATTGCCAACCCTACCGAAGAGACCCTCGCCGCTGCCCGCGCGGCCTGGCTGCAATCACGGGTTCCCTATCAGCAATCCGAAGTGTTCCGTTTCAGCAATTCGGTTGTCGACGACTGGGAAGGTCAACTCAACGCCTGGCCACTGGATGAAGGTCTGATCGACTACGTCAGCAGCGATGACTACCAGCACGCCCTGGGTAACGAAGGCGCTAACGCCAACATCATTGCGAGCACAGAGCTGAACGTCGGCGGCGAAACACTGGATCTGACCAATATTACGCCTGAGCTGCTGGCCAACCTGAACGAAGTGGGTGGGTCCGAAGCCAACGTTGCGACCGGCTATCACGCCATCGAGTTTCTGCTCTGGGGCCAGGACCTGAACGGCTTCGGCGCTGGCGCAGGTGACCGCAAGGCAACTGACTACGCTGCTGGTGACGCTTGCACCAATGGCAACTGTGACCGTCGTGCGGCTTACCTGAACGCCGTAACCGACCTGCTGGTATCTGACTTGAACTGGATGGTCGATCAATGGAAAGCCAATGTGGATGGTAACTACCGTGCCGAGCTAACGGCACTGGAGCCGACCGCCGTCTACCAGAAAATGCTGTTCGGTATGGGCTCGCTGTCACTCGGCGAACTGGCAGGCGAGCGTATGAAGGTCGCGCTGGAAGCCAACTCCTATGAAGACGAGCATGACTGCTTCAGCGACAACACCCACAACTCGCACTACTACAACGCACTGGGCATTCAGAACGTGTATACCGGCAACTACAAGCGCGTTGACGGTACTGAGCTGAGCGGTGCTTCACTCGCTGACCTGGTTGCGCAGACCAAGCCTGAACTGAACCAGCAACTGACCGCTCAACTGGAGACCAGTGTTGCGGCATTGGGTCACATGAAGGCGACCGCCGAAGCGGCAGAAAATCCGGTGACCTTTGATATGATGATCGCGCCCGAAAACACCCAAGGTGCAGAGATCATCAACAACGCCATTGCCGCACTGGTTGAGCAGACCGGTTCGATTGAGCAGGTTGCTGCCGTTGTCGGCGTCGAGTCCCTCGAGCCCGACGATGCCGGCCATCAATTCTGATATGGCGTAGTACCGTTCCCCGGCGGCAATCCCGCCGGGGAATCTGACAGATGCATACCTTGCTGATACTCACCCAGGCACAGTGAACCGCAATCCATGCTTCATCCTCTTCTGCGCGCCAGCGCGCTGCTGGTCCCTGCACTACTGATCTCAAACCTGACCCAGGCTGCCGAAACCCGCTATCCGATTCAGGATACGCCACTCACTGGCGGCGCGGGCAGCGTCACGCAGCATGACCAAAATGCCTATTCACTGCCATTGGCCAACATGTCGATGACCAAGCGCCTCGACTTTAGCGTTGGCAACAGTTTCTTCCGCAACCCGTGGGTGGTTGCCCCGGCCAGCACCGACGCCCGCGACGGCCTTGGTCCGCTGTTCAACACCAATTCCTGCCAAGGCTGTCACCTGAAAGACGGCCGCGGCCATGCTCCAGCTTCACCAGAAACCCCCTCCGTCTCGCTGTTCCTGCGCCTTTCCGTGCCCGCCGATGCAGAGCGCGATGCTGACTTTTTGCGCGAGCACGGACTGATGCCAGCGCCAGTCTACGGCGGGCAGTTGCAGACATCTGCGATTCCCGGCATGAAGCCGGAAGCCGACATGATCGTCGAATGGCAGTCCGTCACCGAAACCTTGGCGGACGGTACGGAAGTGGTCATGCGTAAGCCGGTGTATCGCATTGAAAACCCGAACTACGGCCCGCTGCCGGAAAATCTGCTCACCTCCCCGCGCGTAGCGCCGCCGATGATCGGCCTTGGCTTGGTGGAAGCCATCCCCGAATCTGCGCTGCTCGCAAACGAGGACCCGGATGACGCCAATGGTGACGGCATCTCCGGCCGCGCCAACCGCGTCTGGGACCGGGTTGCCGAGCAGACCGTGGTGGGACGCTTCGGCTGGAAGGCTGGCCAGCCCAACATCATGCAACAGAGCATGGACGCCTTCGCTGGCGACATGGGGCTGACATCCACCGTTGCGCAGGCGACCGATTGCACGCCGCAGCAACAGTGCGAACGCTTCCCCGACGGTGGCGATCCGGAGGTGACAGACAAAGTCGCCAACTTCATCAACTTCTATGCGACCAGTCTGGCCGTACCCACTCGCCGGGACATGGACGCAGCGGATGTTCAGCAAGGCGCGAAGCTGTTCAACGACATCGGCTGCGCCGCCTGTCATACCCCGAGCTTTACCACCGGGCAATCCGAGCGGCCGGAATTGAGCGGCCAGGTTATCTGGCCCTACTCTGACTTTCTGCTGCACGATATGGGCCCGGGTTTGGCCGATGGTCGCCCGGAGTTTCTGGCGGACGGCAATGAGTGGCGTACTCCGCCACTCTGGGGCCTGGGCATGACCAAGGTTGTAAACCCGCTCGCGGGGTTCCTGCACGATGGCCGCGCTGAAACGGTCGAACACGCGATTCTCTGGCACGACGGTGAGGCCCGCCCGGCGGCGGACCAGTACCGCCAATTGCCAGCTGATCAGCGTGACGCGCTTATCCGCTTCCTCAACTCGCTCTGAGGCACAGACATGAAACTGACAGCTCCCCTGCTCGCCCTGGTAGCCACCTCCACGCTGAGCCTCTGCGTCTCAGCGCAGGCCCAGGAAACCTCGGCCCGCGCGGCCTGGCACGCGCAGATTGGTCACGGCTACCAGCAACTCGCCGCCCGTACCGATCAACTGGCGCAGAAGGCCGATGCGTATTGCGCGAGCCCGAGCGATGCGGGTCTGGTCCAGGTCAAGGAGGCCTGGAGCAATGCATTCGCAGCCTGGCAGGCTGTACGTTTCGTCGACTTCGGGCCTATCGAACAGAATACCCGTGCGTGGAAATTCCAGTTCTGGCCTGACCCGAAAAACCTCACTGCCAGCAAGGCGAGCTACTGGCTAAAGCCAGAGCGCGAGAGTGTTACTGCGGCGGATCTGGCCCGCGACAGCGTTGCCATTCAGGGTTTCCCGGCGGTCGAATACCTGCTGTTCGACAAACAAGTCGTTGAAAGCGAGCGCGCATTGCCTGCAGAACGGTCCTGCCGACTGCTTGGCGCAATCAGCCATAACCTCGAAAACAATGCCACCGAGCTGAGTGCAGACTGGACTCAGCTGCAGGAGCGCTATCTGCAAGGCGCCGATTACGACAACGGCACCCTGACCGCAGCCATGCACGCGCTCGAGATTTTGGCTGACTGGCGCATCGCCGCGCCCTTGGGTGCACGTGGCACCGGCAAACCCAACCCATACCTTGCCGATGCCTGGCGCTCTGGCGAATCGCTGATCATGATCAAGGCCTCGTTACAGGGCCTGGCGGAGTACTTTGTCCCGGGACTCAACGCGCTCATGGCGGAGAACGACGCCCTGCCCCTTGCTGAACAATTCAGCGCCCAGCTGAACAAGACGCTGGCCCACTTCGATACCCTGCCCACCGACATCACCCCGTTGCTGCAGAGTGACGAAGGGCTCGCCAGCCTGAACGCCCTGCTCGCGGATGTGCGCGCCACGGGTCAATTGCTGACTGGCCCAATCGCCAGCGAACTCAGCGTCGTGCGTGGCTTCAATTCAAGCGACGGGGATTGATGGATGCTGGATCGGCGCGGTTTTCTTAAGGCGTCCATCGCCGCCACCTCCATCGGCGCACTCGCGGCCTGCAGCAGCCGCTTGCCGCTGGCTGGCAAAAAGCCGGACCTGGAGTTGGTCAGTGCCGTGGATGATCACGAGGGCCGGCACTATATCAGCGGCGTAGATAGTGCAGGTCAGGCCCGCTTCCAGGTTCCCGTTCCGGAGCGCTGTCACGGTGGTTGCGCGCAGCCGTTCGGCGACCATGTGGTCGTTTTTGCTCGGCGCCCAGGCCGCTTTATGCACGTGCTCAATACCCGCACCGGCAAACTCGAGCACAGCATCAATGCGGGCGACGGGTTTCATTATTACGGGCACGGTGTTTACAGTCCTGACGCGCGCTTTTTGTACGTCACGATAAACAACTATCACTCTTCGGCGGGCCTGGTGAGGGTCTACGATGCCTTCGATGGCTATCGCACCGTGACCGACCATGATCTGGCCGGCGTTGGCCCGCACGAGCTACGACTGCATCCCGATGGCAATACTCTGATTGTGGCGCTCGGCGGGATCGAAACGCACCCGGACTATGACCGCATCAAACTCAATCTGGATCGCATGCAGCCGGCCCTGATTCTGATGGATCGTCGCACCGGCGAAATTACCGCCCGTCACAGCCCCTCACATCATCAACTCAGCTGCCGACACCTGGATGTCAGTCCGGATGGGGTAGTGATCGCCGGGTACCAATATGAAGGCCCAGAGTGGGAAACACCGCCACTGGTAGTGCGATTTGACAGCACCCGCGGCGAGTTCAGAGAGCTGGACTGGTCGGTTGAAGATCTGATGCCGCTGAAGAACTACACGGCCAGTATCGCCATCAGCCGCGGCAGCCCTTACGCGGTGGTTACCGCCCCGCTTGGCAACCTCGCGCTCATCATCAATTACCAGACTGGCGAGATTGTTCAGCGGGTTGCTGTTGCCGATGTCGCGGGCGCCCTGCCTTACGGCGAAAACGGTTTTATCGTGTCGTCAGGGTTGGGGGGGATTTATCAGCTAACCGCCGATAGCAATCAGGCCGTTCCACATGGGACCTATGCTGTGCGCTGGGATAATCACCTGACGCCGGGGCGCTACCTGAGCGCCTGAAGTGCGGTGGCCGTTGCCGCTCAGCGGCTGGCCACCATCTTGGCGATGCACTGCCTGGCTTCTTCAGGGAGATTGGTGAAGTGCATGCCAGTCCAGAACTGCTCGCCGTTGATGCTCACCCGGTTCCAAAGGCTTTCGGCGTCCAGCAGGAACTCCTTTACGCCGTTAAGCGTCATTGGCAAGTTGATCTGCAGCGCGAAGGCCCGGTTGAGATCTACCGGACGGTTGCTGAGCAGCATCAGCCCTTCTTCATGCAAGTCTACGACGCGACCCAAATGGTCACCGGTATCCAGGTCAAAAACCTCCAGACTGCTGCTCACTATATGCCGCTCCAATCGCCTGCGCTCTGTCATTGCGTGATCAAATTCCTGTTTGGTCCGACCATGACACGGTCACTTAACTTGGCTCAGTGTGCGGGAAAAATATAGTGGCGAAAAGCTATACATTCGACCAATTTATATAACCATTCCACATTTCATTAATTTCATTCTGATATCGCCAGAGCGGCATTGCGTCACTTCATCCGACGACCGATTTCAGGTTAAGGTTCCATCCACACTCCGTCCAAGGAACACGCTATGCGTTTTAATCGTTTCTCACTGCTGCTGATTGGCTGCGCGCTGGCGCAACTGGTGAATGCTCACGAGTTTGAGGCCGGCACATTACATATTGCCCATCCCTGGTCGCGCGCTCTGCCTCCCGTAGCCCCCACCGGCGCGGCGTATCTGCAAATCAGCAACCATGGCGACCAAAGTGACACTCTGATCGGTGCCGATACACCGGTCGCAGATAAAGTCGAAATCCACGAGCATGTGCATGCTGATGGTTTGATGAAGATGCAACGTGTTGACCGTCTGGAGGTCGCTCCAGGCGAAACCGTAAGCTTTCAACCCGGTGCGTATCATCTGATGTTGTTCAACCTGAAGCAGCCGCTGAACGCAGGGGATCAGTTCCCGCTGACACTGCACTTTGCCGATGCGGGTGATGTGGAGGTGGTTGTGAAGGTGCAGACTGAAGATGAGCCGCCAGCACCCGCTGCCGACTCAGGGCACATGCATCACTGACCTGGACGGTCGCGATCCAGCAGGTGAAAGCGCGGTAGCGCAAGATGCCAGCGGATCGCGGCCAAGCGGATCGCCAGTACCAGCGCGATACAGATCGCGATACTCAGATCCTCTGGCAAGGGCAGTGATTGCAGACCGATGTACGCCAGCGAGCCAATGATGCAAGCAGTCGCGTAGATCTCCTTGTGGAAGATCAGCGGGATTTCGTTGCAGATAATGTCTCGCATCACACCGCCAGCCACACCTGTCATCACGCCCATGATCACCGCAGCGCTGACCGGCACGCCAAAGTTGAGCGCAACCTGCGTGCCAATAACGGTAAATACCGCCAGTCCGAACGCATCAGCGACCAGCAAGCCGGTTTCATTGATGGGTCTCGTGAACCGCACCCAAACCACCGTCCCAACAGCAGCGAGCGTCGCCACCAGAATGTAGACGTCGTTGCGAATCCAGCTCACCGGGTGATTGCCGAGGATAGCGTCTCGCAAGGTGCCGCCGCCCAATGCAGTGATGATCGCGATGACCAAGACCCCAAACAAATCCATGGATTTGCGCCCGGCCATCAGTGCACCGGTAATCGCGAAAACCGCCACACCGAACAGATCGAAGGCGTAAAACCAATTCATTCAAGCAGCACTCCGCAAGGGACCGCGATCAGTCCTCGCGGCTAGGCGTGCGCATGGTAACAAACTCCTCAGCGGCGGTGGGGTGAATCCCCAGGGTCGCGTCGAAAACGGCTTTGGTTGCCCCTGCCTTGACCGCAACCGCCAGGCCCTGCACGATCTCGCCAGCTTCCGGGCCGACCATATGAATGCCGAGTACCCGATCGGTATCCTTGTCGACAACCAACTTCATCAGGCTCTGCTCGCTGCGTCCCGCCAGCGTGTTGCGCATGGCACGGAAGCGACTCTCGTAGACCTTCAGCTTGTGCCCCTTGGCTCGCGCGTCCTCTTCGGTCAGGCCGAGGGTGGCGATATTCGGGATGCAGAACACTGCGGTCGGAATATCGTTGTAATCCACCGGCAGATACTCCTCCGGGCGATAAAGGCGGCGCGCCAACGCCATACCTTCAGCCAACGCCACCGGAGTCAGTTGCACGGTACCCGTCACGTCACCAATTGCTAGCACGGCTGGATCGGTAGTCTGATATTGCTCGTCGACCCGAATATTACCCTTTGCGTCAAGTTCAACCGCCGTGTGTTCAAGCCCCAGATCGTTGGTATGCGCCCGACGCCCGGTTGCGTAGAGCACCAGGTCGGTCTCCAGCTGGTCACCGTTAGTTAACGTTACGCTTAAACTCTGATCCGCATTGCGCTCGATCCGTGCGACGTCGCCATTGAAGCGCAAATCAACGCCCTTCTCTGTCAGCACATTGGCCATATGCTCGCGGACGCTCTGGTCGAAGCCCCGCAGGAACAGATCCCCCCGATACAGCTGGGTGGTTTCACAGCCGAGCCCATGGAAGATCCCGGCAAATTCAATGGCAATGTATCCACCACCCACAACCAGCGCGCGTTTGGGCAGCTTGTCCAGGAAAAAGACTTCGTTGGAGCTGATCACGTGCTCGTTGCCCGGGAAATCCGGCACGTGCGGCCAACCACCCGTCGCAATCAAAATACGCTCGGCACTGTAGCGCTTGCCATCGACCTCCACGGTATGGGAGTCAACGAACCGCGCGCGGCCCTCAATCAACTGGACGCCGGCGGACACCAGCAAATTGCGATAGATACCATTCAAACGGTTAATTTCGGTGTTTTTGTTGGCGACCAGACGCTGCCAATCAAACCCCGAGGTTTCCAGATCCCAGCCGTAACCTGCCGCATCCTCAATGTCTTCGGCGAAATGAGCCGCGTAGGAGAGCAGCTTTTTCGGCACACAACCAACGTTGACGCAGGTTCCGCCCAGGTAGCGATCTTCGGCCACCGCAACGCGTGCGCCGAAACCGGCCGCCATGCGGCTGGCGCGCACTCCGCCAGAACCGGCACCGATAACGAAGAGGTCAAAGTCGTACTGGGACATGAGCAACCTTCCTGCCTGAATTTGAATGAGCGCTCAAGTATAACCCAAAAAATGCAGATTGCTCAGACCACCTTACGCAGCACCGGCGCTGGCGATTCCGCTGGCAGACGCCCCACGCCCAAATGCTTGAAACCATAAGCGCTTGCGACAGCTGGATCATATTGGTTGCGTCCGTCGATAATGACCGGAGTGCGCATCAAACGCGCCATCAGCGCAAAATCCGGTTGTCGAAACTGCTTCCACTCAGTCACGAGCGCCAATGCGTCAGCATCATTGAGTACCGCATAGGGATCAGAGAACAAACGCAATTGGCCGCGATCAAGCGCATCAGGATAAGCATGGCCAATATTCTCGTTGGCAACCGGGTCGAACGCCTGCACGCGTGCACCAGCAGCCAGCAAGCCGTCGATCAGCACCCGGCTTGGGGCATCACGTATGTCGTCCGTTCCGGGCTTAAAGGCCAATCCCCATATCGCCACGGTACGACCGCCCAGTTGATCTCCAAATACCTTGCCGAGCATCCGTAGCGGCCAACCTTTCTGCGACTGATTGCGCTGTTCGACGGCGTTCAGAATAGGCAAAGCGAGCTCTTGCTCCTGCGCCATATGCAGCATGGCTCGGATATCTTTTGGAAAGCACGAGCCGCCGTAACCGCAGCCCGCGTAGATAAAGTGATGGCCAATACGTGGATCAGACCCGATCCCTTTGCGCACCGCCTCGATATCAACGCCAAGCGATTCACACAGACTGGCCACCTCGTTGATAAAGGAGATTTTGGTGGCCAGAAAGGTATTGGCCGCGTACTTGGTCATTTCAGCTGCCCGTCGAGGCATGCAGAGAATGCGGTCGTGGTTACGGACGAAGGGCTCGTAGAGTTGGCGCATGGTGCGCTCGGCGTCGGCGTCTTCGGTACCGAGAATAATCCTATCGGGGCGCATGAAGTCCTCAATAGCCGCGCCCTCTTTCAGGAACTCCGGGTTACTTACCACGCGATGCCGCCAGCTGACGCCCCGACGCTGGCAATGCTGATCGAGAATCGCCTGAACACGGCATGCCGTCCCGACTGGCGCGGTAGACTTGCAGACGACGATGGTGGGCGCCTCCAGCGCGGTGCCAAGCTGCGCCGCGACATCCAGTATCTGCGACACATCCGCACTGCCGTCGTCCGCCGACGGGGTGCCTACTGCAATGAACACGACCTCGCTGTGCCGTACCACCGGCATCAGCTGACGGCAGAAGGTCAAGCGCCCAGCACCATGGTTGGTCTGCAACAGCGCTTCAATACCCGGTTCAAAGATCGGTGACACCCCGCTCTGCAGGGCATTGATTCGCTCTGCGCTGGAGTCCACACAGGCGACCCGGTTTCCCATCTCGGCAAAGCAGACTGCTGTCACCAATCCAACGTAGCCGCACCCAACAACCGTGATCTGCATGGTTACTCTCCTCGCATGTATACAACGAGAATTCCGCCATGCAGGCATGACAGTCAGGTGAATGCCACATTAATCATTGGTGACCAGCCTCGGCTTCAGTAAACGTAGGGCTCGGTAATGGCCACGCGTTCAGGCTTGGTAAGCAGTGCCAGAAAACGCCGCAGCAGCATGTTCATTTGCTCTGGCTGATCCAGCGGCGTGGCGTGGCCTGAGTCGCACACCACCGCCAGCTCCGCATTGAGCAGTTCATCGCAATAGGCCTTCTTGAACGCAATCGGTGTGTAGTCCCGATCCCCGGTCACCACCAGAATTGGCAGATCAACCTGATTGATCGCAGGGACCGACGACCACCCCGCAATAGCGCCCACGGCGTATCGATAAGAGCGCAGATCGTTCTTGCTGAACGAGTCGACCAACTGCTGTCGCAGCGGCAGTTGATACGGATGCGGGAACAGATTGCGCGCGATCAGACGACTCATGTTGCGCATGCCGAGCAGGCTCAAGACAGTGAGGCGAAACGCCAGACGCAGCCGAATGCTCCAACGATCAACAGGAAAGCTGGGCGCGCTGTTGATCGAAACCATCCCACTGACCAGCTGCGGGTAGCGTGCCATCAGATCAAAGCTGATCATGCCGCCCATGGATATACCAACAAGCATGCACCCTTGAATGCCCATCGCCCGGATGAATTCGGCGACATCATCTGCCAATTCACCCAGCAGCAACGGTCGATTGAGCAAATCGCTCTCACCGTGGCCGCGCAGATCCAGGGCCCAGACACTGGCGATTCTGGACAGGTCATTCATCTGTGGCTCCCAGTCACGTGACGATGAGCCCAGACCGTGCACCAGCAGCACTGGCGTTCCCTGTCCGCGCTGGGTATACGCGACCCGGCCGTTCTTCAATTTGATGTACTTCATTGCATAACTCCCATTATGGTTGTCTTCCCGCCCTAGCCCGTCACGCCCGCTCAAAATCGCTGGTTTGCGTTGCTAGCCTTGCGCCCTATAGAATCGGGGCTTACCAAGGGAACCCACATGCGCACCATCCCCAATCCGACGCAGGCAAGAAGTCGCCAGGCGCTTGAGCGCTTTCTCAAGGTGACCATTGACCTGCTTGCCCAGAACCGCTTTGAAGAAACCAGCATCGCGGAGATCGCACGGTTGGCGAACTCCTCGGTAGGCACCTTCTATCGTCTACTCGCCGACAAGGACGTGCTGCTGTACGCCGTGCATGAGCGCTTTGTCGATGACAGTCACGACGTCATTTCCGGGCTCGTTAGTTCTCTCAGTGTCAGTCAGCGTCCCTTTCAGGAGCGGCTGCAGCAGTTCGTGCAGGACGTCATCAGCCTGTACGAGTGCAATGAGGGCCTGATTCGCGCCCTTATCCGCCGCAGTTCCATCGATGAACGCTTCCGTGAACGCATTCATGAACTCAACGCGTTTGTCGGCCATTCGCTACGTGATCTGGTGCTGCAGCAGCGGGACCAGTTGAATCACCCTTCCCCCGAGCACGCAGCAGACCTTGCCGGCCATGTATTGCTGGCCAGCATGAATTACTACAGTCTGGTTGGAACGCTTGGAGATACCCCCCGGGACAACCTCCCCGAGGAGCTCTCTCAACTGATCTGCAACTATCTGCAGATTCGTTAGCGGCGGCTGTCCCGGCGTAGTTGAGCGGGAGTAAAGTCGCTCGGTTGCAGCCCTGTATCAAACTGCTCGCGAGGCTCCTCGTTCGACAGCAGGCCAATGACATAGCGCCCACTCAGCAGGTCGTACACCGCGTCCCCCTTGGTCCATACCAACGGCTGGTCGTAGAGGTTGATGGTGTAGGACTCTCCCAGACGCCAGAGCTGATCCCGGTTGTCGTAATGATCAACGACTACCAGTTGATAGCTGTCCTCGTCGAAGTACATATCACGCTGCTTGTAGAGGTGACGTTGCCCAGCCTTTAACGTCGCCCGCACGTGCCACACCCGGTGCAGCTCATAACGCGGCAGCTCGGGGTTGATGTGTCCCGGCTGAACAATATCGGCATAGCGGTTACGCTTGTCCGCCAGACGATAGCTGTTGTAGGGGATCAACATCTCTTTCTTGCCCATTAACTCCCAGTCGTAACGGTCGGGGGCACCGGAGAACATGTCGAAATTGTCTGTTGTGCGCATCCCGTCAGACGCGGTGCCGGGGGAGTCATAGGCGACGTTGGGTGCCCGTCGAACCCGTCGCTGTCCGGAGGCATAAATCCAGGACATACGTGGTTCGGAGACCTGGTTAACCGTTTCGTGGACCAGCAGTTCCATACCCGCCAATCGAGTGGGAGCAACCACGGACTGGCGGAAATAGAACAGGACATTGCCGTTATCCACTGCCGAATCCCCTGCCCACTGGTTGAACAGGAAATAGTCTTCAATACGCGTCATGAAGTAGTTGCCATCTGGCTGCGGCGTTGCTTGCGCGTAGTAGCGCTTGACGCTCTCACCACGGTAGCGGGTTAGATGGTTCCACAACACTTCCAGAGCCGACTGAGGAATCGGAAACGGCACCGCAATCTTCATTCCCGCCACACCGTTGCCGTTGTCGGTCAGCTCCGCAGATTGGGCATTGCTGAACGCAGCATCGTAAACCTTCTGCGGAAACGACGCCGAGCGGCGGCTCGGATACACCTGCAGCTTCCAGGTGGCACTGTAGCGGCGCAGCATGGCCTGCTGGCCTGGACTCAGACGATCGCTGAAGCCTTCAGCGTTCGCGGCGGAGACACTGTACAAGGGCCGATCGTCGGCATAGGGATCAACGTATCCGCGCCCCTCCTCATAAGCGGCAGGTGTTGGACTCAGGCCACCATCCCACGCCGGAATCGAACCATCTAGGTTACCTGCACGCTCCGCCCCAATCGGAGTCAGATCAGATTGCAATCGTGCCGCTGTGCTGGCATCAACACGCGCCTGCGCAACCGCGGATGCCAAGACCAGCGAGCTCAGGACAGCCACCTTGCCGAAAGTTGTTTTAGTCATATATTTCATCCCGTTAGAAGCTGTACTTAACGCTGAGGCTCAGGTAATCGCGATCCGTCCGTTTGTTGGAGAGACCACCGCCTGCGTAGGCGACATAGCGTGCACCGAGGGTCAACGCCTCCTGATAGATCGCGTCCACGCCGATTGCATAGCTGCGCGCATCTTCGATCAGGCCGTTGGTAAGCTGCGGCGCAATGCCGTTGAAGCCGCGCTGGTAGCTGACACTCGGCACCAGATTCACCAGGTTCAGCACGTTGCTATAGGTCAGCGACAGCGTGCCCTGAGCCCCCCAGGCGCTGGACGTTGCAGCGTAATAATCAATATCAGACTCAAGCCCCTGAACCCGGCTGCCTACCAGCTCAACCATTAAGGTGCCGGTGTTTGAGCCAAGGAAGCCATTGAAGCTTTGGATGCCGACCAGTGCCCCCTGCCACATGGCCTTCTCGTCATAGCCATCCAGACGGGTGCCGACCGGTAGCCCGGCGAGATTCCCCAGCAATGCGGTGGGCAGATACTCACCCAGACCGAGGGCAATAGCAGCGTTGGGGCGATAACTCAGCTCACCCGCCAGCGACACGCCGTTCAGCCAGCTGTCCCCACCAAAACTGGTGTTAAAACTCAGGCCATACAGGTGGCGCTTCTCCAGATACTCGGCGTAATAGCGCGAGGTATTGGCAACGGGCAGGACGCCGACGTTGGGAATATTGACCGGCTGCCCAACCGTCAGACCAAGCATCGGCACATTCATGTTGTAACGCATGTAGTAGAAGCCCAACTCGCTGTAGTTGAGCTCAGGCACCAACAGACGCGCTGCAATTCCGTACTGCGCGGCTCCATCTGCCTTGACGTCACCCGCGCGCGGAATATATGTCGTTGGGAGGTAGGCTTTGAGTGCAGCGAGCGCCGGAATGGCAGGCAGGCTATCCGCATAGGCTTGCGCCTGCTCAGGGCTATCGAACGCCAGACCACCGGTCAGCGGCTCCTGCACCGGCGGGACCATCAAGTAGTTACAACCACCACCAATCACGTCCAGCGTGGAAAAGTAGGTTCCACAGGGGTCAATACGGGTTTTCTCCCAGGCGCTGGCGGGCTGCCAATACCCTTCCACCGAGAGACCGTCGGTCACTTCAAGCGAAAGATAGCCCATCATGGTGGGCATATACGCTTCTTTCAGCTCCGAGCCTGGCGCTCTCAGAGCATTGATGTCTACCGGATTGGTTGCACCGATACCGTTTTGGGCGAACAGGCCTTCCCCCCAATTGATAACCTGTCGCCCCGCCCGCAGGTTAAGCGCCCGGCCGGCAACATCCCAGCTACCGAACACAAACGCATCCAGCAAGTCGACATTGGAACCGGCATCATCCAGCCCCTTTTTCGGAATCTCTCGATGGCGACGATCATCATCCATCAACTACAGGTCGTAGAACCCGCGGACCCGAGCAAAAACCCCAAAACGCTCGCGGTAGCTGACGTCCACCTCTGAGACGACTTTCGCCACCTCTGAAAACAGCTCACCCTGTTTGAAGTTCAGATTGCCGTCATCCGAGTTGATTAACCCGGCGTTATCGCCGCGACCGCCGTTCGCACGGGCAATCAGGCGGCTATCCTGATCCTCCATGCGATAGTTGACGCCATACGACAGCGTAGTATCCAGTGCCATCGACCAATCACCTGATCGCGTCTGGTACGCCATGACCTGACTGGTTGCAAGGAGCGTTGCACAGCCAATCGCCCAAGCCTTTCCCTGTGTCGCCACGAGGACCTCCAAAGTATTGTTATTATACGGAACCGGAACACCGGTTCCGATATATATTAGAATCACCCCACCGCCAAGCACAAGTGTCACATGCAACTATTTGTGTCTCAGGTCGGAGACATCGATGCACCCACAAATTTTGTCGCTTGATTATTTGACGGAATCGAACGTCCGATTCTATTTTGTAGCGGCGATCGGCAATCCCTGCCCCGCTAATAACGACAATAAATCGGAGGTACGCAATGCAATTTCACCCCCGCACCTGGCTCAAAAGCGCCGCGTTGATCGGGTTGATGCTCACTGCAGTCAGTAATCAGGCATGGGCAGACTCACCCTGTTCAGAGCGAGCGAAGTCACTACTGCTGCCGGGCAAAATCAGCTGCAGCTACAAATCCGTATGGATCCGGTCCAGCGGCGTCAGCAGCCGAAAGGTCATCTATCAGTTGCCGAGCGGAACCGCTCCGGCAGGTGGCTGGCCTGTAGCGGTGGTGTATCAGGGCTCGTTCTTCCCTCTGGACGACTTCACCTATTACACCACTGACCCATTTGGCGGCTACTACGAAGGACGCGTCGTAAAGACGCTACTGGAAAACGGCTATGCGGTCGTCGCGCCCAGCGCGCCTGCAGACCTGTTCTGGCATACCAACTTGCCGGGACTGGCGACCAACTACGAGTCGAGCACCGACTTCACCTTTCTGACCAACCTGTTTCAAGCGATCGACGACGGCAAGCTGGGGGCTCTGAACGGGGATAGAAAGTACGCAACCGGCATTTCCAGCGGCGGCTACAACACTAGCCGCATGGCGGTGTCCTTTCCTGGCGAGTTTCGCGCATTGGTAGTGCAGTCAGGTTCTTACGCCACGTGCAGCGGACCGATCTGCTCAGTCCCCAACCCATTGCCGGCTAACCATCCACCGACCTATTTCATTCACGGTTTCGTCGATCTGGTCGTTCCGTGGTGGAGCATGGATATGTACTACGACCAGTTGCTCTACCAGAGCATTCCCACCGGACGCTATACCCAAACCACCGGAGGCCACGAATGGTTCCCGGCGTCGGCCAACAAGGTGCTGGCTTGGTTTAACGCCTACCCATAAACTTTTGAGAGCCCGGCCGCATGACGGAGCGCCGGGCTCTCCCTGTTTGTTGCGGCTACCGGCGCCGCCAAGGACAGGGTACACTCCACCGAACGACTTCCCTGCCAACAGCGCTGATGACCGATACTGTGCCGGAAAACTCGCACTGGATAGTACAACTCAACTATCGGAACAGAACGGCGTCATTCGCGTTGCTGTTCGCAGCTATCGGTGTTCATCTAATCGGCTTGGGTCAGGGCTGGGTTGTCTGGATATTCCTTGCAGCACAGTTCCTGCTGTATCCCCACCTGATGTATCTGCGCGCGTCGCGCTCCAGCAATCCACTGGTAACAGAGCTGAACAGCCTGCTTTGTGATTGCTTACTGTTCGGCATCTGGATCGGCTGGCTTGGTTTTCCGCTATGGATTACCTACACCATGGTAATGGGCGTCACCATCAACCTGATGGTATTCCGCGGCCCTCGCGGACTACTTCAGGCGACCGCAACCCTATGCGCGGGTATTGGCCTGTCGTTGCTATTCCACACGCCCCACTTGGCCGTATACACCAACTGGGTATCCAATCTCTTATGCATTGTTGGGCTCAGCCTGTATCTCATGATGGTCGGCAATGTTGCCTTCACCCGAAACGACCGCATTAGAGAAGCCCGGGACCAGCTGCATGAAAGCCAAGACGCACTGCAACGGGCAAACCGGGCGCTGCAACAACAGCTCAAAGAGAACAAGCTGCTACAACAGCAACTGCGCGACATGGCCGACCGCGACCCATTGACGGACGCCTACAACCGTCGATACTTCGACGTCACTATCGCCAGAGAGCTGAGTTTTTGTCAGCGCCATGGCCAGCCACTATCGCTAATTCTGATTGATATCGACCATTTCAAATCGGTCAACGACGACCACGGCCACCAAGCAGGCGATCTGCTGTTGATTGCACTGGCGAAGCTGCTCAATCAGAACTCGCGGGCCAGTGATATCGTCTGCAGGTTTGGAGGAGAAGAATTTCTGGTCGCTTTGCCTAATACGGACTGCATTACTGCCCAGGCGCGGGCCGAGGCGTATCGCCAGGCCTTCGCAGCGCTCGGCATCCAATGGCAGGGGCAGACCGTCAGCCGGACCATCTCGCTTGGGGTGGCCTGCTTTCCTGTGCAGGCAAGCGATGCGGAAGGCCTTCTTCAGTGCGCAGATATTGCTCTGTATCGCGCCAAAAAGTCCGGCCGCAACTGTGTCATCGCGTATGCAAACGAGCAGCACTCAAGTACAGAAGAGCCCGCTGGCGACTAAAGTGTGAGGTTTTGCGGGATGTAGTAGAACACCAGCGCCAACATGCACAGCGCGCCTCCCCACATCAACGCCACCCCGGTTCGCGTCTGTGAGCGGGAAAAGCCGCCGCCGATCAGCATCACGCCTACGGTAAAAATGGCGACTGTCACCCAGAACTGTTCACCACTCATACGCGCCCTCCCGTGTCGATTTCCACTGAGTATATGCCATGAAATACGCAGCAATGCTGATACAGGTCAGACGACGGGGGCTTAGGTACGCAAGGACTGAGAGGCTGCACCCCAGGATGACCTCGGCGGGGCATTGAACTATTCAACGCAGAACGTCTGAAACACCAGGATGCTCAGGCAGGGCTAGGTGACGTCGCGCGTCAAGATCAGGACTGCTTCGGCTAGATGGCTGAAAGGCGCTTGGTAGATGGTGCCCGGAGCCGGGGTCGAACCGGCACGACCTAAAGGTCGAGGGATTTTAAGTCCCTTGCGTCTACCAATTTCGCCATCCGGGCGAAAGTAAAGATTGGAGGCCGAGGTCGGAATCGAACCGGCGTACACGGATTTGCAATCCGCTGCATGACCACTCTGCCACCCGGCCTCAAAAAAGATAAGCTGTACTGTGGATGACGTCAGCACAACAAAAAAACTGGAGCGGGAAACGAGACTCGAACTCGCGACCCCGACCTTGGCAAGGTCGTGCTCTACCAACTGAGCTATTCCCGCATCGGACGGCGCTCATTCTATCCATCTGCACCGGCCTGTCAAGTTATTGATTCAAAAAAAGTTATTTGGAGGAATTTTGATCACTATCGGGGCGCAAATGCGGCCAGGCGGCAATCAGATAGACCACCATCGACCACAACGTGAGCACAGCTGACATTGCCAGCAGGACATAACCCACAACGACCCAGAGCGTCAGCTCTGGCGGGTTGGCCAGCAGCACCACCAGCGCCACCATTTGCAACGCGGTCTTGTATTTGCCCAGCTTGGAAACGGCCACATGCGCCCTTGCGCCCATCTCGGCCATCCACTCACGTAACGCCGAGATCACCAGTTCACGCCCGATGATGATTGCTGCCGGCGCGGTAATCCAGAAGTTGGCATGGTGCTGGACCAGCAGAACCAATGCGATAACGACCATCAATTTGTCGGCAACCGGATCCAGGAACGCACCAAATGGCGTGCTTTGCTCCAGTTTGCGTGCCAAATAGCCGTCCAGCCAGTCGGTGACACTGGCCAGCGTAAAGACCAGCGCTGCTGCCATGTAGCTCCAGTGGAACGGCATGTAGAACAGCAGGATGAAGATCGGAATCAGCGCGACCCGAAGCAGGGTCAGGATATTTGGAATGTTCATGGTGTCCGCGGCCTTGTACGAGTGGCCATTCTAATCGCTATGCAGAACAGCATAAATCTGTTCTGCGAGTTTTTTGCTGATACCCGGTGCCTTGGCGATTTCCACGGCACTCGCCCTTTTCAACTCTTGCAACCCACCGAAGTGCTTCAGCAGCTCACGGCGGCGCTTGGGCCCTACCCCGGCGATACCTTCAAGGCTGGAACTGGTTCGCGCCTTGCCTCTGCGCTGCCGGTGTCCGGTAATCGCAAAGCGGTGCGCTTCATCTCGTATGTGCTGAATCAGATGCAGCGCAGGCGAATGGCCGGGCAGGACCAGCTCGTTGTCCGGTGTATTGAGGTAAAGGGTTTCCATACCCGCCTTACGGGTGACACCTTTGGCGACGCCGACCAGTGTCAGATCATGGATGGCTAGCTCCTGCAGCACGTCACGAGCCATATTCATCTGGCCCTTGCCACCGTCGACCAGCAGGATGTCGGGCATCTTGCCCTCACCGTCCTTGATCCGCGAGAAGCGCCGCATCAGCGCCTGGTGCATCGCTGCATAGTCATCGCCCGCAGTTACCCCTTCGATATTGAAGCGGCGGTAATCGCTTTTGAGCGGCCCCTCCGGTCCAAACACGACGCATGAGGCGACCGTAGCCTCCCCGCTCGAGTGACTGATGTCGTAGCACTCGAGTCGAGTCGGCAGCTCATCAAGCATCAGCGCCTGCTGCAACGCCTCAAAACGCTGCTGGACGTGCTGCCGATTGCTCAGCAGGCTGGCGAGCGATTGCTCGGCGTTACTGGCGGCCAATTCCTGCCAACGTCGTCGGGTGCCCCGCACACGTGCCGTGATGCTGACGTTGAAGCCCCGCGCCTCACTCAGCGCGCTGGTGATCACCGGGAAGTCCTCATTCTCAGCATTGACGATGATTTCTGCCGGCACTTCACGCTCCGCGGCCCCGAGATAGTACTGAGGCAAAAAGGCCGACAGCACTTCACCCGGCTGCTGCTCGATCGGGACCCGCGGGAAGTGGTTCTTGCTGCCCAGCACCCGACCGTGGCGGACCATAATGACGTGCACGCAGGCGCCACCGGGCGCGACCGCTGCAGCAACGATGTCCGCACTCCCATGCTCGGTGTCGATATTCTGCTGGTCCTGCACCCGGCGCAGCAATGCGAGCTGGTCGCGCAACTCGGCCGCGCGCTCGAAATCAAGCGCCATCGATGCCTGCTCCATTGCGGACGTCAGCTCGTCATTCAGTGCATTGCTGCGACCTTCCAGAAACATCACCGAGTGACGGACATCCTCTGCGTACTCCGCTGCGTCCACCAGGCCTACGCAAGGCGCTTTGCAGCGCTTAATCTGGTACTGCAGGCACGGACGTGTGCGATTGCGGTAGTAACTGTCCTCACACTGGCGAACCAGGAACGCCTTCTGTAGCAGGTTGAGGCTCTCACGAATCGCCCCGGCACTGGGGTAAGGGCCAAAATAACGCCCTTTCGCCCGCTTGCTCCCACGGTGTAGCCCCAGGCGCGGGAACGCATCGTTACTCGACAAAAACACGTACGGGTAGGACTTGTCGTCCCGAAGCAGAATGTTGTACGGCGGGCGATTGGCCTTAATCAGACTCTGTTCCAGCAGCAGCGCTTCGGTCTCGTTGGCCGTGATCGTAGTATCGACCTGCTGGATGCGGGCAACCAGCGCCTCGGTTTTGGGGCTCAGGCCGGTCTTGCGAAAGTAGCTCGACAGGCGTTTTTTAAGGTTGCCAGCCTTACCGACGTACAGCAGCTCGCCCTCGGCATCGAACATCCGATAGACGCCGGGTTTGCTGCTGGCCGCGGCCAGAAAGGCTTTGGCATCAAATGCGGGAGAGGTACTCACTGCCGAGTTGCATCGACCATGCCGTGGCGCACGGCCAGCAGGGTTAGCTCGACATCACTGGTAATGCCGAGCTTTTCGAAAATACGGTAGCGGTAGGTATTTACCGTCTTCGGGCTCAGGCACAACTTGTCGGAGATACTTTGCACTTTCTCACAGCTGACGATCATCAAGGTAATCTGAATTTCACGCTCGGAAAGGCAGTCGAAAGGAGAGTCGCCACCGGGATTGAACTGTTTGAGAGCGAGTTGCTGGGCGACGTCAGGACTGATGTAACGCTGACCGGAGTGCACCTGACGGATTGCGGAAACCATTTCTTCGAGCGCTGCACCCTTGGTCACATAACCTGCCGCACCGGCTTGCATGAGACGGGTTGGAAACGGTTCTTCGTCGCAGACGGTGACAGCAATCACTTTGACGTGTTTGTCGTGCTGCACCAGTTTGCGGGTGGCTTCGAGGCCACCAATACCCGGCATGCGCACGTCCATAAGGATGACATCCGGCTTGAGCTCACGAGCGCGGGTCACGGCAGTTTCACCGCTGTCCGCCTCGCCGATCACGGAGAGCCCAGGGACATCACTCAGCATACGACTGATGCCCATACGCACGAGGTCATGGTCATCAACCACCAGTACCTTGATCAAGCCCTACCCCTTGAACAAACTCAACCTGTTACCCCGCAAACGCGGAGGCGGCATCCCAGCACCCTGCCTTACTATACTGAGCGAACGCGCCGCTCGCGCTGACGGTATTACGTCGACTGACAAGTCACGCGCGGCGTGTTTGAAGGCGCAACAATAACAAAATGACTAGTCATATGAAATCACTTGTCCATGTACTTGCGATGCAAGTTCAGACTGTGCATTGATCAGCGACCAAGGTCGGATAGTCCCGGACCAGCAACAGCGCAACACTGGCGGCAAACAAGAAGGCCTACAGCCGATGAACAAAGACGACAGGTTCACCCAAGCCGGCAAAACTGCGGTGATGCAGAACATTCAGGGCATCATCGGCTTTCTGCTCGGTTACCCGCCATTCAACCTTATGGAGCAGAGTCATCTCGCCTGGTTGGTGGAGCATGCACAGCTCCGATTTTTTGCTGCTGGCGATCCGATTTTGCAGCCGCAGGACGGGCCGGTTCAGCACTTCTTCATCGTCAAGCAGGGGCTGATTCGGGGCGAGCGCGTGGTGCCCGGACGGGATGAGCCGGATACTACCTTTGAAATCGGCACAGGCGAGTGCTTTCCGCTGGCAGCGCTGCTGGGCGAACGGGCAACTCGCACGCTGCACCGCGCAGCCGAAGACAGCTTTTGCCTGACGATCAAGCGCGACGACTTCGTCACCCTGTTCAGCCAGTCACTGCCGTTCAGGGACTTCGCGCTGCGTGGCGTCAGCAGCCTGCTGGAGCAGGTCAATCAGCAGGCGCAGAAACAGGCTAGTGAAACGCTCGGCGCACAGTACTCGCTCGATACTCGGCTAGACAGCCTGATTACCCGCAGGCCAGTTCAATGCGCACCGGAAACCAGTATCCGCAACGCAGTAAAACAGATGCACGAGGCTGGAGTCGGGAGCATCGTTATCATCGATCAGCAGCAGTCGCCCGCGGGCATCTTTACCCTGCGCGACCTGCGCGCGCTGATTGCCAACGATGAGGCGAACCTCGACAACAGTATCGCCACGGTGATGACCCCCAAACCCACCGCACTACCCTCCTCTTCAAGCGCCTTTGATGCAGCCATCGCCATGACCAGGCGCCACATTGCCCACATCTGTCTGGTCGACAACGGCAAATTGACCGGTGTTGTATCGGAACGCGATCTGTTCTCGCTGCAGCGGGTGAATCTCGTGCATCTCGCCCGCATGCTCCGACAGGCAGAGACTGTTGAGCGTCTCGCCGAGCTGCGCAGCGAGATTCACAAACTGGTAGACAGCATGCTGGCCCACGGCGCGTCATCCGGCCAGATTACCCGCATCATCACACTGTTCAACGACCACACTGTGTGCCGGGTGATCGAATTGAGTCTGCTTGCCCATGGCGACCCCGGCATCCCCTTCAGCTGGCTGTGCTTCGGTAGCGAGGGCCGTCAGGAGCAGACTCTGCATACGGATCAGGACAACGGCATGCTGTTCACCGCAGCCTCGAGCGCCGAAGCAGAGTCCCGTCGCCAGCAACTGCTGCCACTGGCCAGCCATATCAACCATGCACTGGCCGTGTGTGGCTTTACCCTGTGCAAGGGCAACATCATGGCCAGCAACCCTGAACTATGTCTTTCAGCTCAGGAATGGCGGGACAAATTCGCCCGCATGGTTCGCAGCACGACACCAGCCAACTTGCTCAGCTCATCCATTTACTTCGATTTTCGGGTGGTCTGGGGTGACAAACGCGGCGCTGAACAATTATTTGCGGAAGTGCTACGGCAGATCGGCAACAACACCCTGTTCCAGCAGCAGATGGCTCAAAACGCCCTGCTGAACCGCCCGCCGATTGGCCGCTTGCGTGACTTTGTGGTTGCCCGCTCGGGTGCTGAAAAGGACACTCTGGATACCAAGGTGCAAGGGCTAAGCCCCTTTGTTGATGGCGCCAGGTTGCTCGCCTTGGCTAACGGTATCAGCGTCAGCAATACCCTTGAGCGCCTGCAGCAATTGCGCGAGCGCAGGGTACTTGATCCACAGGACGCCGATGCCTACATCGAGGGTTATCAGTTCATCCAGTTGGTGCGCATGCAGCAGCATCAGCAACAGGAGCGTGACGGCAAGCCCTTCAGCAACCGGCTGGATCCGGAGAGCTTGAATCAACTCGACCGCCGCATCCTGCGCGAGTCATTCCGTCAAGCCAAGCGTCTGCAGGCCAGCCTGGCATTGAGGTACAACCTGTGAACCCACTGGCGTGGTTGCACAAGCGCAGGCGCGGCTTGACGGCACACCAGCAAGCGCGCCTTGATGCACTGCCGCAAGCCCAGCCGCTGGACAGCACGCTTCTTTCGGACTGCCGTTTTGTCGTCATGGACCTGGAAACCAGCGGCCTGAACGTCAATCGCGACCGTATCCTGTCCGTTGGCGCGGTGGTGATCGAAAACGGACTGATCGACCTCGGCAGTCAGTACGAATGCACGCTGTATCAGGAAAATCACCGCGTCACCGAGTCAGTGCTGATTCACGGCATTGCCCCCAGCGCCGTCGCGGAGGGCGTGGCCGCGGCCGACGCTCTGCTCGATTTCATGGATTTTGCCGGACAGTGCGTTTTTATCGCGTTTCATGCAGCGTTCGACCACCGCATGCTGCAACGCGGTTTGCGTGATGAATTGGGCCATAGATTGCGACACCGCTTCCTGGATGTGGCCGAGTTGGCACCTATGCTTTGCCCCCAAGGCAGCAGGAGACAGAGCCTCGACGATTGGCAGCAGCATTTCAAGGTGGTCAACCAGCAACGTCACCACGCCGCCGCAGATGCACTTGCTACCGCCGAGTTGATGCTCATCCTGCTATCGCTTGCCCGACGCGAAAAGCTGCTCACGCTCGCGGACCTGGAATCCCGACTTCGGCACTGGCGCCGACTGCGGCAAGCTCGAATCGGCAGCATGTAGCGACACAAACGTGCAAATTGTCGTCATTTGACGCCAACAACTCCACTTATACCGCCAGATAGCGCTAGTAAATGACAGTGATTCTTGATAGCGTGCGCGCCCTTTCAAGAACCTCGATCATTTGCGGAGCATTCCATGACCAGACACGCCTGGCTGAAGTCTACTGTTGCCCTGGCCGTCACCCTTGCCTCTACCAGCGCTGCTGCTAACGGGCTCAGCATCAACGAGCAAAGCGCCAGCGGCATGGGAACTGGATTTGCAGGACGCTCATCCGCCGCCGAAGACGCCAGCACCCTGTTTGGCAACCCGGCCGGCATGTCCAAGTTGGACAGAACTGAAGTTGTTGGCGGCTTCGCGACCATCTTCGCCTCAACCGACATTGAGAACGCACAAGGCATCTTTGCCGGTAGCAACGACGGCGACATGGTTCCTGTTGCCACCGTCCCCTTCGGCTATCTGGTGACCCCGCTGAACGACCGCTGGCACGCAGGTATCGGTGTCTATGCGCCGTTTGGTGTCATCGGCGACTACGAGAAAGGTTTTCAGGGCCGCTACCACGGCATGTATAGCGGCGTGCAGGTAGTTACCCTGCAGCCGACTCTGAGCTATCAGGTTAATGAGCGGGTATCGGTTGGCTTTGGCCCGACTATCAACCAGATCAAGGGTAAGTTGACTCGCAACTCGCCGCACGCCGTCGCTCCCGGCGTTGGCCCGGACACCCTCGTTAACGTCAAGGGCGACGATTTCGGCTACGGTTTTAACGCCGGCGTGTTGGTCGACATCAACGACCATCTGCGCTGGGGTCTGACCTATCACTCCAAGGTGGATTACGCACTGGAAGGACGTACCCGTGTCACCGGTTCCGTCGCTCCCGGCTTGAACGGTACCTACGATGCGGGGCTGGACTTCACCTCGCCTGAATCTATCGACACCTCTTTGACCTGGGCTGTTGATAACGCTTGGACCCTTTACGCAGGTACTACCTGGACGCGCTGGAGCCGTCTCGACAAAATCGTGATCGAAAACGACGGCGTTGCTGCCGCCTATCAGGGGCGCATCGGTAGCATCGTCGAAGAAATGCAGTGGGATGACATCCTGTCATGGGCTGTGGGTGCAGCCTACCAGCTCAACCCGGAGTGGGTTTTGCGTGCTGGGTTTACCTACGATCCGTCTCCGACCAACGATACCCACCGCACCGTGCGTATTCCGGTATCGGACCGCAAGGTATTCTCACTCGGCGCAGGTTGGGACGTGACTCCCGACCTGACTCTGGATGTAGCCTATTCATACCTGCATGAGGCCAAAGGCGAGATCAACACCGCCGACTACACGGCGGAGTTCAGCAATTCCGCACACGGCCTGGCCACTCAGGCCACCTGGCGCTTCTGATCTACAGGCAATAAAAAACGCCCCGCATGATGCGGGGCGTTTTCATTTCGGCATCAGCGATCAGTGATCGACTGCTGCACCGGCACCACGCGGGATACGAATATCCTCAATCAGGTGCTGGATCTTCTCCGGCGGCGCCTTGGTCACAGAGGCAACCAATACCGCAGCGATGAAGTTAAAGATCATGCCCAAGGTACCAATCCCTTCCGGCGAAATGCCAAACCACCAGTCTTCTGCAGTCGCAGTCGGGTTGATGAACTTGAAGTAGACGATATAGCTGAAGGTGAAGGTCAGACCGACGATCATCCCGGCGATAGCCCCTTCCTTGTTCATCTTCTTCGAGAAAATACCCATGACGATGACCGGGAAGAACGAGGCCGCCGCCAGTCCGAACGCGAAGGCGACCACCTGCGCCACGAAGGCCGGTGGATAAATCCCGAACAGACCCGCAATGGCGATGGCGACACCCGCAGCTACCCGGGCAGCCAGCAGTTCCTGCTTTTCGGTAATGTTCGGCGCCATGTTGCTCTTCAGCAGGTCGTGGGAGACAGAGGTAGAAATCACCAGCAGTAGACCCGCCGCAGTAGACAACGCCGCAGCTAGACCACCCGCCGCAATCAGCGCAACCACCCAGCCGGGCAGATCCGCAATTTCCGGGTTGGCCAGAACCATGATGTCGCGGTCCACATACAGCTCCGTGGTGGCAGCAGTCGGCTCGTTGCTGATCAGACGCTCGCCGTTGGCACCACGCTCATCAGTGAACTTCGGAGCACCAACGAACGGAGCACCCGGGCCGTACTGAATCACACCATCGTTGTTCTTGTCCTGCCAAGCGATCAGACCGGCGTTCTCCCACGTCTTCAGCCAGGTCGGAACCTGCTCATAGGCAACGTTCGGAACAGAGGTCAGCAGGTTGGTACGAGCAAACGCAGCAACCGCCGGCGCAGTGGTGTACAGAATCGCAATGAACAGCAGCGCGTAACCAGCAGACTTGCGCGCATCACGCACGGTCGGCGTGGTGAAGAAGCGCACGATTACGTGCGGCAGACCGGCAGTACCGACCATCAGCGCCATGGTGATGAAGAACACATCGATGGTCGACTTGGAACCGTCGGTGTATGCCCCAAAGCCAAGTTCAGCGCCCAGCCCGTTTAGGCGTTCCAGCACCGATTGTCCGGTACCGGTTACCTCGCTACCAAAGCCCAATTGCGGGATCGGGTTGCCGGTAATCAGCATGGAGATATAAATAGCTGGAACCATGTAGGCGAAGATCATCACGCAGTATTGCGCTACCTGGGTGTAGGTGATGCCCTTCATGCCGCCGAGAACGGCGTAGAAGAACACGATGGCCATGCCGATAACGACGCCAGTGTTGATATCCACTTCCAGGTAACGGGAGAACACGATGCCAACACCGCGCATCTGACCTGCCACATAAGTGAAGGAAATGAAGATCACACAGATCACCGCAACCACCCGGGCAGTCTGCGAGTAGTAACGCTCGCCAACAAACTCCGGCACGGTAAATTTACCGAACTTGCGCAGGTAGGGCGCCAGACACATCGCCAACAGCACGTAGCCGCCGGTCCAGCCCATCAGGTAGACCGAGCCATCGAAACCAGTGAAGGAAATGATACCGGCCATGGAGATGAAGGATGCAGCGGACATCCAGTCAGCACCGGTAGCCATACCGTTGGCAATTGGGTGTACGCCTTTGCTCGCCACGTAGTATTCGCTGGTGCTACCCGCGCGAGACCAGATGGCAATGGCGATATACAGCGCGAAGGTCGCGCCGACGAACAGATAGATCAGAGTTTGGGTATCCATCGCTGGGATCCTGTTCTTATTCTTCGTGGAAGTCGTACTTGCGATCGAGCTGGTTCATCTTCCAGACGTACACGAAGATGAGCACCACGAAGGCGTAGATGGAACCCTGCTGGGCAAACCAGAACCCCAGCGGGAAGCCGAAGAACTGGATGGCGTTGAGCTGGTCTACGAACAGCACGCCGGCACCGAAGGAAACCACAAACCAGACGACCAGCAAGGTCAGCATGAGTTTGAGGTTTTCACGCCAGTAACCGCGCGCTGCCTCTTCTTTTGACATGGACATTAGCGTCTCCATTGTTGTTGTTATTACGTCAGTAACGGTAGCACCGGGATGCGCAAGTGAAGAGTAAGACTTTGGTAGAACGCAGCGCTTACGCGCGCTTTATTACCTCTAATAAATATTCGAAATACCGTTTAATCCATTGATTTTTAATGTCTTTATAAAACCGGAACTGCACGAATAAGTGGCGTATTAGACTAAGGAAGCACAGGTAGCGTTTTCTGGCTGCGGTGCCCCGTGTGAAAGGCACGTCACTACCACTAGCCAGCCCGCGAAGAGTTGCCAGCCAAGCCAAACCAGACTCATTCCACTCAGGTGCCGAATCCCATTCCCCTTTCGTTCCTGCGCAGGCCGGCAGCCCCTACCGCGCCATCAATACCGTGGCATTTGCATCATGGATCGACGCCGAGCCTCTCATACGGCCGTTTGGCGCGTAGGCCACGCCGCTCGGCGGCTGCGCTGTTATCCCCCCTCGGGCTGCTGACACAGTCGGTCACAAAGACTCATCCGCGATGGGCCGCAGCCGCGCCAATTATCGATATGCTGAGGATCGTGCGGTAAGCATCAGGCGCGCCTGACTGCAGCCGGCATCTACTAATAACAAGATACTCAGCAGGGGGTTGACCATGGGAGCCGTCATTGGCGGAGAAAGCAGGGGGCTAGGCCAAGTGGCCGGCTACGGGTCCAAGGCGTACCGCAACTATGTACTCTTGGCCTTAACCCTCATTTACATCTTGAACTTCGTCGACCGCGCCCTGCTAGCAGTCGTCGGCCCCGATCTGGTGCCGGATCTCAAAATTACTGATACGCAGTTTGGCCTTCTTACCGGCTTCGGTTTCGCCCTGCTCTACACCGCCGTGGGTATTCCGCTAGCCCGCTTTGCCGATGTTGGTCATCGCGTATGGATCATGACCGTCTGTGTGGCGCTATGGTCGCTGATGACGGCCGCCTGCGGCCTTGCAACGGAAGTGACTATTGGCTCGATAACGATAGGGGCGTTCTGGATTCTGCTGATATGTCGCGTCGGTGTGGGAATCGGCGAGGCTGGCTGTACCCCGCCGGCCAACTCCCTGATTGCAGATTATTTTATCCCGCGAGAGCGCTCTCAGGCGCTGGGCTTCTACGCCATGGGCGTCACCCTCGGCACTATGTTTGCCAACCTGATTGGCGGTTGGGTCACCGACATGTTCGACTGGCGCACCGCCTTTTTTGTTGTCGGTTTGCCCGGGTTGCTGGTTGCCCTTGTCTTCAAACTGACGGTCAAGGAGCCGCCCCGCGGCTACACAGACCCCCAGGTTACCGAGAAGAAGGAGCGAGCAGGCCTGAAGGAGGCGATCCATGAGCTTATGGGCAAGCCAGCGTTCTGGCTGATGACCGCCGGCGCCACAATTGCCGCGTTTTGTGGTTACGGCATCTCCTCGTTCCAGTCGCTCTTTCTAGTTCGCACCTACGAAATCACCGCCGGCCAGGCAGCCATCTGGATCAACACCCCAGTAGCGCTGTCAGCTGCCATTGGCACCTTCGCCACCGGTTGGCTGGCGACCAGAATTTACAAAAAGCACCCAGGTGCCATCGCCTGGGTACCGGCGGCAGGTCTGACGCTGTCTGTGCCCTTCTATATTTTTGCCTTCACCACCGACAGCCTGCTCTACGCAGCAATCGGCCTGGTCATCGGCGGCTTCGTGAAGTACGGCTACCTGGCCGCTCAATACACCATCGGCCAGGGTGTGGTCAGCATGCGAGTGCGTGCTATGGCCACGGCAGTGATGCTGCTGCTGGTCAACCTGCTTGGCTACGGCTTTGGTCCGCTGTTCATTGGCGCGGTGTCCGACATTTTCTTCAAGTCCGGCGTTGCCGAGCTGGGTGTCGCCGCGGGTGAGCTGGCGCGCAATCAATGCCATCCCGCGGTGGTTGGTCAGCTAGCCGAGAACCTGCAGCAAGTCTGCGGGCAGGTCTATGCGCAAAGCCTGCAGACCTCCATGGTCATCATGGCCTGCCTCTACGCCGCCAGCGGGCTGTGCTTCCTGTTGACCTGGCGCCGACTGGACAAGGATATGGTGGACAGACAGCGCGAAGTGCCGGTCACCGCTTGAATAACTACCCAGAGGGCGCATTGCGCCCTCTCTTGTCGCAGCTCAGGCAGCCCGGCTGACTCGCGGCGCGCCCGCTGCTGAACTACAGTCGTACAGATATCTGTCACTGGAGAGTCCTGACCATGAAGCGCCTCGCCCTGATGCTCTGCACTACCCTGCTGTCGTTTAATGCATTCGCGTTATCACTGTCAGATTTTAGCCAGCAGGACACGGCGGTGGCGATGAAAGAGGCGCTGACTCAGAGCGCCAGGGTGGCCGTCAGCGAATTGGGTACCCCCGGCGGCTTCAGCAACAACCCGGATGTGCGCATTGAGTTGCCGGGCAAACTGGGCAGTGCCGCCCGTACGCTGAAAATGATGGGCATGGGAAGCCAGATCACCGCGCTGGAAAACAGCATGAACGCTGCAGCAGAAGCAGCAGTGCCTCAGGCCGAAACCATTCTGGTCAATGCCATCAGCAATATGAGCCTGACTGACGCCAAGGGCATTATCACCGGGGGTAACGACTCGGCGACTCAATACCTGGAGCGAAACAGCCGCGAGCAAATCCGCGCCCTGTTTTTGCCCTCGGTAAAAGCGGCTACAGATCAGGTTGGTGTAGCGCAGCAATACAATGCGTTTGCCTCGCAAGCCGCCGGCTTTGGCGTGGTCGACCCGAGCGCAACTAGCGTTGAGAACTACGTGACCGAAAAAGCCCTCGATGGTCTGTTTACGATGATTGCCGAACAGGAAGCCTCAATCCGCAACGACCCCGCCGCTGCGGCCAGCAGCCTGGCGCGTAAGGTCTTTGGTGCTCTGTGAATCAAGAAACCGGGTATCGCTTTATACCCGGTTGCCGCGTCCGACTTGCTTCATGTGATTGACCAGGCGGGCGGCAACGTGCTCCAGCGGCAGCACCTCGGACACGCCGCCCAGACGAATCGCCTCTTTCGGCATACCAAATACCACGCAACTCGCTTCATCCTGGGCGATGGTCAGGGCACCGTGTTGCTGCATGGTCAGCATGCCCTGCCCGCCATCCTTGCCCATACCGGTCAACAGCACACCGGTTGCACTGGCGCCACAGGTGCGCGCTACCGAGTCGAACATCACATCGACCGACGGCTTGTGTCGATTCACCGGGTCCGCATCGGAAAGCCTGCACACCAGATCTGCCCCGTAGCGCTCGACCAGCAGGTGCTTGTCGCCAGGAGCCAGATACGCGTGTCCGGGCAAGATGCGTTCACCGCCCTTCACTTCCTGTACCCGCAAACGTGAAACCCGATCGAGGCGCGCGGCATAAGAAGTCGTAAACCCGGGCGGCATGTGCTGCGTCATGACGATACCCGGCATCCCCACCGGCAGCGCTTCAAGTACGGCTCTGATCGCCTCGGTACCACCGGTCGAGGCGCCAATTGCAATTACATGCTCGGTGCCCTGGTAGCTGATTGTGTCCGGTATCGCGCCGCCGCCAGCCGCCTTGGGCGCGGCCCGTTTGACCTTGGCCTGGGCTGCAGCGCGAAGCTTGTCGAGCAGCACCTCGCGGTACTCCTCCAACCCCTTTCTGATGTCCAGCTTGGGCTTGGCGACAAAATCGACCGCGCCCAGCTCCAGCGCGCGCAACGTCGCGTCCGCCCCCTCTTCCGTGAGCGTCGACACCATCACCACAGGGGTCGGGCGCGCCTTCATCAGCTTGGCCAAAAACGTCAGGCCATCCATGCGCGGCATTTCGATATCCAGAGTAATCACATCCGGTGCGAACTCGTTGACCAGATCACGGGCAGCGTAGGCGTCGCTGGCCGTGCCAACCAGACGAAACCCGGGGGCGGTTCGAATAAGCTCGCCCAGCACCTGACGAATCAACGCCGAATCATCAACCACTAACACCGATATGGTCATGCGCTACTCCTCAAACAGATCAACGCTGCCACTTTCAACGTCTTGTTTGACTCGCTGCCGATACTCGCGCTCACGCTCGAAGATAGTGTCGTTCTTGATTGTCTTAATGCGTTTTACCCAGACTTGCCCAGTCTCCGGAAAGAAATACACCTTGCGCGGAAAGTCCAGCAGCAGGTCGGCCGCGGCAATCGGGATATGTTCATTACGCAGATACTGTTCAACAAACTCGGCGTTGCGTTTGCCAACATCATTGAGCAACATCCCGCGCAATACTGCGGCCCCGCCGAATACCTTTGCCTCCAGCCGTTCCCGACGGCCACCGAGCTTTATGACCTCATTGATCAGCAATTCCATCGCGTAGGCGCCATAACGCGCCGATTGTGTCGGCTTTCCCGGCTCGGCCGAGCCATCCAGAGGCAACAAAAAGTGATTCATGCCGCCGATGCCGCTGACCTTGTCGCGGATGCAGGCCGCAACACAGGAACCCAGTACCGTGACAATCACCTCCGGTTCCTTGGTTGCGTAGTATTCGCCGGGCAAGATCTTCGTCGCCTGACGGTCAAAATAGCGATCAAAGTACTGATTCACCGCCACCTCCGCCGCCGCTGCGCTCATGTCGTTCTCCTTACCGGGACATACACTGTGCGATCGACCAATCGCACCAGGTTGCTCGCGTTGGTGAAGCTTTCCGAGTGCCCTGCTATGTAAAGTCCATCATCAGTGAGCATAGGCACCATGCGCTCGAGCAGCTTGCGCTGGGTGGGTTTATCGAAATAAATCATCACGTTGCGACAAAAAATAATGTCGAAAGGTGGGCTCAGAGCCCACTGGTTCGACAGTAGATTGAGAGTACGAAACTCGATGAGCCGTCCCAGTTCGGGGCGCATCTTGACCATATCCTGATGCGGGGTGCCGGCCTTGCCTCGCAGGCAGAAGCGCTTCAAGCGCGCTGTTGAGATGCCACGACAACGCTCGGCGGTATAGATCCCGTTTCGGCCATGCTGCAGCACCTGGCTGTCAATATCGGTTGCGATAATCGATACCGGAGGGTTGTCGCCCAGTGCCTCCAACGCCACCATCGCCATCGAATAAGGCTCCTCGCCGGTACTTGCCGCAGCGCACCAGAGGCTAAAGCGCCGCCCCCGGCCCGCGTGCTCGCGCAGAAACCGGGCCAGTACCTCAAAGTGGTGCGGTTCGCGGAAAAACGACGTCAGATTGGTCGTTAGCGCGTTGACGAAGTGTTCCTGTTCCTCACCATGATCGGCCAGGTAGCGCAGGTACTGTGCGACCGATTTCAGTCGCAGAGCACGCAGGCGCCTGGCCAACCGGCTGTAGACCAACTGAAACTTGCTATCAGCCATGCTGATCCCGGTCACTGCGTAGAGCAGCTTGCGTGCCGCCTCAAAGTCCTCCCAGCCGTACTCGAATTCACGCTCAGGTTGATCCGTCCGTGTCATAACCGTGCGCAACCCTGTCAGAAGGACTCCCAATCACCGTCGTCGTCATGATCCGGAGCATCGATCTTGCGTCCGGGCTTCGGCTTGGCTGATTTGCTGTCTGCCTTACGCTCCGGCCCTTTTGCCGGTTTGGCCGCGGGAGCCTCCTTACGCACTGGTGCAGGTGCGGCCTTCATCGGCTCTTCGTTCTCGTCCAATTTGAATGCGCTGACCTGACGCTGCAGGCCTTCGGTTTGCGAACGCAGGCTTTCCGCTGCGGCCGCGGCCTGCTCAACCAAGGCCGCGTTTTGCTGTGTCATTTCGTCCATCTGGCCGACGGCAGTGTTCACCTCTTCAATACCGCTGGCCTGTTCAACGGACGCAGCCGCGATCTCCGCCATGATGTCGTTGACCCGCTTAATCGCAGTCACGATTTCGGTCATGGTTTCGCCCGACTTGTTGACCAGAGTGTTGCCACCTTCAATCTTGGACACCGAGTCGGAGATCAGTTGCTTGATGTCCTTGGCAGCTTCAGCCGAACGCTGCGCCAGAGTACGCACCTCAGTGGCCACCACCGCAAAGCCACGACCTTGCTCCCCGGCGCGCGCAGCCTCTACCGCAGCGTTAAGGGCAAGGATGTTGGTCTGGAAGGCGATGCCATCGATTACGCCGATGATGTCGCTGATCTTGCGAGCCGACTCGTTGATCGACTCCATGGTGGTTACTACCTGACGAATCAGGTCACCGCCTTCGGTCGCAATATCGGTCGCCTGCTCGGCCAGCACGTTTGCCTGCTTGGCGTTGTCGGTGTTGGTTCTGACGGTCGAGGTCAGTTGCTCAATGCTGGACGCGGTTTCTTCCAGGCTGGAGGCCTGCTGTTCGGTGCGGCTGGACAGGTCCGCATTACCCTGAGCGATCTCACTCGAAGCCGTCATGATGGTGCCTGACGCACCGCGAATTTCGCCGATCATGGCGGACAGGTTATCGGTGGTGCTATTGCAGAAGTTCTTCAATTCAAGGAATGTACCTTCGTATTCAGCGCTTACTTTCTCGGTCAGGTTGCCCTCGGCAATTGCGCCAAGCACACGGGCGATGTCTTTCAGCCCCTTGTCCGAGGTTTCCATTAGCTGGTTCAGACCGTTTGCCAGCTCCAGGAAGAAGCCCTGCTTGCCGTCAACGGAGATGCGCTGAGTGAAGTTACCCGCACCTGCAGCCGTAACCAGGCTGGTTACCGCATCCGACGCTTTCAGCTCCTCGGTTCGATCAAGCCACTCGACCACCGTTCCAAGCCTGGTGCCATCCGGCGCAAACACTGGATTAGCGATCAGCCCGAAGGTACTGTCGCCCAGCACGATCTGGGCACGATGGGTGCCCTGCAAACTGCTGAGCATGTTCATCTGGTGGGCCGGATTCTTGTGGAAGCGATCAATGCTACCGCCGAGCACCTTGTCTACCGCAAAGCTGGGCAAATCACGTTTGATCTGCGCTTCAGAGTGCCGCAGCATCTCTTCTACTGCCCGGTTCATGTAGACGACGTCGCGGTTCTCGTCAGCGATCATGATGTTGTTGCTGGAATTATCGATAGCCTGGCGAATGCGGGTATTGAAGATCGCCAAGTTCTCGGCTTCCAGCTCCTTGGTGCGATCCTTCCACTCGACCACGGTGCCCAGACGCTCGCCGGATTCGCTGAAAATCGGATTGGCAATCAGGCCGAAGGTATGCTGCCCCAACTTGATCTGGGCGCGATGGGTCCCCTTCAGGCTGCTGAGCATGCCCATTTGATGTGCCGGGTTCTTGTGGAAGCGGTCGATACTGCCGCCCAGCACTGTTTCGGCCGAGAAATTGGGCAGGTCCTTGCGAATCTCGCTCTCGGCGTCGCGCAGCATCTGAAATACCGCTTCGTTCATGTACACCACATTGCGATCAGCGTCAGCGATCATAATGTTGGTGTTGGCGCTGTCGGTTGCCTGGCGGATGCGGGTGTTAAAGATCGCGAGGTTTTCCGCCTCCAGCTCCTTGGTGCGATCCTTCCATTCAACTACCGTACCCAGCCGCTCCCCGTTTTCACCGAAGATCGGGTTCGCGATCAACCCAAACGTGCTGGAGCCCAGGCTGATCTGCGCCCGATGGGTGCCTTTCAGACTACTGAGCATCCCCATCTGATGGGCAGGATTCTTGTGGAAGCGGTCAATACTGCCGCCCAGTACCGTTTCGGCTGAAAAGCCTGGCAGGTCTTTGCGGATTTCGCCTTCGGCATCGCGCAGCATCTGCAGTACAGCATCGTTCATGTACACCACGTTGCGCTCGCCATCAGCAATCATGATGTTGGTATTGGCGTTGTCTACCGCCTGACGAATCCGGGTGTTGAACAAGTCGCGCTCGACGCGTGCACTGGCGTTCTCCTGCAGGCGGTTGAGCAACGTCAGAACACTGTCCGAGTCTTCGGCCCTGGACTGCACCAATTGCAGAATCTGACAGATCAGGCCGCGTAGCTCACGAGGTTCCGCACCTAACTTCATGCGGATACTGCTCAGTCCGCCGAGCCCAACGGCTACGCCAACCAGCGAACCGACCATGGCGATCACCAGCCAGGCGGTCAGCGCGGATGGCCCGCCGACGCCCGCCAGCGCCAGTAATGCGGCGATGGCTGTCACTGCACAGGGCAGCACCGCTGACAGCATAACAATGCGAAACGATGGTAACTGTTGCATGTAACTCTCCTCACAGACGCCAGGCGTTCCGGGCATACGGCCCGGGCTTCCCTTTCTTTTCGTTGGTTATGGCAGACGCAAAAGCAGCTTCATGAATCCATCTTCTTCAGGGCCGCATCGACCAGCCCCAGCTCGCTACTGGTCACCAGTGCTTCAATGTTGACCAGAATGACCATTTGATCCTGAACCTTCGCTAGCCCCATCAGAAAGCGGCTGTCAAAGGCAACACCAAACTCGGGCGGCGGCCGACGCTGCGACTCGGTGAGGGCAATCACATCCGAGACACTGTCAACCACGATGCCGACCATGCGCTCGTTGATTTGCAACACGATCACAATGGTGAACTCGTTATAGGTGGCCTCGCCGACATCAAACTTGAGGCGCAGATCGACGATTGGCACGATGTCGCCACGTAGATTGATTACTCCCTTGATGTAAGGCGGTGCCTTGGCGATCTTGGTGACCGACTCATAACCGCGGATTTCCTTTACCGCCATGATGTCGATGGCGTAATGCTCTTCACCCAGCACGAAGGTGAGAAATTCGCTGGCTGGCCCGTCATGCTCAGCACTGCCAGCGGCCGGATCTTTCTGCCCGCTCATGCGATCTCCTCGTCCAGTATCGGTACCACGTCTGCCAGCGATTCAACGTCCAGAATCAACGCCACGCTGCCATCACCCATGATGGTGGCCCCGGCGGCGCCGGGAACACGTTTGTAATGCTGTTCAAGACTCTTGATGACCACCTGTTGCTGGCCAACCAGCTCATCCACCAGCAACCCGTAACGACGCTTGCTGGTCTCGATCAGGACCACAATGCCGTCTGCCGGTGAGGTATAACGCGGCGCTGCGTCCATGACCTGATACAGCGGCAGAACCGGCCAGAACTGATCGCGCACATGCAGCAAAGCGCTGCCAGCGAGCTGTTCGATATTCTCGGGATAGGGCCGCATCGACTCGATGATGCTGACCAACGGGATGATGAAGGTCTGGTCGCCGACCATGACGCCCATACCGTCAACGATGGCGAGCGTCAGGGGCAGCGTGATGGTAATAGTCGAGCCCTGCAGCGCGCGGCTGGCGATATTTACCCGGCCACCCAACTGCTGAATATTGCGACGCACCACGTCCATGCCGACGCCGCGACCGGAAACGTCGGTAACCACTTCCGCAGTTGAGAACCCAGGCTGGAAGATCAGATCCCAGACATCTGCGTCAGCCATATCGTCGCTGACGTTGAGGCCATTCTCGCGCGCCTTGCCGAGGATACGTTCACGATTTAATCCGGCACCGTCGTCATCAATGCAGATCTGAATAGTGCCGCCGCGCTGGGCTGCGCTGATGGTGATAGTGCCGGTTTCCGACTTGCCAAGGTCCTTGCGTACATCGGGGCGCTCAATACCGTGGTCGATGCTGTTGCGCACCAGATGCGTCAGCGGATCAACCAGTTTCTCGATCAAACCCTTGTCGAGTTCGGTGTGCTCACCTTCCAGCACCAGCTCAACCTGCTTGTCGAGCTTGCGCGCCAGATCGCGCACGACACGTGGAAAGCGGTTGAAGACAAAGGAGACTGGCATCATGCGTATCGACATGACCGACTCCTGAATCTCGCGGGTATGACGCTCCAACTCGGCTAGCACCGAACTCAGGCGGGTGTTGCTCCCCCCTACGTCGTCACCCAGAACCTTGAGCATGGATTGGGTGATGACCAGCTCCCCAACCAGGTTGATCAGCGAATCGACCTTTTCCACGTCGACCCTGATGGTGGCGGCCTCACTACTGGCTGCTGGTTTCTTTGCCGCACTGGCGTCCTTGCTTACAGCCTTGGCCGCTGTGCCTGCATCCGTCTTGGCCGATTCGGCCGTATCAAACAGCCCCCAGCCCTCGTCCTCCGGTTGCTGTTGAGCCGTTGTCGGCTCATCGAAAAAGCCAAAGCCTTCGTCTTCATCCGCAGCGGCCACCGGCTCATCGAAGAAACCGAAGCCTTCGTCTTCAGCCTCAGAAGCAACCGGCGTGCCCAGCAGGGCCTCAAGCAGACTGGTGGTACGCTCCACCTCCGGCCAGTCGATATCCTGCTCGTTGCGATAGCTGTCCAGCACCTGGCGCAGGCAATCGATCACGCCAAGGAACTGGTCGACCAGATCATTGCTTATCGGCCGCTGCCCCTTACGCACCTGATCCAGCAGGTTCTCCATGATATGGGTGATCTGACCAAGCGCGTCGAAGCCGAAGATCCCGCTGGCCCCCTTGATCGAGTGCGCAGCGCGAAAGATGCAATTGAGGTCTTCCGGGTCCGGATTGTCGATCGACATGGACATGAGCAGGCGCTCCATCGTGTCGATGTGCTCCTGACTCTCTTCGAAAAACACCGAGTGAAACTGATTCAGTTCAACACTCATGATGACCTCCGCAGACGGGGCTAAGGTTCAGGGCAGAACCTTGGATGCGACCGCCAGCAGCTTGGCCGGGTCAAAGGGCTTAACCATCCAGCCGGTTGCGCCGGCCGCCTTGCCCTGATTCTTCATGTCATCACTGGCCTCGGTGGTGAGTACCAGAATCGGCGTCCGACTGTAGGCCCCCATGCCCCTCAGCTTGCGGATCAGCGTCAATCCATCCATGCGCGGCATGTTCTGATCGGTCAGAACACAGTCATAGCGGCCTCGTTCGCAGAGATCCAACGCGGCTTGGCCGTCGTTGGCAACCGTCACCTCGTAACCCGCTGTCTTGAGCGTATGCTCAACCATCTGTCGAATCGACGCAGAGTCATCGACAACCAGAATGTGCTTTCCCATACCACTTGATCTCCCAACGTCTATAACCGATAAGGTCGCAAGATTGGTGCTAGAACAGCTCTACCTCTCCACTGGCCATTGAGCTTTGGCTGACCGGGCTGGATCGGAATGACGCCAGTTCTGCGCCAATACGTTCCAGCTCTGTCGCCAGAGCCTCTCCTTCTAATCTGGTCAACGCCGACGCGATCTGCTGCATCAGGGTCATGCGACTGATCACGTATCCAGCCGTCTGCGTAGTAATGTCTTCGAACTGCAAGCCGCGCGTCGCGCGCTCTGACGCGTCTATCAGCTGCAGCGCCAGACTATCGATCTCTTTCGTCAGCGCATGATCGCGCTCAGCCATTTCCTGGAGCTCGGAGATGGATTGCTCCGCCTGCTGGCGCGAGTGGGTCAGCCAGTCCATGTCCTGAGTGGCGATATCGCCCATATGCTTGCTGAGGTGGGTAACAGCGCTTTCGATACTGCCAAGTTTGGTTTTGATCTCATCACTGAACAGCGTAGATCGACGTGATAGGTTGCGCACTTCGTCGGCTACCACGGCGAACCCGCGGCCGTGCTCGCCAGCCCTGGCTGCTTCAATCGCCGCATTAAGCGCAAGCAGATTGGTCTGACCGGCAATCTGATCAATCTCGTTCACAGCCTTCATCAGATCCGGCATCTGATCGGCAATCTCGGTCACCTTACTGACCAGCTCAGATAGATCCTCGCCTACGCCTGCGGCGTTACGAATCACCGTATCGAGGGTTTGGGTGGTGTGCTCAGCGAAGCTATCCAAGCTAGAGAAGGCGTTTTCAGAACCTGCGCTAGGCAGCATTTTGCGCACAGCGCTCTGTTGTGCGGCCAACAGCTCATGAATATCGGTAAAGGCTTGTCTGAGAAGACCGACGCCATCATTGATCAGCGCCGTCATGTCCTGAAGGTGCTGGCTGTAGAGATCCAGCTCGGGTTGCTGCAACCTTCCAAGCTCGTTCAGCGTGCGCAGCTCACGCTGAACCTTGGGCTTTTGCCAGTCTGGCTCTATTGCTTTTGGTGTATTTCGGCTGAGTAGTAGCATGCTGAGGCCGGTCGAAACACCCGCTACGGCGAGCATCGCGGCCCAAGCAGGTGCGACCATCAGAATCAACCATCCGCATATTAGAGCTGCCAAACCAGCCAGCAAAACGGGTACCTGAAAACCAACCTGTCTATGTGTACTCATGCAGCGTTTCCTGTTCCAGCGTCTGCACCATGAGAATCACGGGCGCTTTTGCATCTGGTCGGCCATACGCGTCAACGCTGAAGACGCATCGTTCAGAAACGGATGAACGGTTCTGTTATGACCCTTGGGCGTCCCTTCAAAACCCAGAATAGAACATGAATATCAAAGGGCCAGTCATTTCCAACTATTTATTTATAAACAGTTCTCATCTCATTGATATAGATAGCCCAAAGTAGCCGACCGCATCTTGTCATCTGCTGACAGGGGCGGCAAAAACCGCCCCGCAATGCATCATCAGGAGCACAAATAAGACGCCAAGGCAGCTAACGCCGCGCTGGTCATTTCATAAGTGAACTCATTGCTTGCGATGGGGTGCGACGCTGTCCGCACCACCGTCAGCTCCGCAGCAGGGTTTATGTGAATCAATTGGCCATGCACGCCCATGGCTTCGTAAACCCCGTCAGCGTTGTGACTGATCCACCACTGGTTATGGTAGGAATAGCCTTCCATCCCCCTACGGCCAAAGTCAGCAAAGGCGTCCTTATCTGCGCCGTTGCGCAGGTCGTCGATGATCGCCGCCGGAATGATCTGCTGACCGTTCCACGCCCCGCCGTTGCGCATCATCTCGCCAAAGCGCGCGAGGTCACGCAGCGTGGCGTTCAGCCCAGCTCCGGCCCATTCGGTGCCGGTGGGATCCAGCAGCAACAGCGCATCCTCTTCTGCCCCCAGCTTGCTCCAGATGCGCTCGCCGATATGGGTCGCTACATCCTTGCCGCTGGCGCGCCGCACCAGCCAACCCAGTACTTCGGTGTGCACGGTGCGGTAAGCAAAATAACGGCCATGCTCACGCGCAGCGCCAATCGTTGGCAGATAGTCGTAGAGACGGGTTGGACCAGTCCATTGTGGCGACTCAGTGATGCCCGCAGAGAGGCCGTAATACTTCACATCCGACGTACCGTCGGCATACACCTCGGAATACTTCACGTCGGCGGTCATATCCAGAACCTGCTGGACGTTCGCCCCGCGCCAACCAGACGGCGCCAGTTCAGGAATGAGATCGGTCACCTGCGCTTTTGGATCAAGCACGCCTTCAGCAATCAGCATCGCGGCCACCAGCCCGGTGAAGGACTTGGTCACCGACCAGAGCATATGGGGGCTGAGCGGATCAGGCTGGTTGGGATAGTGCTCGTAGATCACCTTGCCACGGTGCAGAATCACGCAGGCGTCGGCGTAGCTGCGCGACAGAAATTCGCTGAAGTCGATCTGGCTGCCGTCGTTCAATGTGATGCTCAGCGCATCGATCTCAGCGGTCAGATCGGTGCCACGAGGCAACTCAGAGGCAGCACCGCTGCCGCGACGTACCTGACGGGACGGAATCAGCTCACGCATGTGCTGGAATGCCCAACGCAACTTCGGGTACTCAACCAGATAGTTGCCACGGGTCACCTGTTTCTCCGGCGCCGGCGGAAACCCGTCCATAAAGCCCAGCAACTCGTAGCGCACACTTTCAGGCGGTGGAAGACTGGGGACTTCTTGCTCTGCTGCCTGAAGTCGGCGGCTCATACCCGGTTGAAACCCATGCATCTGTGACATCGGACTGTCCTGTTTTTGTTGTTGTGCTGATCATCACGGTATGAGGTCAGTGACTGAGCGGCAAGCATCCTCTGCTGAACACTATGTTGCATCATTCAGACACTGAACTCCGCTGGTCTGCAATGCTTGAATTCGACCAGTCAGATGCGCACAATGCTGGACATTCAACCAGTATCATTCCCCCATGCCTGAACTGCTCGCTACCGACTTCTATTACCTGCGCAACTTCGAGTTCGTTCTGGAGTGGGTGGGTGCGCGCTATGACGACCTGCTAAGTGCGCAGGAGCGCGAATTCCTGCAAACATTTAACACCCTGCCGCATCCTTCGCGGGCGCTGCTGGTACGGCTGATCATGCGCAAGGGCGACCACTTTCGTGCCAGTCGCCTGCGTTATGCCGAGATCGGCGAGCTGCAACAGGCTGCACAGCCCCTGCTCGATCAGAGCTGGCTGGTCACCGACGCACCGCTCGACATCAACGCCCTCGCCCGACTGCTGCTCAAGGCCGAACTGGCGTCGCTGGAGCTGGGTATCGAGCAAGCCGCAAAGCTCGGCAAGCAGGCGCTGATCGAGCAGTTGCTTGGCGACGATCACACGCCACGGCCCTGGCACGAATGGCCCGGCATTCCCGACGACACCCTGTTCAGTGTGCGTATCAGCCCCTTGTGCGAGCGACTGCGGCTGCTGTTCTTCGGCAACCTCTCGCAGGACTGGAGCGAGTTTGTTCTCGCTGAACTCGGCATCCAGCAGTACGAGCAAGTGACCTTCTCGGCAGCCTCCCGCAGTTTTCACCAGCAAAGCGATGTTGACGACTACATCCGTCTTGGCCGCTGCCGGGAGCTGCTGGAGGCCGGAATCGACCCGGTTGAGGTGATTGATCAGCTCGCTGACTTCACTACCGCAAACCCCTGGATCGAACGCCGCCACCAGCGTCTGCGCTTTCAGTTGGGTCAGCAGTTGGAGCGTAATCAGCAACTCGACACCGCATTGGCGCTGTACCTGCAGTGTCAGCACAGCGAGGCGCGACAACGGGCAATCCGTCTGCACGAGCGCCTTGAGCAGAATGAGCAGGCCTATGCGCTGGCGTGCACTGCCTACCGGGCCCCGCACAGTGCGGCCGAGCAGCAACTGGTCGAGCGCGCGCTGCGGCGGCTGGGGCGCAAGTTGAAGCAGCCGGTTCCGCCAACCGCACCGGAGCCCGAGACCACAACCACCAATCTAGTCTTGCCCGGCCCAGACCCGCAGGGTGTCGAGCAGGCCGTCGCGACGTACCTGACAAAGCCGGATGCGCCGGTGTTCTACGTCGAGAACGGGCTAATCAGCAGCCTGTTCGGCCTGCTCTGCTGGGAAGCTGTTTTTGCGCCCCTGCCCGGCGCCTTTTTTCACCCGTTTCAGAGCGCGCCAGCCGACCTGCATGACAGCGAATTCGCTAACCGGCGGGCGGCACTGTTTGCCGCTGCAATGGGGCGGCTCGAGGACGGCAGCTATCGCGACTGCATTCGCGCGAACTGGCACAGCAAATACGGTTTGCAGTCGCCTTTCGTGTTCTGGGGACTGCTTGATGAGCCGCTGCTGGAACTGGCGCTGCACTGCATACCGGCCACGCATCTGCGACTGGGGTTTGAGCGAATGCTCAAGGATATTCGTGCCAACCGCGCCGGCATGCCCGATCTGATCCAGTTCTGGCCTGCAGAGCAGCGCTACTGCATGGTCGAAGTCAAAGGTCCGGGTGATCGCCTGCAGGACAACCAGCGCCGTTGGCTGGCGTTTTGCGCCGAGCACGGCATGCCGGTCGAGGTGGTGTACGTGAGCTGGGAGAGCACGCCGTGAACTATCAGGTCGCCGTACGTGCATTGTGCGAGTTCACCGCCAAGCAGGGTGATCTGGATCTGCGCTTTACCCCCGCGCCAACCGCACAGGAAGGGATCGCCGGACACCAGACCGTGGTGTCGCGCCGTGGCGCGGGCTATCTCAGCGAGCTGACGCTGGCCGGCAGCTATCCGGGGCTTGCGGTGGTCGGCCGCGCCGATGGCTATGACCCGGAGCAGAATCTGCTCGAAGAGATCAAAACCCACCGCGGCGACATCAGCCGCATCCCCGACAACCATCGGGTACTGCACTGGGCGCAGGCCAAGGTCTACGGCTGGCTGTTATGCGCCGAGCTGCAGCTCGAAGAGATCGACCTTGCGGTGGTCTACTTCAACGTCGTGACCCAGAAGGAAACCAGCTTCCGCGAAACCTACAGCGCCGATGAGCTGCGTCAGTTCTTTGCTCGCCAGTGCGACCGCTTCATCGCCTGGGCGCGGCAGGAAACCCATCACCGCGGCGCCCGCGATCAGCAGCTGCAGCAGTTGACCTTCCCTTACCCGAGTTTCCGCACCGGCCAGCGCCAGCTGGCCAAGGCGGTCTACCGCGCGGCGCGCGACGGCAAAACGCTGATGACCCAGGCGACCACCGGCATCGGTAAAACCCTCGGCACTCTGTTTCCGCAGCTCAAGGCCATGCCCGAGCAGCAGGTCGACCGCCTGTTCTTCCTGACCGCCAAGACACCGGGCCGCCAACTCGCGCTGGATGCCCTGCAGAGCCTGCGCACGCACTGCGAGACGCCGCTATCGCTGCGGGTGCTGGAGCATATCGCCCGGGACAAGGCCTGCGAGTATCCGGACAAGGCTTGCCATGGTGAGTCCTGCCCATTGGCCGAAGGTTTCTACGATCGTCTGCCGGCCGCCCGCGCCGAGGCCGTTGCCGAGCAGTGGCTGGATCAGGCCGCCGTGCGCCGCATCGCACTGAAGCACAGCATCTGCCCCTACTACCTGAGCCAGGAACTGTGCCGCTGGAGCGATCTGGTGGTTGGCGACTACAACTACTACTTCGACATGAGCGCCCTGCTCTACGGCCTGACCGTGCTCAACGACTGGCGCGTCACCGTGCTGGTCGACGAAGCACACAACCTGATCGACCGTGCCCGCGGCATGTATACCGCCGAACTGGATCAGGGCGTGTTCAACACCTTGCGCAAGCAAGCCCCTGCAGCGCTCAAGGCGCCGCTGGATCGGGTTGCCCGCCATTGGAACGCGCTACACCGTGACCAGACCGAGGAATACCAGATCTACCCGGCAATTGCCGATCTGTTCATTCTCAGCCTGCAAAAGGCCGTCAGCGCCATCACCGAGCACCTGACCGACCAGCCCGACGGCAATTCCAATGCACTGATCCTGTTCTACTTCGACGCCATGCTGTTCTGCCGCCTGGCCGAGGCCTATGGCCCGCATTCGCTGTTCGATATTACCCGCCATGCGGGCGCCAGCGGCCGTCGTACCCTGTCGACCCTGTGTCTGCGCAACATGGTGCCCGCGCCCTTTTTGCAGCAGCGCTTCACCACCGCGCACAGCACCACGCTGTTTTCCGCGACCCTGAGCCCCGCCCATTACTACCGGGACCTGCTAGGTTTGCCGGAAGACAGCCAGTGGCTTGAGGTAGAGTCGCCATTCCATGCCGATCAGCTCAGCGTGTCGGTGATTCGCAACCTGTCGACCCGCTACCAGCACCGCAGCGCCAGCCTGCAACCCATCAGCGAATTGATGGCCGAGCAGTTTGCCCGCCAGCCCGGTAACTATCTGGCGTTCTTCAGCAGCTACGCCTACCTCGAGCAGGTGCTTGAACGCTTCCAGCGCTTGTTTCCGGCTATCCCGGTCTGGTCCCAGTCACGCAGCATGAATGAGGGCGAGCGCAGCGCCTTCCTCGCCCGCTTCCATGAGCACAGTCAAGGCATCGGCTTTGCCGTGCTGGGCGGTGCTTTCGGCGAAGGCATCGACCTGCCGGGCCGCCGCTTGATCGGCGCGTTTATCGCCACCCTCGGGCTGCCGCAGATCAACCCGGTCAACGAAGAAATGCGCGAACGCCTGGAAGTGATGTTCGAGGGTGGCGCGGGCAGCGGCTACGAATACGCCTATCTGTACCCCGGCTTGCAGAAAGTAGTGCAGGCCGCCGGGCGGGTGATTCGTACAACAGAGGACCAGGGCGTGGTCTATTTGCTCGACGACCGTTTCGGCCAGCGCGCCGTGCGCGATTTGCTGCCACGCTGGTGGGCGATTGACAGCCAGGCACTCACGCCATTGCAAAAGGAATCTAGATCAACTCTAGATATACAAGATAACCTTTTGATTTAAATTTGAATCCAAAATAAAAAAACACAAGATAAGCAATAACTCAGGCAGTCAACGACTGACGCCCCACCGCCAGCGTCCGGCCCGGCGAGAGCCCGGTAACAACCCGTGCTGCCGACACGGCGACGCAGTCCCCAACTCCGTACGTTTACGTCACTCAGTGTTGATTGGGTGGATGTAAATGTCAGGGTTTTCTGCTCCAATCAGGTTTTCCATGGCAGGAGCCCGAGCCAATGCAGGCGAAACTCGAGACAAGATCCTTTCTGTTGATGCTGGTCGTTGTGACCGTGCTGTTTCTTTACTTGTTGAAACCCTTCTTCGGGGCCGTGTTTTGGGCCTGTGTAGTGGCGTTGCTGTTCCATCCGCTGCATGTGCGCCTTTCCAAGCGCTGGGGCGGACACGAGAACATTGCAGCGCTGGCAACACTGACTGTCTGCATGGCGCTTTGCGTTTTCCCCGCCGTATTCGTCATCACCTCATTTGTTCAGGAAGGCCACGCCTTGTATGAACGGGTGCAGACCGGGAAACTCGACCCGGCCGCAATCATGGATAAGCTGCGCACGAGCTTTCCAATGGCCGAAAGTGCATTCCAACGCCTGAATATCGATCTGGATCGCCTCAAGACCCTCGCCACCAGCGCAGCTGTTACCTCCAGTCGCTTCCTTGCTCAGAACGCATTCCAACTCGGCCAGGGCACGTTAAGCTTTTTTGCCAGCCTGGCATTAATGCTCTATCTCGCCTTCTTCCTGCTGCGCGATGGCCCCGAACTGGTACGCATGCTGGTTCGCGCCCTGCCGCTGGGTGATGAGCGCGAATACCAACTGTTCGGCAAGTTCGCTGAGGTGACCCGCGCTACAGTCAAGGGCAACCTGGTTGTGGCTGCGGTCCAAGGCGCCTTGGGCGGCCTGATTTTCTGGGCGCTGGGCATCCCTGGGGCGCTGCTTTGGGGGGTTGTAATGATGATGCTGTCGCTGATCCCGGTGGTTGGTGCCAGTCTGATCTGGGGGCCGGTTGCGATCTATCTGCTGGCAATCGGACACTGGACCCAGGGCATCATTCTGATCGCCTTTGGTGCCTTGGTGATCGGTCTGGTAGACAACGTGCTGCGCCCGCTGCTGGTGGGCCGCGATACCAAGCTGCCGGATTATCTGGTGTTGCTCTCCACCCTCGGCGGCTTCGCCATATTCGGCATCAACGGCTTCGTCATCGGCCCGCTGATCGCTGCATTGTTTATCGCCTTCTGGCAGATATTCGCCGAGGAGTTCAACCCGGTGGCTGAGATTCTGGACCAAGATCCTTCCGAAGACCTGCCTGAATAGCAGTCTCTCAGGTACACAGGCTCGCGATGCGGGCCTGTAACGCCGGCGCGCAGCAGCGCTCAACGATGGGTAGTAAGCCACTACTGCACTATGCGCCAAACCCTCTGCCCGTATAATGACCGCTTCGTATCTCAGTAACGGACGGGGCCATGACAGAACTCCGGCATGCAGACGGTAGCATGCGGCCAGCCCAAGGGCTGCTCAGCCGCGCGCGCCTGCGCCCGCCGCCGTTACCTGAGGCCAGGCTCGAGCGCGAGTCGCTTTTGCAACAGCTGGTCGATACCCGCTGCCGCCTGACGCTGCTGACCAGCCCGCTCGGTTATGGCAAATCGACCCTGATGGCCAGCTGCGCGGCGCGGCTCGATAGCGATTGGGGCTGGTTACGCTGCTGCAGTGACGATAACCAGCCAGCGGTACTGCTGCAGCACCTCGCTGCCGCGCTGCAACTGCCGAGCCTGCTCGACGACACGGACGAACCATCACTCAGTGCCGCGCTGCTCAATGCACTGGAAAGCCGCAGCCAGCCTTTTACCCTGTTTCTGGACGATATCCACCTACTGCGCTCGCCCCGCGCGCGCAAGCTGGTCAGCGAGCTGATTGCCTTTGCCGCCCCGCTGCTGCGGATCATCGCAGCCAGCGAAGGGATGCCCGAGCTGGAACTCGCGCATCTGCGCCGTGACCAGCAGTTGCAGGTCATCGGCACCGGTGACTTATCTCTCGATAGCAGCCAGATCGCACAGCTGGCGAGCAAGCGTGGCGTTCAGCTGGATAACGACAGCATCTATCAGCTGCGCACTAGCAGCGAAGGCTGGATCAGTGGCGTGCTGCTGGCACTGGCCGCGCGGATCGATAACGCCGACGCCAGCGACTACATCGGCGATTACCTCGGCGAGTCGCTGCAGCAAGGGCTGCCGCCCAAGCTGCAGCACTTTCTCTTGCAGACCTCAGTGGTCAGCGCATTCAACCCGGAGCTGGCAACACTGCTGAGCGGCGACGAGCAGGCCGAGCGCACGCTGCGCTGGCTCAGACGTCACGACCTGTTCATTCAGACCAGTCCGGATGAGCTGTTGACCCACCGCTATCACCCGGCCCTGCGCAGCGCCTGTCATCGCCGCTTGCAGCGCCGCGACCCACAGAAGCTGCGCGAACTGCATCTGCAGGCCGCTGACTGGCTGCTGCAGCACCGCTGTTACGGCGAGGCGGTCTACCAACTCGGCCGCGGCGGCGACTACAACCGCCTGCTGGCCGAGGTTGAACAACACAGTTTTGATCTGCTGCGCGAGGGCAAGGTCGACTCCATTGTCGACTTCCTGATGGACCTGCCCGACCGCGATACCGACCACCTGACGCTGGCCATTACCGAGGCCAGCACCGTGATCGCTACCAACGACATCGAACGCGCCCGCCACTGTCTGCTGCTCCTGCAACGGCTGGTGCGCGAGGCGCAGGTACCGACTGATCGGCCCGAGCGGCTGTTCCAGACCATTGCGTTTCTGCGCAGCCGCATGGCCGTGCTCGGTGGCAACTACCGCCACGGCCTGCGTCTGACCGACAGCAGCATGCGCCACTGGCCGCAGCGCACCGCCGCCAGCGCTGTGCTGCTCTACAACCGCGCCAGTTGCCTGCTGGCGCTGGGTGAACTCGATTCCGCCGAGCAGGCCGCCCATGACGCGCTGACCCAGCTGACCCAGTTCGCATTTCGCGGGTACACCCACAATTTGCACCTGCTGCTGACCCAGGTCGATCTGGCCCGCGGCGACACCCAGCGTGCCGACCAGCGGCTGACCAGTGTGCTGCAACATGACCCGGCCGCGAACTCCAACACCTTTTACGATCTGTTCCTCAACGTCGGTCAGGCGCTGGTGCAGATTCAACGGGGCAAGTTCGAGGCAGCACGCCAGCAACTCGCGCAGGCGGAAGCCGCGGCACTGGAGGTCGTTCATAGCGCCGCCCTGCCTTGGGTACTGCACCACCAGGCCTGCCTGTACGATGCCTGGGGCCAACCCGAGCAAGCTATCAAGTTGTGGGACGAATCGCGCCGGCTAGCCTGGCAGTATCGTCTGTATGGCATCTACCGCCTGGCCGGTGCCTGGCGTGTGCGCCTCGCGGTGCGTCAGCAGGATGAAGCAGCCATCAACCAATGGCTCGGCGAGTGGGACTGGTGCGAGCAGCGCTACGGCGAAGCAGTGCACAACGAGGAGCGACTGGCGCGCGGCTGGGTGCTTGGCCATCAGGGCCAGGTTGCCGAGGCGCATGCGCTGGTAGAGCGGTTACTAGCTCAGGCCAGCGTCCAGGGCAATCGACTGCTGGCTCTGCAGGTCCATCTGCTGCAAGCCCAGCTATATCGCAGCAGTCGTCAGCGCACAGACCAGCTCCGTAGCCTTGAACAGGCGCTGCAGCTGAGTCTGGCGCATCGCTTTGGTCAACTGCTGCAATACGAAGGCAAGGATCTGGCCGACGACATTCGACCGCTGCTGTCCCCCGCCTTCCGTCGCCAACAGGGCTTGCCCGAGTTGCCGACCAATAATCAGTTACTCCACCCACTGCAAACACTGCTTGGCGAGAGCGACCCGCAACAGACCTTGATCGAACCACTAACACGCCGCGAGCAGGACGTGTTGCGCCGCATCGCCCGCGGTCAAGGCAATCAACAGATCGCCGATGGCCTGTGTGTCAGCCTCAGTACGGTCAAGACCCACATCAACAACCTGTTCCGCAAGCTGGGTGCCGGCGAGCGCCAGCAGGCCATACAGATCGCCCGCGCGCTCAAACTGATCGACTGAACCTCCACCCTTCTCCACCCAGAATTCAACCTTTAATTCCACCCGCGGTTTGACGCAATGACTGGCGTGGCTTGTTACAACGTCTGCCTGTGTTTCACCCTGCCGACGAGGCCACCATGACCGACAAGTTGCTGAACGAACGCGAGCTGAACTTCCAGCTCTACGAAATGCTCGACACCGAAGCGCTGCTGCAGCGCCCGCGCTATGCCGAGCACGACCGCGCCGTGTTTGATGCTACGCTGGAAACCGCCCGCGGTATCGCGGCCGAGTTCCTCGCCCCGCACAACCAGAAAGGCGACGCCAACGAGCCGACCTTCGACGGCGAGAAAGTCACCCTGATTCCGGAAACCAAGGCCGCCTGGGATGCTTTGGCCGAGGCCGGCTTCCATGCGGCCCACCACGATGCCGAGGACGGCGGTCTGCAGCTGCCGGAAGTCATCCTGCGCACCTGCGTTGCCTACTTCAGCGCAGCCAACATCTCTACCTCCGGCTACTCGTTCCTGACCATCGGTTCTGCCAACCTGGTTAAGAGCTTCGCCAGCGATGAGCTGCGCGAGCGCTTCCTGCCGCCGATGCTGGACGGCCGCTACAGCGGCACCATGGCGCTGACCGAGCCGGGCCAAGGCTCTGCATTGGGCGACATTCGCACCACCGCCCGCCCTGCGGAAGACGGCAGCTACCGTGTGTTCGGCCAGAAGATGTTTATCTCCGGCGGCGACCACGAGCTGACCGACAACATCGTCCACATGGTGTTGGCCCGCATCGAAGGCGCACCGGCAGGCGTCAAGGGTATCTCCCTGTTCCTGGTACCCAAGGTACTGGTCAACGAAGACGGCAGCCTGGGCGCGCGCAACGACGTCGCGCTGGCCGGTCTGCTGCACAAGATGGGCTACCGCAACACCACCTCCACCGTGCTGAGCTTTGGTGAGAAGGACGGCGCGGTTGGTTATCTGGTCGGCGAGGCCAATAAGGGCCTGTCGTACATGTTCCAGATGATGAACGAAGCGCGTATCGGTGTTGCCCTCGGCGCCTCGGTTCTGGCGTATCAGAGCTACATCCATGCACTGGACTACGCCCGTGAGCGCCCACAGGGCCGCCTGCCGGGCAGCAAGGACCCGCTGTCTGCCCAAGTTCGCATCGTTCAGCACGCCGATGTGCGCCGCATGCTGCTGCAGCAGAAGGTCTACGCCGAAGGCAGCCTGAGTCTGTGCCTGTACGCCAGCAGCCTGTTCGAGGACTCGCACACCGCGCCGACCGAGGCCGAGCGTGAGGACGCCGCCGAGCTGCTCGATCTGCTGATCCCGATGGTCAAGTCCTACCCGTCCAAGTACGGCGTGATTGCCTCCGATCTGGGCATCCAGATCCTCGGCGGCTCCGGTTATATCCGCGAGTACCCGCTGGAGCAGTACTACCGCGACAACCGCCTGAACCCGATCCACGAGGGCACCGAAGGCATCCACGGCCTCGACCTGCTGGGCCGCAAGCTCAGCCAGCGTGGCGGCAAGGGCTACCGTCTGTTCCTTGAAGCCGCTCGCGCCAGCATTGCTGAAGCCGGCAGCACCAAGCAGTGCTCCGGTCTGGCCGCCGCGCTGAATGATGCGGTAGGCATTCTCGAGCAACTCAGCCCAGAGCTGCTGGCGCAGGTCTCTGCCAACGTTGATCTGGGTCTGGCCAACGCCACCGCGTATCTGGACCTGTTCGGTCGCGTCGTCGTTGGCTGGATCTGGCTGCGTCAGGCACTGGTTGCCGAACGCGCGCTGGAGGCCGGTGCCGAAGGCAGCGAAGCCGACTTCTACCAAGGCAAGCTGCACGCCGCGCGCTACTTCATGGATTGGGAGCTGGCCAACATCGCCAGCCAGGCACGCCTGCTGAGCGCCGGCAACCGCCTGACCTACGACATGCAAGACGCCTGGTTCTGAGTTCGGGCCCTCGGGCCTGAAACCGGAAAGGACGCGGGCGGCTCCACGCCGCCGCCCGCTCCACCCTCGACAGTTCGCTCTCCTCCCTCGCCCGCAGCCCTCACCTGCAACAGCAACAAATCAAACACAAGCAATGCCACACAGGCGAAATAGTGGCATCCTCTATACCTGTCTGTACGACGCCGGATTGCTGATTCAACCGCAGAAGCGATCCAGGTCGTCACGCTTGAAGGTAGTCCCGGGCAGCGCAGCTGATACCGCGCAGTGGATGAAATGGAGCTTCTGATAAATGACCGCGCCTGATCACAACAGCAACTTCGGATTTCTGGCCGAACACGACCCACTGCTGGTCGAACTGGCTGCCGCCGCTGAACGCGCCTTTGCCAGCGACCCGAATACCACCCTGATCAAGCTCCGTCAGTTGGGTGAAGCGCTCGCCCAGCACCTGGCCGCCCTGGCCGGCATCGCCTTTGACGAACAAACCACCCAGGCCGACCTGCTCTACCGCATCCATCGCGAGTTGAAGCTCGAGCCTGTTGTGCGCGAGCTGTTCCATACCCTGCGTATCGAAGGCAACAAGGCCACCCATCAATTCAAAACGCAGCACCGTGAAGCCATGAGCGGCTTGATTGTGGCGCGCAAGCTGGCGGTCTGGTTTCACCAGTCCTTCGGTAAGGCTGGTACAGGGTTCAAGCCCGGCCCCTTTGTTCCGCCAACCGACCCGAGCGAGCAGCTGCGCAAGCTCCAGGCACAAATCAGCCAGTTACAGAGCGAACTGCAGCAAGCCAGCCTGGACCTTGGCTCAAGCCAGCAGTTGAACGAGCTGATCGCCAAAGAGAAAAACGAATACGAAGCCCTCGCCCACGCCATGGACGAGGAATCGCGCGCGCTGGTCGAGCAGGCAGCGGCACGCGAGCAGGCGCTGCAAAAGCAGCAACACGAATACGAAACCAAACTCAAGGCGTTGCAGGCGCAGCTTGCCGCCCAGGACGACCAGACCCAGTCCGAGCAACGTCAGACCCTTAACCGCCACACCCACGCAGCAACACAGCACATCGTGCTGGATGAAGCACTGACCCGCATCCTGATCGACCAGCAGCTGCAGGAGGCCGGCTGGCAGGCCGAAAGCGAAGCGCTGACCTGGAAGAACGGTACCCGCCCGGAGAAGGGCAAGAACATCGCCATCGCCGAGTGGCCAACGCGCTGCAAGGGCGAAAAAGGCCGCGCCGATTACGTTCTGTTTGCCGGTCTTACGCCAATTGCGGTGGTTGAGGCCAAGAAGGAAAACACCAACGTTTCGGGCAAAATCCCCCAGGCCGAGCGCTACAGCAAAGGCTTTGAGGTGATGCCGCCACTGACCGGCGCCTGGGAAGAGGCAGGCCGCACCATCGCCTGGGCAGACGAAGCAGACGGCCATTACAAGGTGCCCTTCGTCTACTCCTGCAACGGCCGCCCTTTCGTACCGCAGCTGGCAGAACAGTCCGGCATCTGGTTCCGCGACGTGCGTCACCCGGCCAACACGCGCCGCGCCCTGCAGGAATTTCATACGCCTGCCGGCCTGCAGGACCTGCTCAAGCGCAGCAAGGAAGACGCCCAGCAAAGGTTGCAGGCCGAACCCTTTGGCTACCTGAAACTGCGCAACTACCAGCAGCAGGCGATCGTTGCGGTTGAGACCGCCCTGGCCAAAGACATCCGCGCCGCCCTGCTGGCCATGGCCACCGGCACCGGCAAAACCCGCACCATCATTGGTCTGATGTACCGCTTTTTGAAAGCCGAGCGTTTCAAACGCATCCTGTTTCTGGTGGACCGCACCTCGCTCGGACAACAGGCCATCGACGCCTTTCACGATGCGCCGCTGGAGCAAAGCAGCACCCTGTCGCAGATTTACAACGTCGCCGAACTGGGCGACATGGCCGCCGACGCCGAAACCCGCATTCAGGTCGCGGCCGTGCAGGCGATGGTCAAGCGCATCTTCATGAGCGATAACCCGCCGCCGATTGACCAGTTCGACTGCATCATCATCGACGAAGCCCACCGCGGCTACACCCTCGATCAGGAAATGACCGAAGGGGAAATCGCCACCCGCGACGCCAGTCAGTACCTGTCCAGTTACCGCCGGGTGCTCGACTACTTCGACGCCGTGAAGATCGCCCTGACCGCCACGCCGGCCAAACACACCAGCGACATTTTCGGCAAACCGGTTTACACCTACTCCTACCGCGAAGCCGTCGCCGATGACTGGCTGATCGACCACGAGCCGCCCATCCGCTACCAGACCCTGCTCAGCGAAAACGGCATCAACTTCGCCAAGGGCGAACAGGTCAGCGCCATCAACACCCAGACCGGCGAAGTGGAAAGTGCCGAGCTGGAAGACGAACTCAACTTCGAGGTCGACGCCTTTAACCGCCGGGTCATCAACGAGAACTTCAACCGCGTCATCTGCGAACAACTGGTGCAAGAGCTTGACCCGTTCGGCGAAGAGAAAACCCTGATTTTCTGCGCCACCGACCTGCATGCCGACATGGTCAAGCGGCTGTTGGACGACGCCTTCAAAGCCCTCTACAACGGCGAATACAACCAGGCGGCGGTAGCCAAGATCACCGGCCAGAGCGACAAGGTCGAGCAGCTGATCCGCCAGTACAAGAACGAGCGCTATCCCAACATCGCCATTACCGTTGACCTGCTGACCACCGGCATCGACGTGCCGCGCATCTGCAATCTGGTGTTCATGCGGCGGGTCAAGTCACGCATCCTCTACGAACAGATGATCGGCCGCGCCACCCGCCGCTGCGACGAGATCGGCAAGACCGTATTCCGCATCTTCGACCCGGTAGACATCTACGCCGCGCTGAGCGACGTCAACACCATGAAGCCGCTGGTCAAAGACCCGAGCATCACACTGGAACAGCTGGTCACAGAGCTGACCGACCCCGAACAGCTCGAACGCGTGCTGAACGCCCCGGGCGACGCACCCAATGAGAGCCAGGCCGACGTCGTGCTCAGCCAGCTCAGCCAGAAGGTCATGCGCGTGTTGCGCAAAGCCGAGAAAAAGGCCGAAACCAACGCCCCGCTGAAACACAAGCTGGATGAACTGCAGGACCTCTGGGGGGTAGAACCGAAAAGCCTGCACCGCCACCTGCACAGCCTGGGTCCGAAACAGGCCGCCCAGTTCATCAGACAGCACAGCGGCTTGCTGAATCAACTGGCGCAGGTAAATGAGCTGCTCGGCAGCGAGCGCCAGCCGATCCTCTCCGAGCACCACGACGAAATCCGCGAGCGTAGCCAGAGCTACGGCGCACACAGCAAGCCCGAAGACTATCTCGACAGTTTCAACGCCTTCATCCGCGAGCAGCTCAACCAAAGCGCGGCGCTGTCGGTGGTAGTCAACCGCCCCGGCGACCTAACCCGCGAGCAACTCAAGGAAGTACGCCTGTTGCTCGATGGCGCCGGTTACACCGAAGCCAATCTGCAAAGCGCCGTACGCAACCAGACCAACCAGGACATCGCCGCCAGCATCATCGGTCATATTCGCCGCGCCGCCATCGGCGAACCGCTGCTGCCCTTTGAGCAGCGCGTCGCCCAGGCCATGCAACGCATCTATCAGAGCCACAACTGGCTGCCGGCGCAACGCAAATGGCTGGAGCGGCTGTCAAAACAGCTGGTGCATGAGGTCATCATCGACCGCGACTTCGTCAACAACCGCTTTGCCGAACACGGCGGCGCCAGGCAGCTCGACAAGGTGCTCAACAGTCAACTCGATACCGTGCTGGAAGAACTGAACGAGGCCATGTGGCCGAGTGCGGGCTGAATCCTGCTTGATGCGGCCACAAACGCATTAATCAGTGCTTCCTTAAGAAAGCGCTACTTCGGTAATTGCAGTGACTCCGTGGATGTTTAACCCATCGACATCAGCGCAACACGTGTCGATGTTCTCGTGTTGATTCGACACAACCCGAACGCCCGCCATCAACGTGGGCTGCTCGAAGGGCTATTACAAAAATCGGTGCACCCGTCAGCGTTGTGACTGCAGTCAAAGATGAAATAAGATAAGGCGTTATTTTATTTATCTGCGTAAGTTAAAATAACGACGGCGCTTAATTTAACTTGGAGCACGCATGGATCGTGGCATAACGGGACAGTATGTCCCCAGTATCGCAGGTGGTATTGCCTGCCAGGCGTTTGTTCCTGCCGCGCTGCCACCGCAACCGCCGTTGCAGCTAGACAACAAACTGGCCGGACGCATCAACCAGGCCATGCTGACCCTCGGCCGGCTGGACGCCATAAGCACGCTCCTGCCAGATGCACGCCTATTTCTTTACAGTTACGTGCGCAAGGAAGCGGTCATGTCGTCCCAGATCGAGGGTACCCAATCCTCCCTGAGTGACCTGATGCTGTACGAAATGGATGGTCTGCCGGGCGTCCCTATGGATGACGTACAAGAGGTTTCCTGTTACGTCAGTGCCCTTGAGCTTGGCGTGCAGCGTATCCGTGAAGGCCACCCGATCAGTTACCGCTTGCTAACCGAGCTGCACCGCGCACTCATGACCTCCGGCCGTGGTGTCAGCAAAGCCCCCGGCAGCTTCCGCCAGAACCAGGTCTGGATTGGCGGCCACAGGGCGGACGAAGCCACCTTTGTGCCAACGCCCGCCAACGAACTGGCCAACTGCTGGGCAGCACTCGAGCGTTTCCTCAATGACGTCCCCGAAGCCACAGACCCGCTGATCAAAGCGGCGTTGGCCCATGTGCAGTTTGAAACCATCCACCCGTTCATGGATGGTAACGGTCGTCTTGGCCGCCTCCTTATACCGCTGATTCTGGTAAGCGCTGGCGTACTCAGTCAGCCACTGCTGTACCTGTCGGTCTTCTTCAAGAAACACCGTCAGTCCTACTACGACAAACTGCAACAAGTTCGTCTTACCGGCGACTGGGAGAGCTGGCTGCTGTTTTTTGTTGACGCCGTCAGCGCAACAGCCACCCAGGCCGTCAACACCGCTCAACAACTTAATGCCCTGCGTGACGCACATCGTTCGCACATAGGCAATCTCGGGCGCATGGCGCCATCCGCGCGGCAGGTACTGGAGGTGCTGTTTCAATACCCCATCGCCAACATCAGCACCCTGGTGAAGCACGGCGGAATGACCGCTGCGACGGCCGGCAAGGTAATGGATTTGCTCTCGCAGCCCGAGCCCGGCCTGGTACATGAACTCACTGGCCAGAAACGTAATCGGGTGTTTGCCTACAGCGCCTACATCGACATACTCAATCAGGATTAACACCACCATGACCAACAACGACATCGTGCAGAAACTCTGGAACCTCTGCGACGTACTGCGCGACGACGGCATCAACTACAGCGACTACGTCACCGAACTGGTGCTGCTGCTGTTTATCAAGATGGTGCACGAAAACACCGAAGCCGGGCTGCTGGAGAAGCACCCGCTGCCCGCCGGCTGCCGCTGGACCGACCTGAACGGCAAATCCGGCATCAACCTGCTAAACGACTACAAGCGTATTCTGCTCAGCCTCTCCACCGGCAAAGACGCCGACGCCAATCTGGTGCACCAAGACCCGCTGATCAGCGCCATCTACGCCGACGCCCAAACCCGCCTGCGTGAGCCGCGCCACCTGGAACAGATGATCCGCACGCTCGACCAGATCGACTGGTTCAGCGCCCAGAAAGACGGTCTGGGTGACCTCTACGAAGGCCTGCTGGAGAAGAACGCCAGCGAAACCAAGTCTGGCGCCGGCCAGTACTTCACCCCGCGCGCGCTGATCAACAGCATGGTGCGCTGCCTCAAGCCGCAACCCGGTGAAGTGATTCAGGACCCGGCCGCCGGCACCGCCGGCTTTCTGGTAGCAGCAGACCAATACATGCGCGAGCAGACAGACAACTATCTGGACCTCAGCGCCAAAGACGCCGCCTTCCAGAAGAACCAGGCCTTTGTCGGTATTGAACTGGTGCCCAACACCCGTCGGCTATCGCTGATGAACTGCCTGCTGCACGGCATGGAAGGTGATGACGAAGGCGTAGTGCATCTGGGCAACGCCCTGGGCGAAGCCGGCAAAAGCCTGCCCCGCGCCGACATCATCCTCGCCAACCCGCCCTTCGGCACCAGCAAGGGTGGCGAAGCCTCAAACACCCGCGACGACCTGACCTTCAAGACCAGCAACAAGCAACTGGCCTTTCTGCAGCACATCTACCGCAACCTCAAGCCCGGCGGCCGCGCCGCCGTGGTGCTGCCAGACAACGTGCTGTTTGAAGCCGGCGTTGGCACCGAGGTGCGCCGCGACCTGATGCACAAATGCAACCTGCACACCCTCCTGCGCCTGCCCACCGGCATCTTCTACGCCCAGGGCGTGAAGACCAACGTGCTGTTCTTCCAGAAAGGCAGCGCCACCGACCCGCTGCAGGCAGAAAACTGCACCCAGCGCACCTGGGTCTTTGATCTGCGCAGCAATATGCCCAGCTTCGGTAAACGCACCCCCTTCGGCGACGCCCACCTCAAACCCTTTGAAGAGGCCTACGGCAGCGACCCGAACGGCAACAGCCCACGCACCGAAAACGTCGACGGCATCGGCGAACTCAGCCGCTTCCGCTGCTTTACCCGCCAGCAGATTGCCGAACGTGGCGACTCGCTGGATATCAGCTGGCTGAAGGACGATAACGCGATGGATGCCGCTGACCTGCCCGCCCCGGAGGTGTTGGCTGGAGAGGCGATGGCGGAGTTGACCGAGGCGTTGAAGGAATTGGAGGCGTTGATGGGGGCGTTGGTGCCGGCGGAGCTGGAAGCTGGAGGCTTGAAGCTGGAAGATGGGGTGCGGGGATGAGCGCAAGCCTGCCGCCTGGATGGACAACCTGCAAAATCGGGCAGGTCATTGAATTCAAATACGGAAAGGCTCTTCCAGCCTCCATACGCGACGGAGCAGGATTCCCTGTTTTTGGGTCGAACGGGGTTGTCGGACATCATTCAAGCTGGTTAGCCAGTGCCCCAACCATTGTGATTGGCAGGAAAGGCAGCGTTGGAGAGGTTTGTTTCTCTTCAGAAAACTGCTCACCTATCGACACTACATACTACGTCGATGAATTTGATGCTTTTAACCCTAAATTTTGCTTCTACCTCTTGAAGTGTCTCGACTTAGGTAGCCTAAACAAAGCTACTGCCATCCCAGGACTAAACCGCAAAGATGCTTATGGGTTGCAGCTTAGCCTTCCTCCATTGGCCGAACAAACCCGCATCGCCGCCAAACTCGACGAGCTGCTGGCTCAGGTCGACACCCTGAAAGCCCGCATCGACGGCATCCCCGCCCTGCTCAAACGCTTCCGCCAGTCCGTCCTTGCTGCGGCGGTTTCGGGGCGATTGACGGAGGAGTGGCGTATCAAATCGAGCAATTATCAGGATGTGAGCTGGCCAAATAAGAAGCTCTCCACCTGTTGTTCATTAGTTACTAGCGGCTCTCGTGGATGGGCCGACTATTATGCTAAGGAAGGTGCTATTTTTGTTCGCTCCCAAGACATTAATACTGACGAGCTTGACTTAAGTAACACTGCATTTGTAAAGCTTCCCCAATCCTCAGAAGGCAAACGCACGAAACTGGAAGTCCAAGACATCTTGTTGACGATAACAGGTGCCAATGTTGGAAAGGTCGCCCGGGTACAGGCTGCTATACCTGAGGCATATGTTAGCCAGCATGTAGCCTTGATCCGTTTGAGCGATTCAAACTTGGCACCCTTCATCGAGCTGTATTTAAAGGATGTCGGCAGCGGCCGAAAAGAACTCACTCGACTAGCCTATGGGGGAGGGAAACCCGGCCTCAACTTATCCAACATCAAGAACTTGATGGTCCCTTGCCCGCCGATAGAAGAACAAACCGAAATCGTCCGCCGCGTCAAGCAGCTCTTCGCCTTTGCCGATCAGCTGGAAGCCCGTGTTGTCGCCGCTCAGGAACGGATCGACAAACTGACCCAAAGCATTCTGGCTAAGGCGTTTCGCGGCGAGTTGGTGCCGCAGGACCCGAATGACGAGCCCGCCAGCGTGCTGCTGGAGCGCATCAAGGCTCAACGCGCCGCCGCGCCCAAGGCCAAGCGCGGACGCAAAACGGCTAAATAACCAAGCACACCGGCCTCCGACCGTGCGTAGGGGCACAGCATGCTGTGCCCGTTCGGTCTGATAGGTGCCGCCAAGTATGGCGAGGGGCCGTGCGGTATTGACCTCGGGCACGGCATGCCGTGCCCCTACGACGCCCAACGTTTGAACAACAGACTGGCGTTGACTCCGCCAAAGCCAAAGCCATTCGACAGCGCGTATTCGATCCGCATCGGCCGAGCGTTGCCGCGTACCAGATCCAGCCCGGCTGCCACCTCATCAGGGTTATCCAGATTCAGCGTCGCCGGTGCCAGCTGGTCGCGCAGCGCCAGCACGGTAAACACCGCTTCAATGCCGCCAGCCGCACCCAGCAGGTGGCCGGTGGCGGACTTGGTCGAGCTGATCGCCGGGCCTGCGCCATTACCGAACAGCGCCTTGATCGCCGCCAATTCACCCAGATCGCCGACCGGTGTAGAGGTGGCGTGGGCGTTAAGGTACTGCACTTGCTCCGCGGTGACGCCGGCCTGCTTGAGCGCCTGTTCCATCGCCCGGCGCGCGCCGCTGCCGTCTTCCGGCCCGGCGGTCATGTGATAGGCGTCGGCGCTGGTGCCATAGCCCACCAGTTCAGCCAGCGGCGTCGCGCCACGGGCTAACGCATGCTCCAGCGATTCAATCACCAGCAGCCCTGCGCCCTCGCCCATGACGAACCCGTCGCGAGCCTGATCGAATGGCCGGGAGGCTTTTTCCGGTGCATCGCTGTGGCTGCCAGACAACGCCCGCGCCGCGGCAAAACCGGCCAGGCTGACCCGGTGAATACAGGCCTCAGCACCACCGGCGATGGCAATGTCCGCCTCGCCTGCACGAATCATCCGCGCCGCATCACCAATCGCCTGCACGCCAGCTGCACACGCCGTCACCGGTGCGCCAAGTGGGCCTTTGAATCCATGCAGAATCGAAATATGTCCAGCCGCCATGTTGCAGAGGAACGCGGGGATGGTGAATGGCGACAGCCGACGCGGGCCCTTGCTATCGGTGGTGCGCACCGCTTCCACCATGGCCGGGAAGCCGCCGGTGCCGGAGGCAATGATGGTCGCCGTGCGCTCCTGCCCTTCACTGTCTTGCGGTGCCCATCCAGCTTGAGTCAGTGCTTCCTGTGCGGCGGCGATGGCAAACAGGATAAAGCGGTCCATCTTGCGCTGCTCTTTCGCTGGCAGATAGCGGTCCGGGTCGAAACCGGCTTGCGGATCCTGCTCGGCGCTCTGCACCTGCCCGCCAATGCGGACTGCCAGATCACCGATCAGCTCCTCAGGCAGTGTTCGGATACCTGATTGGCCCGCCGTTAGTCGCTGCCAGACGGCCTCAACACCCGTGCCCAGCGGTGAGACCGCGCCCATACCGGTGACCACAATGCGCTTATTCATCAGAGTCCTGCTCCTTCGTTTCGGGAAAGTCCAATAGCAGATGGACGTCACTATCATAATGAAAGTAACATTCTGAGCCAGCCTTGTATGCAACCGGACGGTCAAATCGATGCAGCGAAAGAAACTCACCAACGCCGAATGCCCCATTGCTCGCAGCCTTAATGAGGTCGGTGAGTGGTGGAGCATTCTGCTGATGCGTGACGCCCTGCAGGGCCAGCGACGCTTCGATGAGTTCTCACAGAGTTTAGGCATTGCGCCGAATATGCTCACCCGCCGGCTCACGGCACTGGTGGACGCTGGCATGCTTGAGCGCGTGCCCTACAGCCAACGGCCGCTGCGCTACGAATACGTGCCAACCGCCAAAGGGGAAGACTTTGCCTCAGTGCTGATGGCCTTCGTCGACTGGGGTAATCGTCATTACGCCGAGGACGGCGAAAGCGTGCAGGTGGTCGATCGCCAAACAGGCAAGCGCGTACAGCTGCGTTTCATCGACCCGGATGACGGCCGCGCGATCACTCCGGATCACTGCACAGTGCAGCCGGGGCCGGCAGCCAGCGAGAGAATGCGCGAACGGTTTGGGCGCAAGCGCGCCCACTCAGAACCCACTGCGTGAATCAGTGGTCGCGGGCACGATACCACTCGACACCGTTGGCATCGGGTTCCATCACTACCCTGCCCTCGGCAATCAGGCAGTTCAGGTTGGCGCGGCTCTCACCGGTCGCCAGCGCCAGCACGATGCCGTCGTCCATGCCAATTGGCCGCCCAAACAGGCACTCGAAGATATCAACACTGCGCCGGGGCACACGCAACTCTGCGTGCAGCCGGTTCAGCAAGCGCTGCTGACTGTCGACCAGATCATCGATGCGTGCGTGCAGGCCACGGAAGCAGTCGTTGTGTGACGGCAGAACCAGCACGCTGTCGCTGACCTTTTCGTGAATCCGCCGCATTGAAGTCACCCACTCCCCCAACGGGTTGCCGTTCGGTTCGCGGGCCTGCACCGACACGTTGGATGAGATCAGCGGCAGCACCTGATCACCGGAGATGAACAGCGCCAGTTCGGCGCAGTAGAGGCAGGCGTGTTCAGCCGTATGCCCCTGACCAACAATCACCTGCCAGTCATGCTCACCAATGCTGAGCACATCACCGTCACTGATGCGGCGGAACTGCTCAGGCAACGGATGGACCATGCTGGAGATGCCGCCGTAGTTGCTGCAGAAATACTCCAGCGCTGCAGCGTTCCAGCCCGCACGACGGTAAAACGCCAGCTCCGTCTCGGGCGCTTCCCGGCCCTGCAGCCGCGCGGCGTTGCAGGCGTGGTATTCGATGTGCGGCATCCACAGCTCGCAGCCAAAACGCTCGACCAGCCAGCCGGCCAGCCCGGCGTGATCGGCATGACGGTGAGTACAGATCACCCGCGTCACCGGCAGGCCACCCAACACCTCGTCAAACAGCTGCTCCCAAACGCCCATCGCCTGCTTGGTCCAGACGCCGGTATCAATCAGCGCCCAACCGTCGCGATCACGCAGCGCCCAGAGGTTCACATGATCCAGCCTGAACGGCAGCGGCATACGAATCCAAAGCACGCCCGGCTGCACTTCCAGCGTTGCGCCCAGAGCAGGTGTGATAACCGGGTAAATCAGGCCTTCTGTTGCCATATTGCTGCTTCTTGATCAGAGGTGGTGGGAACACGGATTACATCTATTTCTCTTCGAGCAGGCGCCGCGGATGCATGCCGTTGACCATGCCCATGAACGGCGGGTGAATCGAGTAGCCGAGCATGCGCTGGATATGCGGGCTGCATTCGCGGGCACGCGGCAGCGACACCGACAGACTGAAGTTCTCCTGCTGGCGCGCCCAGGGCTCACAGTACTGGGCGGTGACCGCAAGCCGGGCGTTGGCGCTGTGATTGGCACCACCGCCATGCCAGAGGGTGCCGAGAAACAGCACCATCGAGCCCTTGGGCATGATCACCGGGATCGCTTTGGCACAGTCGTCGGGCGTCGGCGCGTGTCCATCCCAAGTATGGCTGCCGGGAATCACCACGGTTGCACCGTTGTCGGCGGTGAAGTCATCCATGGCGATGATGGTGGCCGCACCAAAATGCGGGCGTGGCCGCGGTACCGGGTAGAAGGCATCGTCATGATGCAGCGGTTGCGCCTGCTCGCCGGGCAGAATGTTGATCACCTGCAGTTGCGAGAGCAGATAATTCGGCGCCAGCACTTTATCCAGCAGCCCTAGCACAAGCGGATGCTCGACCAGCGGATTGCACGCCAGGGTTTTGGAAATCACCGCATAGAGCCGCTGGGTCAGTGTCCCCTCAAAGTCGTTGCGACCACAGTGCTCGGGCAGCAGCGCCCGCAACTCGGCGCTGATCTGGTCGATCTGCGCCTCCGGGACAATCCGCTCCAGAATCACATAACCATCGCGCAGCAATGCGGTATGCAGCCGCTCAAGCTCCGCGGCATCAACCGTATCCTGACTTCCGGCAGTTGATTTGTAGGCCTTTGCGTAGCCGCTTTTAAGGTACTCACTGTCACCCGATAACACGCGCTGACTCATGCCCGCCCCCTCTTATGGTTGTTGGCCGACGCGCAGGGGCGAGACACCTGTCGTCATCGGTGGACGTGAACGATGCGATGACCGCGCTGAGCACTGCGCGGCGATACCCCATTGTAGGGCGGCAGCCTCCGCTGATAAGGGGCGCAACGCGGACGATCCTGCCAATTACCGGACTGGGCCGCGCGCTGTTGAGCGGCTATTCAGCGAGCAAATGATCAATCAGCCCGCGGGCGAACGAGGAGATCGGCGTTTTGCTGCTGGTGCAAATTTTCAGATCGCGCTGAGCCCAATCGTCCTCCACCTCGATGATCGACACCGGCTGGCGACCCGACAGCTTGACCGCCTCGCGCGGCACCAGGCCAATCCCCACCCCGGCGGCAACCATCCGGCAGACCGCCTCGAAGCTGTTGACCTGCACCCGCACGTTCAGGTGCGAGCCCATGTGCGATGCGGCATTCATGGTGAAGGTATGGATTGCCGAACCCGCGTGCAGCATGACAAAGGGCTCGCCAACCACCTGTGCAAACGCCAGCGAGCCAGCTGCTGCCAGCCGGTGGCCCGGAGCGGTGATCAAGACCAGTCGATCCGCCCGGTAAGGCAGCAGCTCGACTTCTTGATAGTCGTCGTAACCGGCCACGATGCCGATCTCCGCATCGCCACGGGCAACACCGGCGAGAATGTCGGCGCTGGTGTGCTCTTCCAGATTCACGCTGACCTGCGGGTGCTCAGCCAAAAATGCCGCCAGATCGTTCGGCAGATAGCTGTGAATGGCGTGAGTGTTAGCCCATAGCCGCACATGCCCCTGCACGCCTTCGGCAAAGGGCGCGAGATCCGAATGCATCTGTTCCAGCCGGGCAAATACCTGACGGGCATGGCGCAGAAAGATTTCGCCGGCACGGGTCAGCTCGACGCCGCGCGAGCGCCGGTGCAGCAATACCGTGCCGAGTGACGCTTCCAGCATCTTGATCCGATGGCTGGCAGAGGACGGCGCCAAGAACGCCCGCTCCGCGCCGTGCGTCAGGCTCTGGCACTCGGCGATGGCAATGAACAGGCGCAGATCAGTCAGGTTGTATTTCATATGAATTCGAAAAATACGAACGCTTGAGTGGGGAAAACGCAATTCTACAGGCGCCTCAAGAGGATTAGCATCCAATCAATTGAACCCAGGCCAATAGAATCTCCCATGACCCGCACCGCCCTTTCCCCCAGACAGATCGGTATGTTGCTTGCCGTCCTTGCGGCTTTCGGCTTCTCGTTCAAGGCGATTCTCGTCAAGCTGGCCTACCTTGCCGGGCCGGTCGACGCCATCACCCTGCTCTCGCTGCGAATGCTGTTTTCCTTGCCGATGTTCCTGCTCAGCGGCTTCGCCTACCTGCGTAACGGCCCACGTCTCAACCGCAAGGATTGGGCGCTGCTGATCTTTCTTGGGCTGACCGGATACTACGGCGCGTCGATTCTCGACTTTGCTGGTTTGCAGTACATCTCTGCCGGACTGGAGCGGGTGATTCTGTTTACCTACCCGACCATCACCATCCTGATTGGCCTGCTGTTTCTCGGCAAGACCGCCAGCCCGCGGCTGATCGGCGCGCTGGTGCTCTGCTACGCCGGCGTGAGTCTGGTGTTTGTCAGTGACCACCAGTTCGCCGAAGACAGCATTGCCCCCTGGCTCGGCGCCGCGCTGGTGTTCGGCTCAGCGCTGTCGTACGCCTGCTACACAGCGTTCGCTGAAGTCTCGATCGCCAAACTCGGGGCTGCGCGGTTTTCGATTTTGGCGTTGATCGTGTCGATCCTGGCGGCACAATTGCACTTTCTCGTCACCAATCCGATCAGCGACCTGATCCAGCCTTTGCCAATCTACGCTTATTGCGCAGCGATGGCGCTGTTCTCAACCGTGCTGCCAATCTTCTTTCAGTCAGGTGCAATTCAGCGTATCGGCGCCGGGCCAACCGTACTGGTGGGCATGCTTGGCCCGGTCATGACCATCGTCTTCAGCTGGTTGCTGCTGGCAGAGCCGCTAACCTGGATACAGCTGGCGGGTACCGCGCTGGTCATCTGGGGGATTTATCTGATTCGCAGGCAATGAAGCGCGGCACCGGCAACAGACCGGTGCTGCGGAGCCAATCAGTTACCGCGATAGGTGGAAAACCCGTAGGGGCTGAGCAGCAGCGGGATGTGGTAATGGGGCACAGAGGCATCGACCTCGAAAATCACCGGCACTTCCGGAAAGAAGGTTTTGGCTTGCTGCTCTGCAAACCAGTCGCCGGTCTTGAAGGTCACCCGGTACGTACCATCAGTCAAATTTTGGCCGTCCGGGTACAGCCCGGTGATGCGCCCCTGTTCGTTGGTAACGCCCTCGCTGAGTGCCTGCCACTGCGCACCTTGCAAGCGCTCCAGGGTGACCTTTACATCCGGTGACGGCAGGCCGCTCTCCAGTGACGCAGGCTGATCGGCGTGCGCGCCTGCTTGTTGCGGAAACGCTCGCCGCGAAACTGCGCTGACTCAGGATAGGTTGGCAACGCCGGCCGAAGCGATCCGGTGAGCGCCGCCCGCGCTGCTGCGCCAAACGCCAGCAACATCGCTGCCAGCCGCGTGGGACGCCAATCGATAAACCGTCGCGCACGGCCTGGTTCACTGGCAGGCACGTCCTCGCTGTTACGCTGCTTCATCCACCCTCCACCTCGTAGTGCCATCGTGATTGAATGCCGCAGCTATTTATGAAATCGAGTAACCGGCGCCGCCGAACGTTTCAGCCCGCGCGTGCGCCTGCCACAGAAGCAGAGACTACGGTGTGGTAATCCGCCGGGTTGGATGCCAGCGGCAGGTCCCAGTCCTCACGGATCATTTCTGCGCCCTTCTCGCCAATCATGATCGACGGGGCCATAGTGTTGCCGCCGACAATGCGCGGCATCACCGAGCTGTCCACCACGCGCAAACCTTCCAAGCCATGCACCCGCAGGCGGGCATCGACTACTGAATCGGCGGCGTCAGGCCCCATCCGGCAGGAGCCAACCGGATGATAGTTGGTGCCGGCGGCATTGCGGGCAAACTGCTCCCAGTCGGTGTCGGTACGACAATGCGCGGTGCGCAGGTCGCGCTTGATGCGCCCGGCGAAGGTTGGTGTCTGGGTCATGATCGCGTTTACGCGCTTGAGACCCTCGACCATGGTCGCCAGGTCCTGCGGATCGCTGAAGTAGTTGAACTGGATCAGCGGATCGGCGTGCGGATCGCTGCTGGCAAGTTTTACTGTACCCCGGCTCTGCGGATGCAACAGCAACACATGCACAGACATCCCGTGCCTGAGGTCCATCTTGCGGCCGTGACTGCACGCGATCGCGTTCACGAACTCGTACTGGATCTCCGGCTTGCGCGACTCCGGCGTCAGACTCATGAACCCCGTAACCTCGACGAAGTTGGTCGCCAGGCGCCCGGTGCCATCGCGCTTCCAATCCTTCCAGCCCCGCCACATGACGCCCACGGCTTTGGGCGACCCACCCATCAGATCAGTGTCGCCGGGAATGTGAAACGCCATGATCACGTCAGCGTGGTCCTGCAGGTGCTTACCTACTGCCGGCAACGCGTGAACCGTATCGATCCCCAGCGGCTTGAGCCACTGTGGGTCGCCGACACCGGAGAGCTGCAGCAACTTGGCCGAGAGGATACCGCCACCGGCGACAATAACTTCCTTGCGGCAAAGTACAATGCGGCGCTGGCCCTGCTGCTCAATCTCCACGCCCACGGCACGCTTGCCCTCGAAGATGATGCGCGTGCACTGGGTATCGGTCCACAGTTGCAGGTTGCTGCGGCGCTCCAGAACCGGGTGGATGTAGGCCTTGCCAACCCCATAGCGCACTCCGTGCTTCATAAACACCTGGGTACGTCGACAGCCTTCTTGGCTGACCCCATTGAGGTCGGGGTTATGGGGGAGTCCTGCTTCAGCACAGGCCTGAATACACACTTCTTGATAGGGATTACCGGTGCGGGGCTCTTCTACCCACATCGGCCCATCCGTGCCGTGCAGCGGGTCATCACGAAAGGTCTGATTATTCTCCGACTTACGGAAATACGGCAAAACCTCAGCCCATGACCAGCCGGGATTGCCCATGGCAGCCCAGTCGTCGTAGTCCTGCTGGTTGCCGCGCATGTACATCAGCGTATTGATACTGGAGCCACCGCCAAGGCCCCGCCCGAGCGGATGGAAATCCCGGCGGCCGTTGAGGCCAGGGTCCACCTCGGTATTCAGGCCATAGTTGTTGCTGCTTTTGCGCGGTACTAATGCCAGGGTTCCCATCGCAAGGTTGTCCGCCAGCAGGCCACGTCGATCAGGACCTGCCTCCAGCAGCAGTACCTGGCAGTCTGGTACTTCGCTCAACCGAGCCGCGCTCACGCAACCACCGGGGCCGCCGCCAATGACGATAAAATCGAAGGTGTCTGTCACCGTTGCCATATTGTTTCTCTCTTATAGTTGGCTGGGGTTTTCCGAATGATGCTTCAGACGATCGGTGGCGGCTTGACAGATTCTGACAGCTGCTTGCTGTTACGGGGCTTGGATGTAAAAAAGTGGCAGAGGAACAATATTGTTTGACGTAGTTCTGCTCTTCCATGAGCGTCGGCGGTAGTAACAGGGTAAATTTGTTCGCCTACTCAGCAGGCGCGGCCTCATGATTAACCCGGCACGATCTGTTCTGACAAACAAAAAACCCGGCACAAGGCCGGGTTCTTTGTTTGTATGGCGGAGGGACAGGGATTCGAACCCTGGGAAGGCTTTCACCTTCGCCGGTTTTCAAGACCGGTGCATTCAACCGCTCTGCCATCCCTCCACGGCGGGCAATGTTACTGGAAATCCCTGCAGAGTCAATGGGGTAGACGCACAGAGTTCAGATAATTCTATCGCCCGCGTCGCGCCTTACAGCGCAGCCAGTGCTGCTTCGTAGTTTGGCTCCTGGCCGATTTCGCCGACCAGCTCGCTGTAGAGGACGTTGTCGTCTTCATCCAGCACCACAACAGCGCGGGCAGTCAGGCCGGCCAGCGGGCCGTTTTCGATGTCGACGCCGTAATTGCGAACAAACTCGCGGCCACGCAGGGTAGACAGGTTGATGACGTTATCCAGACCTTCCGCACCGCAGAAACGCGCCTGAGCAAACGGCAGGTCGGCGGAGATGCACAGCACGACGGTGTTCTCCAGGCTGCTGGCCTTGGCGTTGAAAGTACGGATAGAGGTAGCGCAAACCGGGGTATCGACGCTCGGGAAGATATTCAGAATCTTGCGTTTACCAGTCAGGCTGGCGAGGCTGACGTCGGACAGGTCCTTGGCAACCAGCGTGAATGCCGGAGCCTTGTCGCCCTTGGCCGGGAAGGTACCGCCGATGGAGATGGGATTACCGCGCAGAGTAACGCTAGACATGATGACTCCTTCAATGTGCCGAGGCACTACTTGTGTGTGCTAAACAGACGGGCCGCAACGGCGCCACCCGCCAAAAAATCAGAAGTCGATACGATAGAAGAAATCCAGAGAGCTGGCAAAACCACTAACCGCCTCCAGATACAATCGTCGCGACAGTTCGTAGCGCAGTGCCAGGTTGTTGGATGGCTCGAACACCCCCACACCATAACGCACACTGAGCTTGTCGGTAATACTGCCGCTGGCAACCACCTGTGTATCGGTGCCCTGCCCCTCGGCCTCAACGGCAAAGTCCTCGAGCCCGAGCGCATCGCCAATATGCCGGGTGATCGGCGCAGCACCGGCCAGACCGAGGCCAAGCGCGGCCTGGCCCAGCAGGTTACTGTCGCCCTCTTCACCCAGCGGGCGCCCGAGCACCAGATACGACATGGCTTCCTGCTGCGACATGCCCGGCTCGGAGAAAACACTGGTGGTAGGCGCACTGGCATTGCCGGTCACCCGCAGACCAGCAATGACATCATCGACCTCACGGATGGCTTCGACGTTCAGGTACGGCTGACTGATCGGACCAGAAAATAGCAGCAGTGCGCGGCGCAGTTTCAGGTCTTGGCCGAGGCGGCGGAACTCGCCATCGAGGATCTGCAGATCGCCGTTGGCATTCAGGTTTTCCTGTACTTCAAGCTGCCCTTTCAGACGCCCTTTCAAACCAAACGCGTTGAGCCGCAGCTGGTCACCGATATTCAACTTGACCCGCGCGGTGATACCCAGCGCCTCTGCAGTGTCAGTATTCTCGCGGCCGACGATGACCGTGTCAGGCGATACCCGCACTGCGCCCGCAGGCAGCTCGCGCACAACGATATCGCCTTCAGGGATCGCCAGTTCGCCGCCCACGTGCAGATTGCCGTCACGCAGACTCATCTCCACATTCGGTGCGACCAGCAGTTTGGCGTAGGGCTCGACGTTGACCGGCAGATCATGGCCCTGCAGCGTCAGCGCGACATCGAGCGGCGCCCAGCCAACACGGCCGCGTACGCGACCCTCACCTTTTTCGCCACTGCGCCATTGGCCGTCGATATTCGCGGCCTGGCCGTCGATGGCGATATCGGCCTGCAACTGCTCAAAACTGACGGGGAGATTTGGCCCCGTGATCAATCCGTTCCGTAACGTCAGCAAACCCGTCACCACGGGCTCGCGCAGCACACCAGACAACTCACCACTGCCATTCAGCGTTGCTTGCAGCTCCTCGACGTCAGCCAGGAACGGGCGAAGGAAATCGAGCTGCAGCTGCTCGACCTGATAGCTGCCGGAAAGCCGCTGACTGCCTGCCGGCTCGCGGACATTGGCGTTGACCAGCAGGCGACCGATAACATCGCTGCGCAGCTCCAGCACCGCAGTCGCGTTGCGGGCTTGCAGATCCGTCGAGAATTGCAGCTGCTGATAGGGAAATGTCAGCGACTCGCCATTGTCCTTCACCGTGATAACGCCGTCAGCCGAACTCAGGTTGACGTTGGCAACCGGCGCCTGCGCGGCCTTCTGGTTGAACACCAACTGCCCCTGCAGATTGCCCTGCCAATCGAAGTCGGCAGGCATCCACGGAGCCAACTCGGCGAGATTGAAGTTGTTCAGAGCAACATCCAGCTGGCGGTCCGGCATCAGCGTCTGCTGGCCGTTGAAGCACAGGCTGGCGTCCGCCTGACGCCAACAGTGCTCACCCAGTTGCAGGCGGCCAGTTGCCAGTTGGTAGTTCACATCAGCAGCGTCGTCCTGCCGCAGCTCAAGATGCTGGTGACGCAGCACGCCCTGACTCAACTCACCTTGCCAGTTAGCGTCTGAGAGCGCGCCGTTGACCGACAGCTCTGCCTCTGCGTCACCGCCCAACAGCGTCAGTCGCGCCCGATGGCTGGCACGGTCACCATCCACTCCCAGCTGGACATTTCCCAACTGCGTCGCGCCAGTTCGCAGGCGCTCGGCCGACAGCTGCAGCGACATCGGCAGGGTCTTGCTTAGCGTCGTGTCGAGTTGCAGCGTCAGAGTACTCGTGCGTGCGTCCAGATAGCCAACCCGGGCACCTTGCAGCGCAGCGCTGATATGCGGCGCCGCGGCGCTGCCAGCCAGCTGCAGGTTACCGTTCAGAGCGCCGCGCAGCCCTGGCCAGAGCGCTTTCATCTCATTCAACTGCAGGTCCAGCTGTGCTGCCACTTGCGCTCCCCAGCGCCCCTGCCCCGTCACCCGATTATTGCCCTGTTCGAGACGTAAGCCGGATAGCGCCCAGGTCTCTTCGCTCTTGTTCAGCGCGCCGACAAACGCCAGCGGTTGATCCCGCAGTTCCCCCTGCAGATTCCAGTCGGCATCCAACGTCAGCTGTTCGCCTTGCAGCGCACCGCTGCTGTTCAGCATGCCACCCAGGCTGCCAGGCAAGGCAGCGATGAATACACTGGGGTCGACACTATCGAGCTGAAACTGCCCTTGCCACCGCACAGCGGGTTGCAGCTCAAGCTGCAGAGTACCGGTCGCGCTGCCGCCCTGCGCAGTCAGGCTCAGCGGACTGATATCCAGCGCCTGCTGGTCACCCTGCACCCGCGCACTGACTGCCACTTCCTGTGCAGCCACACCGGTCAGTTGAGCATCCAGTCGAGCGTCGACCTTGCCGCCCTTCAGGCTGGCGGTCGCAGCCAGTTGCTGCAGCACCACCTCACCGGTATCGACGGGGTACAGCGACTGCCAAGGAAAGTGGTCCACTGCCAGCTGCAGCTCAGCTTCGGGCTCGCCTTGCCAACTTGCACTCCCGCTTGCGACGAGTTGCCGGGCGGGATCGTCGGCGACTTGGAGGGTCAAGGCCAACTGGTCGACACCCGACATATTCGCCTGCGCCGTCAGCAGTAGCGCGACCTGCCCATCCTCGCCCGGCAGCTGCGCATCCGCGTGCAGCATGTAACCGGAGTTAAGATCGCCTGCGAGGTCCAGCGCGAGCCCCTGCAACGTCAGCGAGGAAGGCAAACTACGCAGTGGCAGAAAATCCTCGCCCTGCCATTGCAGCTGCAGGGGAAAACCCGGTTCAAACAGATTGGCCGAGGCGTCCAGCCAACCAGTCAGGTAGCCACGACTGTCGGCTCTCAGTTGCAGATCACGCAGGTCACCGCCGGCGGTCAGATGCAGGCGCCAGTCACGCTCGTCGACCGGCGGCAGAGACACGTCGGCTGTCAGCTCCAGCGGCCAGTCGCCCTGCATCTGCACCTTGCCGTCCAGCCGCCAATGCAAATCAGGGCGACTGCCACTGAAGGTCTGGATGACCAACTCATCACCGCGACCAAACGCTGCCAGCTCCAAATCAGTCAACAGCGCAGTCTCGCCATCCAGCGAGAGCTCCCCCAGATGCAGCTTGCCAACCTCCAGCGCCAAGGGCAGCTGCAATGCAGGCAAGCTGAGCGGCGCAGTTTCTTTCTGCGGCTCAGTTGGCTGGGTTATCACGGTGACGCGCTCGGCCGACAGACTATCCAGGCACAGCGTCGCACCAAACAAACAGGATGGGCTCCACGCCAGCGAGACGCGTTCGATATCTAAATCGACTGACTCGTCTTGCCAGCGCAATTGAGCAAACGACCAGCCGAGCCAAAGGTTGCCTTGGTCAAACTCCAGCGACAGCTGCGGCAAGCGGCTATCCACCTGCTCGAACAGCCAGCGGTTGATTGGCTCACTGGCCAGCAACAAGCCCAGCAGCAGCGGCAGCGCCAGCAGAATGATCAGCCCGCGCAGCAGGGCCTTGGCAAGAAAGCGCATCACAGCTCCGGCCCCATCGAGAAGTGAACCTTGAAACCGACATCCGGATCGGACAGCGAGCGCGCCAGATCAAAGCGAATCGGGCCGATCGGCGACGCCCAGCGAATACCAACCCCGACGCTGGTTTTCAGCGGATCCATCAGCGAATCAACGGCGTTGCCGTGATCGACAAAGGTCGCGGCGCGCCAGCTTTTGATGAACTCGTATTGGTACTCGGCGCTTGAGGCCATCAGATAGCGCGCCCCAATGGTTTCCCCGGTACTGTCGACCGGAGACAGACTCTGATACTCGTAGCCGCGAATACTTTGGTCGCCACCGGCAAAGAAACGCAGCGAGGGAGGAATGCTGGAAAAATCGTTAGTCGCCACCGCTCCGAGCGCAACTCGGCCCAGGAACCGGTGCTTATCAAACAAGGTGTAAAGCCCCTTTACCTGCGCCATGACCCGGGCAAAGTCGACGGTAGACAGAACCCCCTCCTTGGCCACCTGAGCGTCCAGCAACAAACTGTACCCGCGCAGCGGGTCGATGCCACCCGAGGTTTGTGCACGCTGCAACACCAGACTGGGAATCAGCATGGTAGCGGTGCCGCTGTCATCCCCGAGCGAGAACACCTCTTGTTGCAAGCGCAAACCGACACTACGTTGCCAGCCGCTCTCAAGGCGCTTATTGACCTCCGCCCCCACCGCCAGGCTGTGAGTCTGTACGTCGTCGATATCCTCTTTTTGCCAGCCCACAAAGTAACGCAGGTTGTGGGTGATCGGGTCATCCAGAGGCACCTGATAGAACGCGCTGACTTCCTGGCGCGGCGCCGACAGCTCCATACTCGCGCCGCGGCTGTGACCCTGAGGGTTGATCCAGTGCTGATCCCAGGTCATCTTGCCGCGCACGCCAACATCCGTTGAGTAGCCACCACCAAAACCCAAGGAGTGAGGATTGCGTTCGGAAATCTCGACCTCGACGGGGACCTGCCCCCCCACTGCCTTGTCTACCGGAGCGGTAACCAGCACGCCGTTGAAGTAGCCGCTAGAGAGTAGATCCTGGTTCAGCTTGCCAACCAGGTCGGCGTCATAAGGCGCGCCCGACTCAAACGGCACCATGCGCGCGAGCAGGTCATCATTGAACTGGGTATCGGAAAAGTGCACCGGGCCAAAGCTGTAGCGTGGGCCGGTATCGTACTGAACATCGACGTCGGCCTTGCTGCGCTCGACATCGACCCTGAGTTCGCGCTTGAGGTACTGACCATCGAAGTAGCCATAGCGCAGTGCACGGCTATTGATGCGCGACTTCAGGGTTTCGTAACGGCCGTGGTTAAGGATCTGCCCCTTGGGCAGCAACTCGTCGACACCCAACTGGAAAGCCGGAGTTCCAGCCCCTGCACCAAGGACCTGCACCGCAACCTGATCCAGCCGAACCGGTTCACCCAGCTCCACACGCACGTCCAGCTGCGGCGCGTCGTCAGGGCCGGTAATGTCGAGCTGATTGCGAGTCTGATAGTAGCCAAGCGCTTGAGCAGCCAGAGTCGCTTGCTCGTCGATATGGCGCAGCTGCCGTTCCAGGCCCTCGCGGCTGCTGGCCTCAACGGGTCCTATATAGGCTTCGACATTTTCACGGACGGACTTTTTCGACGGCTCGACTGTGACCTTGACTCCGGCCTGCGCAGCAGACACTACAGAAGCAAGTAACAACAGTGAGAACGCGCGACGCATGAGCTCCATCCCGGCAGGTATTCGCAGTCGGAATGCTAACACGCCGGGGTGTCGCTCGTGTCCCAAATCAGACGCATTTAGGCTACCCTATTCAGCCTTCTTCGCCGCCGCGCTGCGTCGGTAGAACCTCGAATTACAGGACATGCCCATGAAGATCGTATCGTTCAACATCAACGGCCTGCGGGCTCGTCCGCACCAGTTGCAGGAACTGGTCGCACGTCACAATCCGGACGTCATTGGCCTGCAGGAAACCAAGGTCGACGATCCGCAATTCCCATTGGCCGACGTTGAGGCGCTGGGTTACCACGTCGCCTTCCACGGTCAGAAAGGCCACTACGGTGTTGCCCTGCTGACTCGCCAGCAACCACTGTGGGTACGCAAGGGGTTCCCATCCGATGAGGACGATGCCCAACGTCGGATGATCAGCGCTGCCATCCCCTGCGCAGACGGAGAGCCACTGATTGTTTTCAACGGCTACTTCCCGCAGGGCGAGAGCCGTGACCATCCGACCAAGTTTCCGGCCAAGGAAAAGTTCTACGAAGACCTGCAAGCCCACCTGGAAGCCGAGTTCACGCCGGATCAGCGCATCGCCATCATCGGTGACATGAACATCTCCGACACCGACGCCGACATCGGCATCGGCCCGGACAACGCCAAGCGCTGGTTGCGCACAGGCAAATGCAGCTTCCTGCCGGAAGAGCGTGGTTGGATGGCGCGCCTGAAGGGCTGGGGCCTGGTCGACACCTTCCGTCACCTCAACCCTGACTCAGATCGTTACAGCTGGTTTGATTACCGCAGCCGTGGCTTCGAGGACACCCCCAAACGTGGTCTGCGGATCGACATGGTACTGGCCAGCAGCGCGCTGGCTGAGCATTGCGTTGAAAGCGACATCGACTACGACATCCGCGGGATGGAGAAGCCTTCCGATCACGCCCCGATCTGGTCGCGCTTCAACGTTTGATCAGAGCAAAAAAAAGACCGGCAGATGCCGGTCTTTTTCGTTGAGGAGGGCCTCAGGCAACTGCCGCCTCCGGCACCTCGATCTCCAGCTCACCATCACGCAACGTGACGTGCACCGTGCCGCCCTGCTCCGCCAGTTCGCCAAACAGGATTTGCTCGGCCAGCGGGCGCTTGATCTTGTCCTGAATCAAGCGCGCCATCGGGCGCGCGCCCATCATGGGATCGTAGCCGTGCTCAGCCAGCCAGTTGCGCGCATCCTCATCCACATCCAGCAGCACATGCTTGTCTTCCAGCTGGGCCTGCAGTTCGGTGAGGAACTTGTCGACCACGAACTTGATGCTCTCGTGAGTCAGACGGCCAAACTGGATGATCGCATCCAGACGGTTGCGGAATTCCGGCGTGAAGGCCTTCTTGATGATTTCCATGCCATCGGTGCTGTGATCCTGCTTGGTAAAGCCGATCGACGCCCGGGACATGGTCTCGGCCCCCGCGTTGGTAGTCATCACCAGAATGACGTTGCGGAAATCCGCCTTGCGGCCGTTGTTATCGGTCAGGGTGCCGTGATCCATTACCTGTAGCAGCAGGTTGAAGACCTCGGGGTGCGCCTTCTCGATTTCGTCGAGCAGCAAGACACAATGCGGACTCTTGGTGACCGCCTCGGTCAACAGGCCGCCCTGATCAAACCCGACGTAGCCCGGAGGTGCGCCGATCAGGCGGGACACAGTATGGCGCTCCATGTACTCGGACATATCGAAGCGCAGCAGCTCAACGCCGAGGCTCTTAGCCAACTGACGGGTAACCTCAGTCTTGCCCACACCGGTCGGGCCGGCAAACAGGAACGAGCCTACCGGCTTATCGGCTGACTTCAGGCCTGCACGCGACAGCTTGATCGCAGTAGACAATGCATCGATTGCGCCGTCCTGCCCGAACACCACCAGTTTGAGGTCACGTTCCAGATTCTTCAGCAGCTCCTTATCACTGGAGGACACATGCTTCGGGGGAATCCGTGCGATCTTGGCCACAATCGCCTCAACCTCGGGCACATCGATAAACTCCGGACGGTTTTCCGGGAGCTGCAGGCGCTGGTACGCCCCCGCCTCGTCGATCACGTCGATCGCCTTGTCTGGCATGTGACGGTCGTTGATGTAGCGGCTAGCCAACTCCGCTGCAGCCTTCAGAGCCTCGTCGGTATAGCGAATGCCGTGGTGATCCTCGAAACGGCTCTTGAGCCCCTTGAGAATCTGGATGGTGTCGGTAACCGAAGGTTCGACTACGTCGACTTTCTGGAAGCGCCGCGCCAGCGCGCGATCCTTCTCGAAAATGCCGCGGAATTCCTGGAACGTGGTCGAACCAATGCAGCGAATCTCACCGGAAGACAGCAGCGGCTTGAGCAGGTTTGACGCATCCATCACGCCACCAGATGCCGCACCCGCACCAATGATGGTGTGGATCTCGTCAATAAACAGAATTGCGTGCGGGCGCTTCTTCAGAGCCTTCAGCAACGCCTTGAAGCGTTTCTCGAAGTCACCGCGGTACTTGGTACCAGCCAACAGCGCACCCAAATCCAGCGAGTAGACAACCGCTTCTGACAAGGTATCCGGCACCTCGCCATCGACGATGCGTTTTGCCAACCCCTCAGCGATAGCCGTCTTGCCAACGCCCGCTTCACCGACCAGCAACGGGTTGTTCTTGCGGCGACGCATGAGAATCTGGGCGACGCGCTCTACCTCAGACGCACGACCGACCAACGGATCAATCCGTCCCTTGCGCGCCATTTCGTTCAGATTGCTGGCGTAGGCCTCCAGCGGATTGCTGGCGGTCGCCCCTTCTGCGGTTTCTTCATCCATGGACTCCTGCTCGTCGCCGATCTGTTCGGCGTCGCTCTGCACCTTGGAGATGCCATGGGAGATGAAATTAACGATATCGATACGTGCAATTTGCTGCTGCTTGAGGAAGAACACAGCCTGGCTTTCCTGCTCGCTGAAAATCGCGACCAGAACGTTGGCTCCGCTGACTTCGCCCTTGCCAGAGCTCTGCACATGGAATACGGCGCGCTGCAACACGCGCTGGAAGCCCAGCGTTGGCTGGGTCTCACGCTCCTGATCCTGCTTGGGAATCAGCGGCGTGGTGGAATCGATGAATTCGGTGAGCTCGCGCCGCAGGCGGTCCAAATCCGCTCCGCAGGCATTGAGGACATCGATCGCTGCCTGATTATCCAACAACGCAAGCAACAGATGTTCCACGGTCATGAACTCATGCCGCTTGTTGCGCGCATCCTTGAACGCCAGATTCAGGGTGATCTCGAGATCTCTATTGAGCATGTTGCCACCTCATATGCGATGCAAATCGCCTTGTTACGCTTCCCGTTCAATCTGACACATCAACGGGTGCTGGCATTCCCTCGCGTAGTCATTGACTTCCGCGGCCTTGGTTTCGGCTATGTCCCGGGTGTAGATGCCACAGACCGCTCTACCTTCAGTATGCACCTTGAGCATGATCTGTGTGGCACTTTCCCGATTGTGGGCAAAAAAACGCTCCAGAACCTCCACGACAAAATCCATCGGCGTGTAGTCATCATTCAGCATGATGACCTTATAACGAGACGGTGGCTTGAGCTGAGGTTTGCTGGTCTCGACCGCCAGGCCGTGATCATCCTCATGCTCGGGCTCCCCCGGCCCTTGATTTAAGGTTAGTTGAAAATCTGTCATTGAAAACATTTGCCATTTCACCGCTGGAAGCCAGAAAAGATGCCGCTCATCGCAAAACTGCGTACTGGTACGCAGGTTGCTTTGGGGCCTGCTTGACTTGCCCCGATTCGATGTTAAAAGTGTAATAGTGCTTGACTGACCAGTCACCATTTACATCCCCGACATGCCATTGGTCAGCAAGGGCCACACCACTCACATGATGTGACAAGCTATCAGAGGGACGTAGTATGGAGAACGGTAAGGTCAAATGGTTCAATAATGCCAAGGGCTACGGATTTATCGTAGCGAACGGGCGGGACGAGGACCTCTTTGCGCACTATTCAGCCATTCAGATGGATGGCTATAAAACGCTCAAGGCCGGTCAGCCGGTTCAGTTTGACATCATCCAGGGCCCCAAGGGCTTGCACGCCATCAACATCCAATCCACTGTTGAGCACGCTAGCAAGAAACAGCTGGAAAATGAAGGCGCAACGAGCCTCATGCATGACTGATTGCTGATCTCGGTCACGCAAACAACAAAGCCGGCTTTTGCCGGCTTTGTTGTTTTTGCACGATATCGGGCCGCACCACAGCGCGACCCGAACCGCAGCGCTTACATCGCGCCGATGACGTCGTCACCAAACTCGGAGCACTTGCGCAGTGTCGCACCGTCCATCAGACGCTCGAAGTCATAAGTGACGGTCTTGTTGGCGATGGCACCGTTGACACCCTTGATGATCAGGTCGGCAGCTTCAACCCAGCCCATGTGGCGGAGCATCATTTCAGCAGACAGGATCACAGAGCCCGGGTTGACCTTGTCCTGACCGGCATACTTCGGAGCAGTACCGTGGGTCGCTTCGAACATGGCAACGGAGTCAGACAGGTTGGCGCCCGGAGCAATACCGATACCACCAACTTCAGCAGCCAGGGCGTCAGACAGGTAGTCACCGTTCAGGTTCAGGGTGGCAATCACGTCGTACTCAGCCGGGCGCAGCAGGATCTGCTGCAGCATGGCGTCAGCGATGACGTCCTTGACCACGATGGTCTTGCCGGTGTTCGGGTTCGTGAACTGCATCCAGGGGCCGCCATCCAGCAGCTCGGCGCCAAACTCGTCACGTGCAACTTCGTAACCCCAATCTTTGAAGGCACCTTCGGTGAACTTCATGATGTTGCCCTTGTGAACCAGGGTCAGGGAGGAACGATCGTTGTCGACGGTGTACTGCAGAGCCTGACGAACCAGACGCTTGGTGCCTGCTTCAGAAACCGGCTTGATACCGATACCGCACATGTCGGTGAAGCGGATCTTCTTGACGCCCATTTCTTCGGTCAGGAACTTGATGATCTTCTCTGCTTCCGGGCTACCGGCTTTCCACTCAACACCAGCGTAGATGTCTTCGGAGTTCTCGCGGAAGATGACCATGTCGACGTCACCCGGCTTCTTGACCGGGCTCGGCACGCCTTCAAACCAGCGAACCGGACGCTGACAAACGTACAGGTCGAGTTCCTGACGCAGGGCAACGTTGAGGGAGCGGATACCACCGCCTACCGGAGTAGTCAGCGGGCCCTTGATGGAAACAACATACTCTTTGATGGCGTCCAGCGTTTCAGCCGGCAGCCAAGTGTCCTGATCGTAAACCTGAGTGGCTTTCTCGCCCGCATAGACTTCCATCCAGGAAATCTTGCGCTTGCCGGCGTACGCTTTTTCAATGGCAGCGTCGACGACCTTGATCATGACAGGGGAAATATCGAAACCGATGCCGTCACCCTCGATGTAGGGGATGATCGGATTGTCGGGTACGTTCAGGGAAAGGTCGGCGTTAACGGTAATTTTGTCGCCGCTGGCCGGCACCTGGATCTTTTGGTATCCCATCTTTGACTCCGTTTATGTTGTCGTTGCCACAGGCGATGCCGGCAGGTGGGTAACCCCCGACATCCCATGAATACGGATTTTCAGCCGCGCTATTGTTGTAGTTTTCCTACAGAATGTCACGCACTTTTGTCTACAATCTCGCCGAGCGCCCTCTCTCCTCGCCCATTTGAGCCATCTATGAGGGGCGATCAACGAAGAATATGTAGTAACACTACAATCACACTACAAAACACAGCCAATCAGAATCCTAGCTGTTTTCCTTCGCTTTACCAAAGCCGGCAGCGGAGGTTCACCGCAACAGCGGTTTGCGCTACCCTATCGCACCTGTCGAGGAGCCGCGATGCGATTTCTACCCCACGTTACTGTCGCCACCATCGTCGAGCATCAGTCACGTTTTCTGATGGTCGAAGAAAAGCGTGACGGGCGCATTGTCCTGAATCAACCCGCAGGCCATCTAGAGGCTGACGAATCGCTACTCCAGGCCGCCCTTCGAGAGACCCTGGAAGAAACAGGCTGGCACGTGGAACTCACCAGCGTCGTCGGTATATATCTATTTCAGGCCGCCAACGGTGAAACCTACCAGCGCGTTTGCTTCAGTGCCAAGCCTATCAGCCATGAGCCAGAACGAACGCTGGACGAAGGTATTATTCGCGCCCGCTGGATGTCGCTCGACGAACTTGTCGACAATACTGAAATACTGCGCAGCCATCTGGTTCTGGGCTGCGTACAGGACTATCTGAACAAACCGCACTACTCACTGGATCTGATTCGCTGACATGTCTACCCAGCTCAACACGCCCAACTCTGAAATTCGCGTCATCGTCGGCATGTCCGGCGGCGTCGACTCGTCCGTTTCCGCGGCACTGCTGCTGGAGCAGGGCTATCAGGTGGAAGGCCTGTTCATGAAGAATTGGGACGAGGACGACGGCACCGAGTACTGCACCGCCAAGGAAGACCTGGCCGATGCCCAAGCCGTAAGCGACCGCCTCGGGATCAAGCTGCATACCGCCAACTTCGCCGCCGAATACTGGGACAACGTGTTCGAGCACTTTCTGGAAGAGTACAAGGCTGGCCGCACACCCAATCCGGACATCCTCTGCAACCGTGAAATCAAGTTTAAAGCGTTCCTTGATTACGCCCTGTCGCTCGGCGCAGACCTGATCGCCACCGGTCACTATGTACGCCGCGCAGAGCGCGATGGCCAGACCGTGCTGCTGCGCGGCATCGACAACAACAAGGATCAAAGCTACTTCCTGCACGCTGTGGGCGCCGAGCAGATTGCGCGCACCCTGTTCCCGGTCGGCGAACTGGAGAAACCCGAAGTACGCCGTATCGCCGAGCGCTACGAGCTGGCAACCGCTCGCAAGAAGGATTCGACGGGCATCTGCTTTATTGGCGAGCGCCGCTTCAGCGACTTCCTCAAGCAGTACCTGCCCGCCCAGCCCGGCGACATCGAGACGACCGACGGCACCGTGATCGGTCGTCATCATGGCTTGATGTACCACACCATCGGCCAGCGCCAGGGCCTCGGTATCGGTGGCCTGCAAGGTGCCAGCGACGAGCCCTGGTATGTGCTGCGCAAGGACCTGTCCAACAACGTGCTGGTCGTCGGCCAGGGCAACAACCACCCCTGGCTATTCTCGGACGCCCTCACCTGCTCATCGATCTACTGGGTAAACCCGATTGAGATCGCCGAGCCGCTGCGCCTGACCGCCAAGGTGCGCTACCGCCAGTCGGATCAGGCCTGTACGCTGGAGAAAACCGAGAATGGCTACCTCGTTCGTTTTGATGAGCCTCAGCGCGCTGTCACCCCCGGCCAGTCACTGGTGCTGTACAAGGACGACATCTGCCTTGGCGGCGGCGTGATCGAAACGGCGATTGCCAGCGGAGATGCACAGTGAGCCGCATCACCGATCAAGTCATTGCGCTGGGCGCAACGTTCGAAGCGGGCATCCAGGTCGACCGCCTGGCGCGTAGCGGCAAGCTGGCGGAAGGGCCCACCTCCTGTCTGGTGGCGAGCATTCTTAACCGCTCACCCGACAATGTGATCGATGTTTACGGCGGCAGCCCGCACCAGATTCGCAGCGGCCTGCAGGCACTTGAAGCGATGTTGGAGCGCGATACTGCGGCGCTTCAGCGTGACGCTCTGCGCTATGTCATGAACCTGTTGTCCCTCGAACGCCAGTTGGCCAAGCGCGACGACATGCTGCAAGTGCTCGGTCAGCGTATCGCTCAGGCCGACAATCAGGTCGAACACTTTGGTCTGCTGCACGATAACGTCATGGCATCGCTTGGCAGCACCTATCAGGACACCATCAGCACCCTGCGCCTGCGCATTCAGGTGCATGGCGACATGCGCTTTCTGCAGCAACCCGAGGTTGCGAATCGCGTGCGCACCCTGCTGCTGGCCGGCATCCGCTCTGCCACCCTGTGGCGCCAGGTTGGCGGCCACCGCTGGCAGCTGCTGTTCCAGCGCAAAAAGCTGCTCGACGCGACCCGCGCGGTGCTGCGTGGTTGAACTGGTCCGCCAGGACCAGCCGCGCGCCGGCGCGATACTGCTTGCGCTCTCCGCCCTCCTATTTGCTTGCATGGGCGTCCTCATCCGGGAAGTGTCAGACGGCGTCAACAACGAAACCGTCGTCTTTGCACGTAACCTGATAGGTGTATTTTTTTTCTTGCCGATTATCTTGGTGCGCGGGTTCAGCCCATTCCGAACCGAGCGCCTGGGCAATCACTTTCTGCGCACGTTCTATGGCCTTGGCGCCATGTATTGCTTCTTTTACGCCATTGCACACCTGCCACTGGCAGACGCCATGGTCTTTACCTACGCCGCCCCCGTCTTCACACCAGTTCTGGCCTGGTGGTGGCTGAAGGAAAGCCTGACCGGGCGCATGCTGCTGGCGGTATCCATCGGTTTTATTGGCGTCATATTGGTCGCCAAGCCCAGCGGCGCCGTGTTTGATCCGAAAGCACTCGCAGGGGTGGCTGCGAGCCTGCTCGCGGCCTGCGCCTTTGTTTCCATTCGCGCGATGAGCGACAGCGAGCCAGCCACCCGCATTGTTTTCTACTTCTCGACCTTCTCAGCACTGCTGTCAGCCATTCCAATGGCCTGGGCATGGCAACCACTGACATTGAAGCAAGTCGGCTTGCTGGTCGCCGTAGGGCTGGTAGCCACCGTCAGCCAACTGGTGATGTCCAAGGCCTATGCCCTCGCTCCGCCCGGCAAAATTGGGCCATTGAGCTATCTCGCCATCGTGTTCTCAGGCCTGTTCGCTTGGGCACTTTGGGCAGAAGTTCCAGACTGGTCCTCTTGGGCTGGAGCCGGCCTGATCTTCGCCGCCAGCCTGATCAGCGTGTATCTGCCTTCCAAATCGGGCAAATCCGGTACGTCTGGTGTATGATTTGGCCCTTTTCCGCCAGCTGCTCGACGAGAGAACTATGCAACTTTCTTCCCTGACCGCCGTTTCCCCGGTTGATGGCCGCTATGGCAGCAAGACTGCCAGCCTGCGTTCAATTTTCAGCGAATATGGCCTGATTCGCTTCCGCGTACAGGTCGAAGTACGCTGGCTACAGTGCCTCGCTGCTCATCCGGGCATCAGCGAAGTCGCACCCTTCTCTGCCGAAGCCAATGCGATCCTGAATCGCCTGGCAGAAGACTTCGACATGGTTCACGCCGAACGCGTTAAAGAGTTCGAGCGCACTACCAACCATGACGTAAAAGCGGTCGAGTACCTGCTCAAGGAACAAGCCAAGCAGCTTCCGGAGCTGGAGAAAGTCAGCGAATTTATCCACTTCGCCTGCACATCCGAAGACATCAACAACCTGTCTCACGCGCTGATGCTGCGTGCCGGTCGCGATGAGGTGCTACTGCCGCTGATGCGTCAGATTGCCTCTAACATTCGCGCGCTGGCAGTTGAGCACGCCGCTGTTCCGATGCTGTCACGCACCCACGGCCAACCAGCCTCCCCGACGACGCTTGGCAAGGAGCTGGCGAACGTGGTGTACCGTCTGGAGCGCCAGATCGCTCAGATCGAGAGCATCCCGCTGCTGGGCAAGATCAATGGTGCCGTCGGTAACTACAACGCCCACCTGTCCGCCTACCCCGAGCTGGACTGGGAAGCCAACGCCAAGCAGTTCATCGAGCAGACACTTGGCCTGCAGTTCAACCCGTATACCACTCAGATCGAGCCGCACGACTACATCGCCGAGCTGTTCGACGCGGTCGCCCGCTTTAACACCATCCTGATCGACTTTGACCGTGACATCTGGGGCTATATCTCCCTCGGCTACTTCAAGCAGAAGACCGTTGCCGGCGAAATCGGCTCATCGACCATGCCGCACAAGGTTAACCCGATCGACTTCGAAAACTCCGAAGGCAACCTGGGTATCGCCAACGCAATCATGCAGCACCTGGCAAGCAAACTGCCGATTTCCCGCTGGCAGCGCGATCTGACCGACTCGACCGTACTACGCAACCTGGGCGTCGGCTTTGCCCATAGCGTCATCGCCTACGAATCCTCGCTCAAGGGTATCGGCAAGCTGGAGCTGAACGCTGCACGCCTAGCCGAAGATCTGAACAACTGCTGGGAAGTTCTGGCCGAGCCGATCCAAACCGTGATGCGTCGCTTCGGTGTTGAAAACGCCTACGAGAAACTCAAGGATCTGACCCGCGGCAAGGGCATTACCCCGGAAGCCCTGCTAGGCTTCGTCGATGGCCTGGATATTCCTGAGCAAGCCAAGGCCGAACTCAAGGCGATGACACCAGGCAGCTACATCGGCAATGCCGTGGCGCAAGCCAAGCGCATCTGATCCGGCCGGTCCTTGCGGACCAGCAAACCCTGTACCAGCGCCCGGATTGACCGGGCGTTGTCTATTCTGGAGCCAGAATGATGACCATTGAATTCGACTCACTGTTCGGTGACATTGGCGTAGAGCGCTTCCTCGCCGAGTATTGGCAGCGTAAACCGCTGCTTATCCGCCAGGCCTTCCCTAACTTTGAAAGCCCTATCGAACCCAACGAACTGGCCGGCCTGTCACTGGAGGAGGAAGTCGAGTCGCGCCTGATCCTCAAGGATGGGACGCACCCGTGGGAGTTGCGCCGCGGCCCGTTCCCTGACGACACCTACTCTCAGCTACCTGAGCGTGACTGGACACTGCTGGTACAGGCCGTTGACCAGTTCATACCAGAGGTTGCCGATCTGCTCGATCAGTTCCGCTTTCTGCCATCCTGGCGCATCGACGACATCATGATCAGCTACGCAGCCCCGGGCGGCGGAGTTGGCCCACATTACGACAACTACGATGTATTCCTGCTGCAAGGCCACGGCAAACGCCGCTGGCGCGTCGGCCAGCACTGCACCGTCGAAAGCCCTCTGCTTGATCACCCCGACTTGCGCATCCTCGCTGAGTTCGAGTGCCAGGATGAATGGGTTCTGGAACCGGGCGACATGCTCTACATCCCGCCTGGCGTCGCCCACGACGGGATTGCCGAGACCGATTGCATGACCATCTCGGTCGGCTTCCGCGCACCCAGCTATCAAGAGGTGCTGGTGCACTTCACTGACTACCTGGCCCACCACCTGAGTGACGACCAGCGCTATACCGATGCCGGCACTCGCCTGCCCGAGGACCCTGCCGCCATTGATCAGGCAGCAGTCGACCGCCTGCAACAAAAGGTACTGGAACTGGTCTCAGATAAAGAGGCATTGGCAACCTGGTTCGGGCGCCACATGACCGAGGCTAAGTATCCGGAGCTGGCCCAAGCCTATGCTGGCGACCCAGAGTCGCTGATGGAGGCGCTAAATGAAGGCGTCGGCCTGTGCACTAACCCTGCGGTACGCTTGGCCTACTGGCAAGCCAAAGATGGCAGCCTGCGCCTGTTTGCCAATGGCGAGCATTGCGTGGTTGGCGGCTCGCTGCTGCCGCTGGTTCAGCTAATCTGTAACCAGCGTTCGCTCCCGGCCGATCTGCTGCTCGGCTGGACTAAGGAAGAAGACGCGCAAGAGCTGCTTGAGCAGCTGGTGGAAAAAGGCTTTTTGCTGATGGAGAGGCAGGATGAGTGATGTCGTCGTGACCACCGTTGACTGGCACACAGGCAAGGCCCTGCGTGACATTCGTCAACAGGTATTCATCGATGAACAACAGGTCCCGGAAGACCTGGAATGGGATGCGCAGGATGAAGAGGCAACCCACTTTCTGCTCCTGCGTGCCGGCCATCCCGTCGGCACCGGACGCCTGCTTAAGAACGGCCATATCGGCCGAGTGGCAATTCTGCGTCAACATCGAGGCATCGGCCTCGGTGACCGACTGATGCGGGCTATCATCGATCATGCTGTGGATCACGGCATGATCGAGCTGCATCTATCGGCACAGACTCACGCCATTCCCTTCTACCGCCAGCTCGGCTTCGAAACCTGCTCGGAGGTATATCTAGACGCCGGCATCGAACATCAGGATATGCACTGGACCCGCAGCGCTGCAGAGCCCGAGGCGCTTCCCGCCATCGAATTTGTATCACCCGGGCGCTTCACCATTCACAATCCGGATGAAGAACAGGTACCTCCCGCCGAATACAACCAGCCGGGCATGACCGCCATCAATGAGAGCAACGCCCAGCACGAACTTATCCAACTGATAGATGACTGCCGCCAAATGCTGCTCATCTACTCGCCAGAACAGGCACAGTGGCTCTTTAATCGCCAGGCCACCATTCAGGCCTGCGAGCGACTCATTGCGCGCAATCCCAAGGCGCGCATTCAGATACTGCTGCAAGAGGTCAGCAACGACTTTCTCAGCGGACATACACTGCTGAGCATCACCCGCCGCTTTCCCAGCCTTTGCCAGATTCGCAAGCAGCACCCAGACTTGGCAAAACAGCCTTACTGCCAAGTCATGACCGATCTGCAGGGATTTCTCATGCTGCCGATCGCCCGCCAGCGTGAAGGCTTCGTCCGAAAGGAGAGTCGCGACCAGGTGAAACGCTGGAGCGACAGCTTCAACGACCTCTGGAGCAGCAGTCAGACCGACTCGGCTATCAGGAGCTTCCTGCTATGAATGCTATGAAAGATCGCGCGCTCGCAGTCCTGCTGACCAGCATTCTGTGGCTGTTAACACCCATTGCACAGGCGGCGCCGACCACCGAGATAGTGCCTCTGGGTTACAACCTGGCAGAGACGCTGATTCCCGCCCTGCAACCGATGCTGCAGTCCAATGAGCGAGTATCGGCTTACGGTAATCAGCTGTTGATCCGCGCCGAACCGGAGCGGATCAACGAAATAAAACAGCTGGTTGCCCAACTAGACAAACAGCCATCACGCCTGCTGATTAGTGTCGCCAACAACGGAAACCGCAGCGGCATCGAACAGGGCTACCGCGTTGACGGCCGAATTGATACAGGACCGGTAGACGTGATCGTTGGACAGCCCCGGAGCGATGGCAACACCGCCCGCATCATCAACCGCCGAACCACAGGCACTGATGACAGCGTGCGCCAGATCACCGCCAGCGAAGGTTACCCGGTGCTGATACAAGGCGGGCAAAGCGTCCCGATCACAACCACCACAACCAACGCCTACGGGCATGTAGTCAGGCAAACCCAGTATCAGGACGTAACCCAGGGGTTCTATGCCACAGTGCGTCTAAATGGGGACCTCGCTACCATCACCATCAGCGCAAACAACAACCGCCTAAATAGCGAACATCGCAACGTCATTGACGTCCAGCAGGCCGATACGGTGGTTACCGCGAGACTTGGCGAGTGGGTCTCTATTGGCGGAATCAATGACACAACAACCGGGAACAACAGCGACATCGGTCGCAGCATCAGCACGCAACGCGACGAGAACACCAGCTTACGCCTGAAAGTTGATCGCCTTGACTGATGCGTCACGCCCCGAACCTTGTAGTGCCGCCGAAAAAATCACTACAAACGGCATTGACTTATCCCAACCGAAGTCCCATCATTGCCGTCGCTCCCGCTAGCCAGAGACCTTAAGGTCTCCGCATCAACACCCACACCAACGGTTTGATGTGTGTCTATACCGCCCAAAAGGCAGATCGACAAGGTGGCGACTGGAACCAAGTTGTCCTGAGGGACGGGGAAGCAATTTAAGCTGCACAGTTAACGCCGGCAGGCAAACGCCATTATCGATGGCTTAGCGCTCGCACAACTGTCACCTCCTCTCCTCTTGGCATCAAGCCAGTCTCCCCCTTTTCGTATTGTCCTTTGAGCGTAACCGCAGCAGCGGAGCATTGGGTCGACAAATCGTGCTGAACCTAACGCAAACTTTGAAGGATTGACCATGTCAGCTTATCAAAACGACATCAAAGCAGCTGCCGAGCTGAAAGAACAAGCAGGTAGTGGCTGGAGCGCTATCAACCCTGAGTCCGTCGCTCGCATGCGCGCGCAGAACCGCTTCAAGACCGGTCTGGACGTCGCCAAGTACACCGCGGCCATCATGCGCAAAGACATGGCTGATTACGACGCCGACTCTTCTGTCTACACCCAGTCCCTGGGTTGCTGGCACGGCTTCATCGGTCAGCAGAAGCTGATCTCCATCAAGAAGCACCTGAAGACCACCAACAAGCGCTACCTGTACCTGTCCGGCTGGATGGTTGCTGCTCTGCGCTCCGAGTTCGGTCCGCTGCCTGACCAGTCCATGCACGAGAAGACTTCCGTTGCCGCTCTGATCGAAGAGCTGTACACCTTCCTGCGCCAAGCTGATGCCCGCGAACTGGACCTGCTTTTTGTTGCCCTGGACGACGCCCGTAACGCTGGCGACCAGGCCAAGGCTGCTGAAATCCAGTCCCAAATCGACAACTACGAAACTCACGTAGTGCCGATCATTGCTGACATCGACGCTGGTTTCGGTAACGCAGAAGCGACCTACCTGCTGGCCAAGAAGATGATCGAAGCTGGTGCTTGCTGCATCCAGATCGAAAACCAGGTTTCTGACGAGAAGCAGTGCGGCCACCAAGACGGTAAAGTAACCGTTCCGCACTCCGACTTCCTCGCCAAGATCAACGCTGTTCGCTACGCGTTCCTCGAGCTGGGCGTTGACGACGGTGTTATCGTTGCCCGTACCGACTCCCTGGGCGCTGGCCTGACCAAGCAGATCGCTGTCACCAACGAGCCGGGCGACCTGGGCGACCAGTACAACAGCTTCCTGGACGGTGACTACATCACCAGCGCTGACGACATCCAGAACGGCGACGTCGTAATCAAGTCCAACGGCAAGCTGCTGAAGCCCAAGCGTCTGGCTTCCGGCCTGTTCCAGTTCCGCAAGGACACCGGTGTTGACCGTGTTGTTCTGGACTGTATCACCAGCCTGCAGAACGGTGCCGACCTGCTGTGGATCGAAACCGAGAAGCCGCACGTTGGTCAGATCGCTGAAATGGTTAACCGTATCCGCGAAGTCGTTCCGAACGCCAAGCTGGTTTACAACAACAGCCCGTCCTTCAACTGGACCCTGAACTTCCGCCAGCAGGTGTTCGATGCCATGGTTGAAGAAGGCAAGGACGTTTCTGCTTACGACCGCGCCAAGCTGATGAGCGTTGAGTACGACGAAACCGAACTGGCCAAGCTGGCTGATGAGAAGATCCGTACCTTCCAGGCCGACGCCTCTCGCGAAGCCGGTATCTTCCACCACCTGATCACCCTGCCGACTTACCACACTGCCGCGCTGTCTACCGACAACCTGGCAAAAGGCTACTTCGACAAGGAAGGCATGCTGGCGTACGTCAAGGGCGTTCAGCGTCAGGAAATCCGTCAGGGTATCGCCTGCGTCAAGCACCAGAACATGGCTGGCTCCGACATCGGCGACAACCACAAAGAGTACTTCGCTGGCGAAGCAGCTCTGAAGGCTGGCGGCAAAGACAACACCATGAACCAGTTCGGCTGATAAGCCACTGCTTCAGAGTCGCAAGACTCAGGTGTGAAAAAGGGGCTGCCATTGGCAGCCCCTTTTTTCTATCAAGCATCAAGCTGCTCAGGTAGAATGCGCAGCACTTCTGCCCCTCGGTTTACGTAACAAGGCTTTGTTCAGTTATGGCACGTCTGCAACTCGAGTTCCCCGAGAACCAGTTTTACTTCACTACGCAACTCACGGTTCGCATCACCGATATCAACGGCGCCAACCACCTGGCGAACGACTCCATGATTTCGATGATTTCGGAGGCTCGTGCGCGCTTCCTGTATCAGTTCGGCATTGAGGAAGTCAGTGAAAAAGGTGTCGGCATTATTGTTACCGACCTCGCGACGACCTATCTGCGCGAAGCGTTCGCACGAGACGCGCTGATTTTTGAAGTTGGCCTGATGGATCTCAACAAGTACGGCGGCGACATCATCTTCCGCATCAGCAAAGCCAGCAACGGCGAACTGGTTGCCTTGGCAAAATCCGGCTTTGTATTTTTCCATTTTGCTACCGGCAAGGTCCGCCCCATGCCGGAAGACTTCCGCCTGCGCTTCCCCGGCGTCAACTCGATCGAGAGCACAGAGGTAGAAGCCTGATCGAGATTACGGACACAAAAAAACCCGGCCATTGGCCGGGTTTTTTAATGCTCTAGCGAGTGAATTACTTCACTTCCACCTGAGCCTCAACTTCAGCTTCAACGCGGCGGTTCATGGAACGACCTTCGTCAGTGCCGTTGTCAGCAATAGGACGAGCTTCGCCGTAGCCAACAGAGCTAACGCGGGAGCCATCAACACCTTCGCTGATCAGAGCTTCGCGAACAGCATTGGCACGACGCTCAGACAGGTTTTGGTTGTAGGAATCGCTACCAACGGAGTCAGTGTGACCTTCAACGGTAGTAGTAACCGACGGATAGGTCTTCATGAACTCGGCCAGGCTCTGGATATCCTGACGGTATTCCGGACGAATAGTGTCCTTGTCGAAGTCGAACAGCACATCCAGCTCAACGCGGACAGACTGCATTTCAGGTGCCGGAGTCGGCTCCGGAATCGGCGCAGGCAGCGGAGCAGGCTCAGCAACCGGCTCAGACTTGCCACCGAAGTTCAGACCCAGACCAACACCAGCCTGCCATTCCGTATTGCCATGATCAAAGCCGTACAGAGCATCTACACCAGCCTTCACGAAGAAGTTTTCGTTCAGGTAGTTTTTGATGCCGAAGCCAGCCATTGCCATGGTGGTGCGATCTTCGGTGTTATCGCTATCCGCTTCCAGCTCCTGATGAGCCAGGCCCGCGGAAATATAGGGGAGTACATTGCCGGTACCGAAGTGGTAAACCGCCTCGATTTGAGCCAGCTTGCCGTCAACATCTTCGTTAGTGCCATCTACCTCAAGGCTCTTGTACTTACCAAGACCCACGTTCAGCAGCACATTCTCACTAACGAAATAGCCGATGTTGCCACCCACCAGGGTGCCATCATTTAGGCCGTACATGCTGTCAGTGAAGTAACGGTCAGCGAAGGCTTCAACCTCAACCGAACCGGCCTTGCCAGCCATTGCAGACATGCTGGACGCAGCAATAGCAGCACCAACAACGAGACCCACAGTGTTTTTCAATTTCATCTTTGAATCCCCATCAAATCCATTAAGACGTTAAGCTTGCGCAAAACTCCGAATCAGTATAACTGAAATCTGGCTGATAACTATACAAGACTTATATAAAAGGACTATCAATCTGATTGCGCAGTTTTTCCAAAGCCCGTTTATAACGCATCTTGGTAGCACTCAACCCCATATGCATGATGTCAGCGATTTCCTGAAACTCCAGCTCCGCTACAAAGCGTAGCACCAAAATCTCGCGATCAATGGGATTTACATGCACCAGCAAGCTATTCAGCCCTTTCGACGCCTGCGGCTGCAGATCCTGCTCCTCGGCTTCGTCCTGAGGATCAAGGCTCAACGCATCCAGCAGTCGTCGTTTGCGCTTCTCTTTACGGTACTGAGTTATACATTCGTTATAAGTAATACTATATAGCCATGTTTTAAACTTGGCTTTGCCTTCGAACTGCTTTAGTCCGTGCAATACTTTAAGCATTACTTCCTGACAAACGTCATCAGCATCCCGTTCGTTACCTAAATAACGAACACAGACGTTGAACAAAGTTCGCTGGTAACGACGCATCAACTCCTCATAGGCAGTGGTAGTGTGAATAAGCTCACTTTTTGCCCTGAGAACCAGCTCCTCGTCATCGAGGTCGGCCGGGTTGTAGCGACGATGTGGACGGCTGAGACTGACCAAGGTAATTACGTCTTCCGTTAAGCCAGCGGCGCTCAGCGCCGCACCTGCTCTTCAATCAGAAGCCGATTTGCCAGCGAAATCAGCTCTCCATCATCATTGAGAATCTGCGTTTTCACGGTGCCGATTTCTTCGACGACGCCTTCGATACCCGCAACCTTGATTCGGTCGCCCGGCTGATAGAGTTCGCGGACATAGATTCCGGCAATAATTTGGGCCACGACCTGGCGACTTCCCAGCCCAAGAGCCAATGCTGCTGCGCCACCAAAGCAAACCAGCACAATAGCAATGACCAGATTCAGCAACGCCGTTTCAATCTGCAACTGCCCGATTGCCAACGACACCGTGATAATGACCAGCAACCCCTGCACAAACCGTCCCAGTCCGCTGGCGTACTCCATACCCATGCTTTCTGCGGTGCCGCGAACAACACCATTCACCAAATGGGAAAGCAGCAAGCCGCCCAACAGAATCAGCGCAGCACCAACAACCTTGGGCAAGTACAGGGTAATCGCATCAAGGGTCGATGAGACGCGTGCAAGACCGAGAGATTCGGATGCCGATACCACGAACGTCAGGAGGATAAACCAGTAAGCAACCTTTCCGGTGAGATCGGACACCGAAGTATTGATACCAACGCGCGCGAGCATTTTGTTGACACCCGTACCACCCATCAGGCGATCCAGGCCAATTTTTGCCAACCCCTTACTCAGCACCGCATCTGCCACCTTGGCCACAATCAGGCCAAGCAGGACGATAAACAGCGCCGCGATCAGATCGGGAATGAATGAGGCAACCTTGCTCCACAGAGTGGTCATGGCCGCTACGAAGCTTTGACTCCAGACATCGAATTCCATGGCTGAGCTCTCTTGACTACAGATCGGAAGGGTTTGAGGTGTTGTTTGAGCGACGACTGGGTTTGAGGTTCCGCATGCCACGCGACCCACCCTCGGTTAGCACCCATCCCCAGCGTGCTACCAGCCCCAGCAGATCGAATACAGCGCCATGCATGTGTGCACGATGCAAAACCCGATCCAGTCGCTGGCCGTCAGAGCGCCTGGCATCGGCCCCATCGTCATCACGCAGCATTGCGCGTAGCTGACTCTCAAGCGAATCGTCGTCTGACATGACTCTATTCTCCTGCGACTGATGAATCCGTTGCTGATATTGAGCGTCCAGATGCAACAAGGGGGAGGTGTTGCCACCCTCCCCCTTGCCAGATGCAACTAGAGCCGCCGTTACTCGGGCATGGTCAGCGCCACAGGCGAGACGATGATGCCGTTGTTATCGGCGTAGACGTACTCACCGGGACGGAAGGTCACGCCTGCGAAGGTGACAACGACATTCAGATCGCCGATACCACGCTTGTCCGTCTTCATCGGGTGACTAGCCAGCGCCTGGATACCCAGCGGAGTTTGTGCCAGCACATCAACGTCACGGACACAGCCGTACACCATGATGCCTTCCCAGCCATTCTTCGCAGCCTTCTCTGCAAGCATGTCGCCCAAGAGCGCACGACGCATCGAGCCACCACCATCAACAACCATCACTTTGCCGGTGCCGTCCTGATCAACCTGCTCCTTGACGATCGAGTTGTCCTCGTGACACTTCACGGTGACGATCTGACCGCCGAAAGAGTCGTGACCGCCGAAGTTGCTGAACATCGGCTCGACCACGGCAACATCGGGATAGGCGTCACACAGGTCCGGCGTTACATAGTGCTGCATGGCATTCTCCTTGAACTTGTGGGTACTGATGCTTACTTGTCATTCTCGGCAAGGAAGAACCAGGTGTCCATTACCGAATCCGGGTTCAGCGACACGCTCTCGATACCCTGCTCCATCAGCCAGCGAGCCAGATCCGGGTGATCCGAAGGCCCCTGACCGCAGATACCAATGTACTTGTTGGCAGCACGGCAAGCCGAAATGGCATTGCTCAGCAGTTTCTTGACCGCCGCGTTACGCTCATCGAAGAGATGCGCGATGATGCCCGAGTCGCGATCCAGGCCCAGGGTTAGCTGAGTCAGGTCATTGGAGCCAATAGAGAAGCCGTCGAAGTGCTCAAGGAACTCTTCGGCCAGCAGCGCGTTGGCGGGCAGTTCGCACATCATGATCAGACGCAAACCATTCTCACCGCGCTTCAGACCATTCTCGCCCAGCAGCTCAACGACCTGCTTCGCCTCACCAACGGTACGCACGAACGGAATCATGATCTCGACGTTGGTCAGACCCATTTCGTCGCGCACGCGCTTCATCGCACGGCATTCGAGTTCGAAGCAGTCGCGGAACGAGTCACTGATGTAACGGGAGGCGCCGCGGAAGCCCAGCATCGGGTTCTCTTCTTCCGGCTCATACAGCTTGCCACCGATCAGGTTGGCGTACTCGTTGGACTTGAAGTCCGACATGCGCACGATGACCTTCTTCGGCCAGAACGCCGCGGCCAGGGTGCTGATACCCTCAACCAGCTTGTCGACATAGAAGTCGACCGGCGAGCTGTAACCAGCAATCCGCTTCTGCACACTGTCCTTCACGTCAGCTGGCAGACTGTCAAAGTTAAGCAGCGCCTTCGGGTGAACGCCGATCATGCGGTTGATGATGAACTCCAGACGCGCCAGACCAACACCTTCATTGGGCAGGTTGGCGAAGTCGAAGGCCCGATCCGGGTTGCCGACGTTCATCATGATTTTGAACGGCAGCGGCGGCATGGCGTCAACGCTGTTGGTCTTGATATCGAAGGACAGTTGACCGGAATAGATCAGACCAGTGTCACCTTCGGCGCAGGAAACGGTCACTTCCTGACCATCTTTCAGCTCGGTGGTGGCGTTGCCGCAACCAACAACCGCGGGAATACCCAGCTCACGCGCGATGATCGCGGCGTGGCAGGTACGGCCACCACGGTTGGTCACAATCGCACTGGCGCGCTTCATGACCGGTTCCCAATCCGGGTCAGTCATGTCGGAGACCAGAACGTCGCCCGGCTGAACCTTGTCCATCTCGGCGACGTCATTGACGATACGCACGCGGCCAGCACCAATACGCTGACCGATGGCACGGCCTTCGACCAGAACAGTGCCCTTTTCTTTCAGCAGGTAACGTTCCATGACGTTGGCACTGCTGCGGCTCTTCACGGTCTCGGGACGCGCCTGAACGATGTACAGTTTGCCGTCATCGCCATCTTTGGCCCACTCGATGTCCATCGGACGACCGTAGTGCTGCTCGATGATGACCGCCTGCTTGGCCAGATTGACCACTTCTTCCTCGGACAGACAGAAGCGGCTGCGCTCGGCCAGATCAACGTCGACGGTCTTGACCGAACGACCGGCCTTGGCTTCGTCGCCGTAAACCATCTTGATCGCTTTGCTGCCCAGATTGCGGCGCAGGATCGACGGACGACCGGCAGCCAGCGTGGGCTTGTGAACATAGAACTCGTCAGGGTTGACCGCACCCTGCACAACGGTCTCACCCAGGCCGTAGGCGCCAGTGATGAACACAACGTCGCGGAAGCCGGATTCGGTATCCAGGGTGAACATTACACCCGCAGTGCCGGTTTCGGAGCGAACCATACGCTGAACACCAGCGGACAGAGCGACCAGCTTGTGATCGAAACCCTGGTGCACGCGGTAGGCAATGGCGCGGTCATTGAAAAGAGAAGCAAACACTTCCTTGGCAGCGTGAATAACGTTGTCGACGCCGCGAATGTTCAGGAAGGTTTCTTGCTGGCCGGCGAAGGAGGCATCCGGCAGGTCTTCTGCGGTAGCAGAGGAGCGAACGGCAACAGCCAGATTGGGGTTACCGTCAGAGAGTTTGGCGAACTCTTCACGAATCGCCTTATCCAGCGCTGCGGGGAACTCTGCGTCCATGACCCACTGACGGATCTGGGCACCGGTTTCGGCCAGCGCGTTGACGTCGTCGACGTCGAGCTTGTCCAGTGCAGCGTGAATGCGATCATTGAGACCACTTTGCTCGAGAAACTCCCGATACGCATCTGCAGTGGTTGCAAAGCCACCGGGAACCGTTACGCCGGCGTTGGCCAGATTGCTGATCATTTCGCCAAGGGAGGCGTTCTTGCCGCCAACGCGCTCGACGTCATTGACACCCAGCTGCTCGAAGGACACTACGTACTCTAACAAGGTGATCTCTCCGTCAATCTATTAATAAGTCTGTGCGGCGGCGGGAGCATACTGGTCTGCCCGCTGCAAATGCGCCACAATGCCGATCTTTGGGGGCTGCTCCGACATATATGCGGGCTACCCGGTAACCGAGACACGACATCTTAAGGCTTCGTGAATGAAACGCACCGCTTTTTTCATTTCTGATGGTACCGGCATCACCGCCGAGACGCTTGGTCAAAGCCTGCTGGCACAGTTCGAGAACATCCAGTTCACCAAGCTGCTGCGCCCGTACGTCGATACCGTGGAAAAAGCGCGTGACATGGTACAACAAATCAATGCTGCTGCCGAGAAAGATGCAGCGCGGCCGATCATTTTCGATACCGTGGTCAACAGCGAGATTCGTCAGGAGCTGGCCAAATCCAATGGCTACATGATCGATATTTTCTCGACCTTCCTGGCGCCGCTGGAACAGGAACTGGGTGACGGCTCGTCCTACTCGGTAGGCAAGACCCACTCGATCCAGCACAACAGCCATTACAAAGACCGTATTGACGCGGTGCACTTCGCCATGGACAACGACGATGGTGCGCGCACACACCACTACGCCCAGGCCGATATCATCCTGGTTGGTGTCTCCCGCTGCGGCAAGACGCCAAGCTGTCTGTACATGGCGTTGCAATACGGTATTCGCGCCGCCAACTACCCCCTGACTGAGGACGACATGGAGCGCCTGCAGCTGCCCAAGGCGCTCAAGCAGAACAAGAGCAAGCTGTTCGGCCTGACCATCGACCCAGACCGTCTGGCCAGCATCCGCAACGAACGCCGCCCCAACAGCCGCTATTCCAGCTACCCGCAGTGCGAATTTGAAGTACGGGAAGTGGAGAACCTGTTCCGCAAGGAGAACATTCCCTTCCTTAACTCAACGCACTACTCGGTAGAAGAGATTTCAGCGAAGATCCTGATGCAGATGGGCATTGAGCGCCGCCTTAAGTAATACTCGCAAGACATTGAATAAAATCAACTTTCAAGCCAAACCCTGAGGCTGTCCGGCGATTTTCCGGTCAGCCTTTTCAGCAACCGCCGGAAGTTGGTGCGGTCGCTGATCTGCATACTCTCCGCCACCTGGTCGTGACTGCATCCGCGCCCCTGATACAGCTCCAGCGCTATTTGCGTGTGGGCGCGGTCCAGCAGCTCCTGGTAACCGGTTCCCTCGCGCTGCAACCGCCTCTTGAACGTCGCCGCGCTCATACCAAAGCAGTCCGCTACCTGATCAAGCCCCTGCCGCTTGCGCGCATTGCGGTAAAGGCAGTCAAACACCACTTCCGACAGCGTACCTTCACCCGGCAGTGTACTTATCGCCAGCATCGCCTGCTGCTCGGCGATCCGAGCCAGCATTGGCGAAGCTGACAGTGGCGCCCGCACCAGTACCTCGCGGGGCAGTCGCATGCAGGTAATCGGGGCATCGAAGCGTAACCGTTCGCCCATGTGCACCCAGTACTGTTCTACGTGCCGTGGCGCTGTCCAGGCCATGCGGTACTCCCACGGCAGCGATTCACCTGACAAGGTACGTGTCAAGGCAGTCACTGCAGTCATGCTCGCTTCAAACAGAAACTGGCGACTACGCCCCAGCGCCAGCGCATCCACCCAGTACACATAGGCATGATGCTCATCCACTACCAATCGCGGGGCCAGTAACGGACACAACAACACCCTGAAATTAACCAGCTGGTGCAACGCCTGCAGCAGCGTGTCGGCGTGCAGCAGCACATTGCTGCACGCGCCAAAATGGCCCGGCAGCAAGCGCTGCCCAAGCAGAAAGCTGCTGTCATCTGCATCCAGCAATTGCCGCGCATTATCGATCAGACGCATATATTGATTGGCGCTGATCATGGCGCCCGGCGCAAGCAAGTCGTCATAAAAAAGCCCGCTGCCACGCATCAAACGATGACTGTCGATCCCCCTACACAACGCCAGGTCGACCAGACAGGCGGGCTGGTGCCCTGCCTCGATCACCTTGGCATCAGCGTCATACCAGCGCGGGGCGGTGCTCGGCTCCATGAGATCAGGCTCGCTTTAACTGCAGTGCCTGTTTGGCATGTGCCATCGCCACATTACTGCGCTGCAGCAGCGAATCTGCATCGTCCTGACGCGCCATCACCGCTACCACGGTTGCTCGCAACAGGATGCGCTCGCCCTGCTGCGCGCTTCTGCACGCCAGATGCGCGATCGAATCACTGATCTCACGGGCTATGACCTGCGCCTGATCTTCCAGTGTATTTGGCAACAGCACGGCAAAGCGGTCGCCCGCCAGACGACACAGCAGATCATGGCGACGCAGACTCATGAGCAGCAGCTGACAGACCAGCTGCAAAACCCGATCCCCCTCGTGATGGCCATAGCGCGCATTGACCTGATGGAAGTCATCCAGATCAATCGTCAGCAGCGACAGCGGTTGCTGCGACGACTCGGCTTGCGGCAGTGCCGCCGCCAACTGGCAGCGCAGGTAACCCGCATCCGCCAGCGGCGTCAGCTTATCGAACTGCCGGTGCTCCCTGAAGTGGCGTTCGCGATTGACCATCTGCGCGTTGATTGCCAGCTGTTCTCGATGCCAGTGGTATATCCCGACCGTCAGCAGCACAAACCCGACCGGCATTGGCGCCGACTCCAGCCAGTGATCCCACATGACAGCCTCTGGCAGAGCGACAAACTCGTCCAGCGTGTCCATCCACAGTGACAGAAACAGGCAGGCCAGACCGACGAACAGCAGATTGGTCACCCGACCTGCTGGCCGCCCTTTCAACATCAGCGCAGTCCAAGCCAGCACAAGCAGCGCCGAGCCGCCTTCGCCTGTGATATCAGTCCAGGCCCAGATACTGACCGGCTTCAGTTCCCCCAGACTCAGGTACAGCATCAGCCCTGCGTTGGCCAGCAACAACAGCCCCAGCCATTTGATCCGGTGCAGGAAAAACATCGAGTTCATTTCAACCTCGCGCGCTTGCAATGGCGCCAGCAGACCAGAGCGATGTGACGGTTCCGTGTCAGCATGCGGGTCAAATTGGCTCACTGCATCTGCACTTCGCCTGCGCAAAATGGCCCACTTCAGCCCGCAGACACCGTGAAATAGGGCTTGCAGAGAGGTTCGAGAGGTCAATTCAGCTCAAAAACCACCATTCAGGCAGCGGTTTCGACTCATTTGGCGACCAGACGTCGAAGACTGTCACAGAAACGCCACATCGCCTCCCTAAGTTCCACTTCCCAACGGGACACGAAACCCATTCGCCAGGAGAGGAACCCCATGTCTGTCCGCACTTCACGCCTGCATACAAGCTTTCGTATCAGCGCGCTGGCGCTTGCCATCGCAGGCAGTTCTGCCAGTTGGGCGCAGGCCACCACCGAAGTCATGACCATCATCGGTCAGGCTGCCCAGATGGAGCAGGCGCTGCAGGAGCAACGCATGTCCAACAACACCGAAAGCGTGGTACACGCCGACGCCATCGGTCAGCTCCCCGATGAGAACGCCGCCGAGGCACTGCAGCGCGTTCCGGGCATCTCTGTTGAACGCGATCAGGGCGAGGGCCGCTTTGTCCGCGTTCGGGGTCTGGGAGCCGACCTCAACAGCGTGACCATCAACGGCACGCTGGTACCCGCACCGGAGAGCGATCGCCGCGCCGTGGCGATGGACGTTTTGCCGAGCGAGTTAATTCAGTCACTTTCGGTGGTCAAGACCCTGACCCCGGATATGGACGCCAACTCCCTCGGCGGCACCATCGAGGTCGAAAGCCTGTCCGGCTTCGATCACGACGCCATGTTCTACAGCCTGTCGACCGAAGCCAGCTACGACGAGAACACCGGCGACACCAGCCCCAAGGTATCCGGCGCGTTCAGCAACCGCTTCAGCGTCGGTGACGGTATCGACAACCTCGCCATCGCTACCGCCGTGAGCTGGGAAGATCGCAGCTTTGGTTCCGACAACGTCGAAACCGGTGGTGCCTGGGACTTTGACGATCCGGCTGGTGCACGTCTGGAGGAACTGGAGGAGCGTCGGTACGACATCAGCCGCGAGCGCGCGGGCCTGGGCTTCAACGTCGACTACAGACCGGACGACGACACCGAGTTGTATCTGCGCACCCTGTACAGCCGCTTCAAGGACACAGAAACCCGCCAGACCAACGTGATCGAGTTTGCCGATGCACAGCTGCCGGGCGAGCGCGGCGATGCCGAAGGTACGCGCGAAATCAAGGATCGTGAAGAAACCCAGGAGATCAAAAGCCTGGTGATTGGCGGCGAGCGTCAGCTCGGCGACTGGAAAGTCGCGGCGCAGTATGGCTACAGCGAGGCTGAAGAAGACAGCCCGCTGCACACACCGGGTGCCAAGTTCGAAGGTAACGATGACTTCACCGCGGCCGGTTACAACGACAGCAAGCAGCCCAATCTGATCATCGACAGCGCCTTCTACGACCCCGGCAATTTCACCCTGACCGAAGTCGAGCGCGAAAAACAGCTGACCACCGACACCGAACAGAACATTCGCGTGGATCTGACCCGCGACTGGTTCATGGCGGACCTGCCGTCGCAGCTGCAGTTTGGCGCCAAGTTCAGTACCCGCACCAAAGACAACGATCTCGAGGTTTGGGCCTATGAAGACTTCGGCGATTACGGCTTTACCGACGCCGAGCTGAGCCTCGGCCAGTTTACCAGCGGCCGCACCAATCTTGGGCCGCGAATTTCCGCCAGCGCCCTGGAACGCCTGATCAGTGGCCTCAACCCGGCCGACTTCTACGACGAAGAACAGTCACGTATCAACGACTTCAGCATCCAGGAAAATATTAACGCCGCTTACCTGATGAACACCGTCGACATTGACGATCTGCGCATAATCGCCGGCCTGCGCTACGAAGGTACGCGCCTGAAGTCGGAAGGCACCGGCCTCAATGACGGCAAATTCGAAGCGGTCAATTCCCGCAACGACTACCACCACTGGCTGCCGGGCCTGCACGCCATCTATCAACTCGGCGCGAACAGTCAGCTGCGCGCCAGCTGGACCAACAGTGTGGTTCGCCCGACCTTCGGCCAGCTGTTCCCGGGCTTTGTGGTCGATGCCGACGAGGCCGAATTCGGCAATCCGGATCTGAAGCCGCTGGAGTCCAGCAACATCGATTTCGGCATCGAACACTACATGGGCCGCGCCGGTGCCGTGTCCGCCTTCCTGTTCTACAAGGACATCGAAAACTTCGTCTACACCGCTGACGTTGCCGGCACCGGCCAATATGCCACGTTCGACGAAGCCATCACCTCGGTCAATGGCGACAGCGCGACCGTATACGGTCTGGAACTGGCCTACGCGCAGAAGTTCAGCTGGCTGCCTTCGCCCTGGAACGGCCTGCTGGTCAACGCCAACACCACCCTCAGCCGATCGGACGCCGACATCGAGCAGTACAACGCAGATACCGGCCGCATGCAGTCGCGCAGCATTGATCTGCCTGGCCAGTCCGATCTGACCGGCAACCTCACCCTCGGCTGGGAACACGACAAGCTAAGCCTGCGCATCTCCGCCAACTACAAGTCGGACTACCTCGACGAGGTTGGCGACGTGCTGGACAAGCGCTACGACTACCGCGTTGACGACCAACTGTTCGTCGATCTGTCGGCCAGCTACTTCCTGACCGAGAACCTGCAGGTGTTCATGGCCGCGCAGAACATCACCGACGAGAGCTACTACGTCTACACCGGCTCACGCCGCTACAACGCCCAGTACGAAGAATACGGCCCGACCTACAAGGTCGGCCTGACCCTCACCCACTTCTGAGCTAATGCGGCGGGAGCCCAGAGCCCCGCCGCCCCCACCGACATCAATGAGATACACCATGCGTCCAGTCATCTCCCTGATCGCAGTGCTCGGCAGCAGCCTGCTGCTGAGCGCCTGCAACGAACAGGACACCACCCAAGGCGCCGCGCAACCCGCGGCTGCCACCGACGTCAGCCGCAGTGAGCTGACCATTCAGATCCGTAACGCCAGCGGCATCAACGCCCAGCGCCTGCTGCCCGGCGAGCAGGCCGGCAGCCTGGTGATCAACCGGCACGGTATTCAGCGTCTGGATGCCGGTGAGCAGGCGGTTTCCACCGCTCTGCCCGGCTACTACGACACCCTGGCAGTCCACCATGGCAGTAACGGCCTGATCGCCGCCAGCCATGACCTGCAGCGCGATCAGCCGGTTATCCTGCGCTGGAGCGCGGATAACGCTGCCATCGCGCCGGAATATCTGCCGAGCACCGGCTACCCGCTGGAAGACCTGTGTTTCTATCAGGATCAAAGCCGCCACGATTACCTGTTTTTGATTGGCGAGGAGGGCCTCGGCCAGCAATGGCTGGTCGGTGAACAAGGCACCCCATCCCGCCTGGTACGCACACTGCACCTGCCGGTCGGCGCCAAGTCCTGCACGGTTAACGCTGAGCTGAACGCGCTGTTCGTCAGCGAGGAGGAGATTGGCATCTGGCGCTACGACCCGCGCCCGGAAACCGATAGCACACGCAGCATCGTTGATCTGATTCAGCCCTGGGGCCAACTGCCCGAGGGCCCTGAGGGCCTTGCCAGCAGCGCTGACGGACTGCTCGCGCTGGATACCGGCAGCAACAGCCTGCACCGCTACCGCTGGCAGGACGATCAATGGCAGCACCAGAGTTGGTCGCTGAAGCAGGGACACAAGCCGGAACAACTGTCGGTACGCCCGCACGGAGGCGCCCTGCAGGTGTTGATCATCGACGATAGCGGCCAACAACTGCTCACCGAGCTGGATGCCGGCAGCAGCCTGCCGGCTGAATCAACACTGCCCGAGGTTTTTGCCGCAGCGCAAACGGCGCCGGTGCCCCACGGCGGCGACGCAGCCGATGACCCTGCCATTTGGCCCCACCCGAGCATTCCCGAACTGGCTCGCGTACTCGGCACGGACAAGCGCGGTGGACTCGGCGTCTATGACCTGCAGGGCCAAGAGCTGCAGTACCTGCCGGTCGGGCGCATCAACAACGTCGACATCCGCAAGGGCTTCAGCCTCGGCGAGCGGAAAATCGACCTCGCAGTCGCCAGTAACCGCGACCGCAACAGTCTCGAGCTGTTTGCAATTGATCCAGCCAGCGGCCAGGTCAGCGGCCTGGGGGATGTGCCGACGGAACTGAACGACATCTACGGCCTGTGCATGAGCCAAAGCCCGAACGGCGTGGTTTACGCCATTCCTAACGACAAGGATGGACGCTTCATTCAGTACCGACTCGACGGCAGCAGTGGCCAGATCAGTGCCCGAGCAGTGCGCCAGTTCAGTACCGCAACCCAGCCCGAAGGCTGTGTTGCCGACGACGCACGCCAGCGGCTGTTCATCGGTGAGGAAGGTGTCGGTATCTGGACGCTGTCGGCCGCTGAAGATCAGCCCACAGAGTTGACCTCGGTGATCAGCGTCGGCGATCTGCTGCACGACGACGTCGAAGGCATGGCGATCTACCAGCATTCACAGAAGCCGTACCTGATCGTCTCCAGCCAGGGCAACGACAGCTACGTAGTGCTGGACGCCTTGCCACCCTACCGCGCGCACGGCGCCTTCCGCATTGGCCTGAATGCACTCTCCAGCATTGACGGCGTCTCGGAAACCGACGGCCTGGAAGTCAGCTCGGCCGACTTCGGCGCCGCCTGGCCCGGCGGGCTGCTGGTGGTCCAGGACGGCCGCAAGCGCCTGCCCGAGGGCAATCAGAACTTCAAGCTGGTGCCCTGGCAGCCTATCGCCGACCTGCTGCAACTGCCCTGACCCTTTTCTTTCATCAGCACGACAAGACCGGCCTCACGGGGCCGGCAGTGAGGTAAATATGTCCACAACCGATCACACCATCTGGTCGCTGGTACTCGAAGCCAGCCTGCTGGTCAAAGGCGTCATGCTGACGCTGCTGCTGGCGTCGCTGGCCACCTGGTTTCTCATCGCCCAGCGCGGCCGTCTGTTTGCCCAGGCGCAGAATGCGCTGAAGCAGTTTGAAGCCCGCTTCTGGTCCGGCACTGAACTGGCGCAGCTTTACAACGCAGAAACCAGCGCACCCGGCGTAGAGCAGATCTTTCGCGCGGGCTACAACGAATACCGCCAGCTCAACCAGCGCGGTGGTGGCGAACCCGAGGCCGTCATGCAGGGCGTACAACGCGCGATGCGGGTCGCCATCTCGCGCGAAGAAGAACGTCTGGATCGACACCTGCCGTTCCTCGCCACCGTCGGATCGGTCAGCCCGTACGTCGGCCTGTTCGGCACTGTCTGGGGCATCATGAACTCCTTCATCGGCCTGTCGCAGGTACAGCAGGCCACCCTCGCAACCGTTGCACCGGGCATTGCCGAGGCGCTGATTGCCACAGCGATCGGTCTGTTTGCGGCCATCCCCGCGGTGATTGCCTACAACCGCTTCAGTACCCGCAGCGAAAACCTGCTTGGGCACTACTGCAACTTCGCCGATGAGTTCAGCGCCATCTTGCACCGTCGTCTGCACAGCCAACACGCGGGGTAAGCAGCCATGGAAATGCGAGCAGGCCGAATCAAGCGCAAACCCAAAGCTGAAATGAATGTGGTGCCGTATATCGACGTCATGCTGGTATTGCTGGTGATCTTCATGGTCACCGCACCAATGATGACCCAGGGCGTACAGATCGAACTACCCAAGGTCGCCGCCGAAGCACTGGAGCCGGAAAACCCGTCGTCCGTCGTCACCCTGTCCATTGATGCCGAGGGCGGTTACCACTGGAACATGGGCGAGAGCGTGCGGACCGACGACTACCAACACAGCAGCGCCAGCCTGGAAGAGCTTACCCGCGAACTGAGCGCCATAACACTCGCCCAGCCGGAAACTCAGGTATTCATACGTGCCGACGCTGGCGCTGGCTACGGGGTCGTGGTCGCAGGCATGGCCGCGCTGCAACAGGCAGGCATCAGCCAGCTGGGCCTGATTACGGAAGCCCCATGAGCGCAGCAACTCCACCCCTCATGCTGCTGCAAGAACGCAGTGCGTTGCCGAGCAAGTCACGCCGCGGCATTGCAGCACCACTGCTGACGACGCTGGCGCTGCACGCGGCCGTCGCAGGACTGTTGTGGGCGGGCTGGGAACCAACCCGCTCGCCGGTACCTGCAGAACAACCCAGCATACGAACGAAGTTGGTGACGTTGCCGGCACCCACCCCTGAGGCAACTGTCGTCCCCGTTACGGAGCCTTCCCCGACAGTACCGGAGCCACCGACACCGGTTGTGGAGGCACCGCCGCCCAACCCGGTGGTCGACGAGGCAGCCATCGCTCGCAAGCGTCTGGCCGAGCGACACGAGCGCGAACGGCAACAGCAGCGCCGCGAAGCCCTTGAACGGGAACAGAAGCGCGCCGAACAGCAGAGGCTCGCCGCCCAGGCCGCTGCTGCACAGCAGCGGCTGGATGAGCTTGCGCGCCAACAGGCAGCCGCAGATGCTGCAGCCGCAGCGGCCGCCGAACGCGCCGCAGCGCAACGCCAATATCTGCCGTTAAGCAAGCCCGAGCCGGACTACCCCAGACGAGCACTGACCCAGCGGCTGGAAGGCGACTGCACCGTTGAATACGACGTCAACGCCAACGGCCGCGTCGACAACCCGCGACTTGTCAGCGGGGCATGCGAAAACCCGCTGTTCGCCCGGCCTTCGCTTGCTGCTGCCAAGGATTTCATCTATCAACCAAGGCTGGTCAATGGCCAGCCTGTCGCGGTTACCGGGGTGCGCAACACCTTCCGCTACCGCCTGTCACAGTGAGTCAAATATGAGCTGGCAAAACCCCGAGTTTCACCGTCAATTGGAAGCGGTCGACGATCAACGCATCAACCCCAGCCGGGCAGCCGGTCTCGCCAGCGTTGCGGTCAGCAGGCGCACCCTGCTCAAAGGAATAGGCGCTGCGTCATTAGCCAGCCTGCTACCGTCGCTGCTCAGCGCCTGTACCTCTGAGCAGAAAGAAATACGTAACTCTTTACTTGGATTTCAAAGTGTTGCAGCACAAACCTCAAGCTCATTTGATAGTGTAATTGTCCCCTCCGGCTATCGCGCCACGCCCTTCTTCAGTTGGGGTGACGCCGTACTGCCGGGCGCTCCAGCCTGGCGGAGTGACGCCAGCAACAGCTGGGAGGATCAGTTGATGCAGGCTGGCGACAACAACGACGGCATGCATTACTTTCCCTTTGCCGATCAGCCCAACGAGCATGGCCTGCTGGTCGTCAATCACGAGTACGTCAACCCAACCCTGCATCCCAACGGCATGCAGTTCACACAGCGGGAGGACAATAGCCGAGACCGCCCGGCCGAGCAGGTGTACAAGGAGATGGCTGCCCACGGTCTGAGCATTATCGAGATCCGCCGCGACGCCAGCGGCCAGTGGCAGCGGGTCGCAGATTCGAAACTCAACCGGCGCATTACCGCCAGCACTCCGATGACTATCAGCGGCCCCCTTGCCGGTCATACGGCAATGCGCACAGAGAGCGATCCATCAGGGCTGGAGGTACTAGGGACCATCAACAACTGTTCGATGGGCGCCACCCCGTGGCAAACCTATCTCGCCTGCGAAGAGAACTTTCACAACTACTTTGTGAACCGCGACGAGGCGGACTACAACACCCGGTCGACCCACAAACGCTACGGTATCGGCCTGAGTGGCAGCAGCCGGTACTACGCATGGGAATCAGTGGACCCGCGCTTTAACGCCACACCGGACGCAGATCGCCCGTATCAGGGGCACGTCAATGAGCCAAACCGCTTTGGCTGGGTGGTAGAAGTCGATCCGTTCAACCCCAACGACAAGCCACGCAAGCGTACCGCAATGGGACGCCTGGGCCGTGAATGCGCCACCTGCGTCGTCGACGAGCGTGGTCATATGGCAGTCTATTCCGGTGATGATGCGCGCGGTGAGTACGTTTACAAGTTCGTCCCAGAGCGACCCTATAAGGCGGGCGACATAGACCGCAACCGCGATCTGCTAGACAGTGGCACTCTGTACGCCGCCCGCTTTGATGCTGACGGCCGTGGCGAGTGGTTGCCTTTGCGCTGGGGCGCGCCGGGGCTGACACCAGAGAATGGCTTTGCTGACCAGCATGCCGTACTGCTGAACGCCCGTGGCGCTGCCGATGCGATAGGCGCGACCCCGATGGACCGACCAGAGTGGGTGGCCGCCCATCCGCAAACCCGTGAAATGTACGTCAGCCTGACTAACAACACCGAGCGCGGTAAAACCGATCCAACCGATGCGGCCAACCCGCGCGAGGAAAACGTCCACGGTCAGATCCTGCGCTGGCGCGAAGCCGGAGCAGATCCCCGGGCAACCGAGTTCGAATGGGATCTGTTTGTACTGGCTGGAGAGCGCCAGAAAGACGATGGCAGTGTCCCCGCCAATCGCATCGGCAACATCGAGGGTGACTTGTTTTCATCGCCCGACGGCATGGCCTTCGACCCGGACGGTCGTCTGTGGATTCTGACCGATGCCGACGAAAGCGCGCCCTATACCGCCGACATCGGCTGTAACCAGATGCTCTGCGCAGACCCGGTTAGCCGCGAAATTCGGCGCTTTCTGGTCGGGCCCCGCGGCGCCGAGATCACCGGTATCACCTGGACGCCCGATGCCCGCGCCATGTGGGTCAACGTGCAACACCCGGGCATCAGTTACCCGGCCAGCGATGGAGTAACCCGCCCCCGCTCCACCACGGTGATGATCACGCGAGAAGACGGCGGCGTAATCGGAGGCTGAACGATCAGGCGGCACGCGAGTCAGAGTTCATATCACCTCTGGACCAAAGGAAACAAAAACATGGATCTGATTCGCGTACTGATCGCTATTCTGTTGCCGCCGCTAGGTGTCTTTTTGCAAGTCGGTTTTGGCGGCGCATTTTGGCTGAATATCCTGCTGACGTTACTCGGCTACATTCCGGGCATCGTGCATGCGGTGTGGATCATCGCCAAGCGCGGCTGACTCGCGGTCTTACCTGGGCTTAAGGGCAGCGTTTGCTGCCTGCAGCCAACCACGAATAGAGAAATCGTAGGCCTGCAGCCCGGGGTTGCACACCTTGCTGAAACGGCAGTAGTCGACTTGGGGGCGGCCGGCCGCCAGATAACTCAGGTAAACCTCTGCCATCTGCCGATCGAAAAGCGCAAACATGCTCTTTTCCATCTCCAGCCCTTCAGAAGTGGCGAAGTCAACGCCGTGCTCATAGTCGTACAACACTACAAGCGCCCAGGCAGCGGCCAGATGGTGCCCCCCCGCCATCGCCTGCAGCTCGCCATCGAGCAACGCGCGGGTCGCTTGTTCGGTCATATTCACGGTTGACACCAGCACGTCACTGGCGGGCTCGCGCCCGGTGCTGCGTACGCCTTCGATTGCACCAAATGCCATCAGGTCACTACCGGTCCACAGCAACCGGGTACGCGGATAGCGCTTGAGCAGAATCGGCGTCTGATAGCGTGCGTTATCACGCTGCCAATCGGCGTACACCGTCTGACGCAGAGAAACGCCCGGATACTCGGCAACCGCGCGTTGCATACCCCGGGTGCGGCGTCGCGAACTATCCGTTGTGCGATCTCCGGAGATCGCAACCATCTCGAGCACAGCGCCGCCGACCTGCGGATACTGCACCAGCCCTTGCTTGATCAGCGCTTGAGCGGTCAAATACCCCGCTTCTTCGGCGTTCGGTACCAGACTACCCAGCCAGTGTCCCAAGCGTTCACGCGGATAGCCAAGGATGCCCCGCTCTGCCCGTTGAACACCGTTATAGGCAGAAAACACATGAATACCCGCACGCTCGGCAATCTCCAGCTGCCCGGGTAATGCCTGCTTGTCGGCAGCGACAAGCAAATAGTCTGGGCGCTGGTCGTCTGGACGCGCAGCGATATCGCGCGCCAGACTCAGCTGCGCCAGATGGTCACGCTCGGCGTAGAGGATTTCGAGACTAACCCCCAAGGATCCCGCTGCATGCTGTAAACCTTCGGCAGCATCCACCCAGAATGGCTCGTTGGACTTTCCGGGGCTGATAAACACCACACGCATTGCAAGCGCCGGCTGGGCAAAGAGGCAGCCAACCAGCAGGCACACCGTGGCCCGCAGGCAGCTCCCACCAACGAACATGCGACGGACTAGACCGACAAAAGCTGGAAACATCATGCAACGACCACATGTGGGCTTGAACGGTACGCTGGGGTGACACTTGGATCTCAACCGGATAGTCTCGATGCCCCAACCTGATGGTGCGCCATGGTACCAGAGCGCCCTGAGCGGCGCAGCGTCACTGATCAGACCAACGAGGAGAGCCTGATTAATGAAGAACCTGTTTGTCGGAAGCCTGCTGCTGAGCGGTCTTGCCCAGGCCGCAGAAATTGATGTCTACCGTGACCCCAACTGCGGTTGCTGCCATGCGTGGATCGAGCACCTGGAAGCAAACGGCTTTGAGGTGAACGACCATGTGACGTCTCAGGTAGCGTCGCTGAAACAGGAGCTGGGCATTTCACCCGCGTTGCGATCCTGCCACACCGCAGTATACAAGGGCGTTTTCATTGAAGGACATGTCCCAGCCAGCGACATCCTCACCCTGGATGAAAGCAGCAATCTGCGCGGGCTAGCGGTTCCCGGCATGCCGGTCGGCTCGCCCGGCATGGAAATGGGTGACCGCCGGGACGCTTACCAGGTAATTGCCGTTAGCAAAGACGGTAACCAACGGGTTTACAGCGAACACTAAGCTGCCCGTATTACTCTTCTACCTCTTCAATAAACGGGCCGAACCAGCTGTCGGCCCGACGACGTGCCGCGGCCTGCACGTCGCTGTCGATATACATCGCGACCATCGCCAGAGCGCTGGCAAACACACCAAGATCGTCGGTAAAGCCGAGCAAGGGTGTGAAATCGGGAATCGCGTCCAGCGGCGCAATGAAGTAGGCCAGCACACTGACAATCACGGCCTTGGCCCAGGCAGGAGTTTCCGGTCGCCGTGCGGCGTAGTACAGACACAGGGCCTTTTCCACAACCTCGCGGCCGGCCAGTCGAGCCTGCGAACGGAGTTTTTGCCAGAACTCGCGATCAGTAAAGGTTGTTTTCATGGAACTCCCCTCCAAGTAAGGCACGTCCGTCGATAGTAGAGAGGCTCCGCTGTCGCTGCAACCTCACCTCCGCTTAATCATCCGCGATGACGATGCAGTCGCGCCCTGCGTCCTTGGCCGCGTACAGACAGGCATCGGCGTCGTGCAGCCACGAATCGCGGCCGTCATGCCCCTCCAGCAAACAGCCGCCAATCGATACGGTTACCGGTTTGCCATCAGGCCGCCGTAAGCCCTCGCGCACACACTGCTGCACCTTGGTAGCGACAGCGTGCAACGCTTCGCCAGTGACCTTGGGTACCAGCAGAACAAACTCTTCCCCGCCCAGGCGAAACAGCCGATCCGACGGCCGGCATGCTGCTTCAACCAGGTGAACAAAACGGATCAGCACCTCATCGCCGGCAGCGTGCCCAAATTGATCGTTAATTTGTTTGAAGTGATCAAGGTCGAGCACCAGCAGGCCAAAGCTCAGGTCATAACGCTTGCTGTCCGCCAAAGCAATGTCCAGTTCACGGTCCATGGTGCGGCGGTTGCCAATTCCGGTCAGTGGATCTTCCGTAGCCAGTTGGGAAAGTTGTTTGCGTTGCGCTCGACCACGAAAGGCGAAGACAAACGCAAACAGGCTGGCCAGTTCGTAGGTCATTACGAATGAGCCCATCTGGTAGTCACTCTCAAACACCTGCCCCGGGTGAAACCAGCCATACAGACACACTGCCGCCAGCGTCGTCTGGGTGGCGATGACGCTTTGCAACGGAGGAACTACAAAGAAATTGAACAGAACCAGCACGTACATCCAGAACACGCCGTTGGTGCCCAGCTTGATGCTGACGAGGAACGCGCCGAGGGAATAGATAGCCGCAAGAAACTGGCCCGGGCGAATAGTGTCACCGGTACGCCAGGCGTAAATCACCACAAGTAGCGTGCTGCTGACAAGAAAGGTATCGGTTAGACCCACCAACCAATTGCGCTCACCCAGCCGGTAGACGGCATAGGGTGTGACACCCAGCACGGCGAGAACACCGACCAGGGTGATGATGGACAACTGAAAGTCGTCCTTCAGTCTGGACCAGAAGGTGCGCATTCAGAGAACTCTTGTGTTGTTATTTTTATTGTCTGCTTCACCGCTTAAAGCGCGCAAAGCGGGGCCACGAAGCGACCTTAGCCGGTGTCGCGGCCGAGCACAACCAGAGACCTACATAACGAAGAGGAATCAGGCCGCAGCGGCAGCCTGAATACGCTGCACCATCGCGCGCAAGCCGTTACCGCGAGTCACACTCAGGTGTTTAAGCAAGTTGAGCTGGGCGAAGTATGCCTCAACATCGAAGGCCTTGATCTCCTCCGCAGGCTTGCCGTTATACGCCGCAAGCACCACCGCCAAGAGACCTTTGACGATAAACGCATCACTGTCAGCGTCGAAGTACAGCTTGTCGCCCTCGCGGCGGCTCACCAGCCAGACCTGACTCTGGCAACCACGCACCAGGTTTTCCTCGGTGCGCTGGCTTGGATCCAGCTCAGGCAATTCCTTACCCAGGTCAATGATGTACTTGTAGCGGTCTTCCCAGCTGTCAAAGAATGACAGGGTATCAACGATATCCTCGCTGGTGATTTCCGTACCAAATCGACTCATGTGCTGCCGTCCTCAGAAAAACATGCCAGTTTCGAGCTGAGCTTCTTCGCTCATCATGTGCCGCTGCCACGGCGGGTCAAACACCAGATCAACCTTGACCTCATCGACATTGGGTACCAGCTTGACACGGTATTCCACGTCACCGACCAGCACCGGTCCCATGCCACAACCGGGAGCAGTAAGGGTCATCTGGATAGTGACCTTGCGCGCAACCTGATCGACGGCGACGTCATAGATCAGTCCGAGGTTGACCAGATCCACAGGGATTTCAGGGTCGTATACGGTTTTCAGCGCCTCCCAAACCTGCTCTTCCTGAATCCGTTCATCAGTCGGCTCCGGGAAAGACAGCAGCTCGGGCTCGAGCCCTAGCGCTTCGGCATCAGTACCGTCCACGCGCACCATCTGACCGTTGTAGGTCACGGTGTAATTTCCGCCGAGCGCCTGAGTAATAGTCACGAAGGTGTCTTTGGGGATGGTCAGGGGTGTTCCATCGGGAACTCGGCGAGCCGGGCAATCGGCCCGGGCTACTACCATGCGACGTTCCATCGAGTGTCCTCAAAAAGATAACGGCGCGCCCGCAAGGCGCGCCGTAGACGAGATAAGTGATCAGTTCACGCTGAAGCTTTCGCCACAGCCGCACTCGTCCTTGACGTTAGGATTGATGAACTTGATCTGCTGGTTGATACCCTCCCGCACCAAGTCAATTTCGGTGCCGGACAGAACCTGCAGACTGTTGCCGTCCACCAGCAGCTCCACCTGCTCATCCAGCTGGTAGTGCAAGTCGCTTTCGCAGGCCTGCTCGACCAGATCAATGGCGTACATGAAGCCCGTGCAACCGCTCTTTTTCACGCTCAGACGGACCGCCTTGCCCTGCTGCCCGTTCAGCTGGCGACGAAAGTGTGCCAGCGCAGCCGGGGTAACGGTCACCGCCTGTTGTTTGGGATCAAAGGATTCAACGCTCATCTGCAGCACTCCTAAATCAGAAACTGCCGTACTTTTTCCAGCGCTTCAAACAGCCGGTCGATATCTGCTCGGGTGTTGTAGAAAGCCAGACTGGCCCGCACCGTACCCGGAATACCGAACTGCTCCATGATCGGCTGCGCGCAATGATTACCGGTACGTACCGCCACACCCTGCTGATCCAGCAGCATGCCAACGTCATTCGGATGCGCACCTTCAAGCAGAAAGCTCATCACGCTGGTCTTGTGCGCCGAGGTACCGACCAAGCGAATGCCTGGAGTCGCGTGCGCGCGCTCTTCAGCGTAGGCCAGCAGCGCCTGCTCGTGAGCCGCAGCACCCGCACGATCCAGCTGATTGAGGTAGTCGATCGCCGCACCAAAGGCAATCACACCCGCAATATCCGGAGTACCTGCCTCGAATTTGTAGGGCAGCTGGTTGAACGTAGTACCGGCAAAACTCACAGTCTCGATCATCTCGCCGCCACCCTGATACGGAGGCATTGCTTCGAGCAGCTCGCGCTTGCCGTAGAGCACGCCGAGACCGGTCGGGCCAAACAGCTTGTGCGCCGAAAACGTATAGAAGTCGCAATCCAGAGCCTGTACGTCAACAGGCCAGTGGCTGACCGCTTGTGCGCCGTCAATCAGCACCAGCGCGCCCACAGCATGCGCCAGACGCACCACGTCAGCAACCGGATTGACGGTACCCAGCGCATTGGAGACATGGCCGCAGGCAACCAGTTTCACGCGCTCATCCAGCATCGTTTCCAGCGCTGCGAGATCCAGGGTACCGTCAGAGGTCACTGGGATCGGCTCAACGCTGGCACCCTTCTCGGCGGCAACCAATTGCCAAGGCACGATATTGGAGTGGTGTTCCATCGCTGACACCAGCACCCGGTCACCCGCCTGCAGGTTGGCGCGGCCCCAACTCGCTGCCACGAGATTAATGCTCTCGGTAGTGCCGCGGGTCCAAATCACCTGACGCGCTTCCGGCGCGTTGATGAACTCGGCGACCTTGACCCTTGCTGCTTCAAACTTCTGCGTTGCCCGATCCGCCAGCGCGTGAGCGCCACGGTGGACGTTGCTGTTGTCCTGCTCGTAGTAGTCAACCAGCGCCTGGATCACCGCGCGCGGCTTCTGCGTGGTTGCGGCGTTATCGAGATACACGAGCGGGTGGCCGTTGACCTCCTGATGCAAAATCGGGAAGTCCGCACGCACGCGCTCGGCGTCAAACGGCAACGGCTTGGCCAGATCATTCATAGCCGATCTGCCCTACCATCTCGCTCGGCTGGCCAAACAGAGAGACCAGACGCGGACGCAGGTAATCCTGCACCGCCTGCTCCGGCACTTCGTTGAGCAGTTCGTTGATAAACCCAAAGCTCAGCATAGTGATGGCATCGGCCTTGGACACGCCACGACTCTGCAGGTAATACATCGAGGTCTCGTCCAGCTGGCTGATGGTCGCGCCATGCGCGCAGCGCACGTCGTCGGCATAGATTTCCAGCTCGGGCTTGGTGTTGATCTCGGCGGTGCGCGAAGTCAGCAAGTTCTTGTTGCTGAGCTCGGCCAGGGTCTTCTGCGCCTGCGGATGAATGTGAATTCGGCCATTGAACACCGCTTTGGCGGAGTCACCGATAATCCCGCGAAACACCTCGTTGCTGGTGCAATGCGGTACACAGTGCTCAACGTTGGTGTGGTAATCAATTACCTGGCGGTTGCGCGGCAAGTAGACACCGTTCAGATCCAGATGCGCACCCTCGCCGAGCATGTTGACCTGATAGTCGATACGCTTCAGGCGGCTGCCCTGAGCCAGGGTAAAGCCGTGGAAGCGCGCATCGCGCTGCAGGTTCACATGCACACCACCGACGTGCAGCAGGTCTTCCTGCTCCAGGTTGATGCGGTAATGCTGGACCTGCGCATTGTTACCAACCACTACCTCGGTCAGGCTGTTGACGAAGCCATTCTGGCTGGCACTGTCAGAGGCGTAATGCTCAATCAGCTCGGCCTGAGCGTTGTCTTCCAGCACCACCAGCACGCGTTGGCTGGCCGCGACCGGATTCGCCTGCGGCGTGGACACGTTGACGATATAGACCGGCTTTTCCAGCTTCTGACCGCGGGCAACGTGCAGTAGCACGCCATCTGCAGCCCAGGCGTTGCTCAGAGCCGCAAACAAGTGACGCTCGCTGTCGACGACTTTGCCCAGATGCTGCTGAATCAGCGCCTGCTGCTCAGCATTGGCATCGGCGAAACGCACGACGCCAGCTGGCAATGCACTGGAGCGCGCAGCATTGAAGCGACCGTTGAGGAAAACCAGACGAATCGCGTCCAGCTCGACCTGTTCGACGGCATCGAGGGCGACGTCATCAGCCTCACTGCTCCAGCCCAGCTGTTCGTATTGCTGCAACGGGGCCAGTGAAATGTACTTCCAGTGCTCGGTCTTGCGGCCGGGCCAGGCTGCGGCAGCCCAGGTGCTTGCACCCTGCTCGCGCAGCGCAGCGAGCCATGCCGGCGTCTGCTGCTCAGCAGCAAGCTGCAAGGCTGTCTGTTGGAAATCAGTCATGGATCAGACCACCTCGTTTTCGAGCCAACCGTAACCCTTGGCTTCCAGTTCCAGAGCCAGACTCTTGTCGCCGGATTTAACAATACGACCGCCGGCCAGGACGTGCACGTAATCCGGCACGATGTAGTCGAGCAGACGCTGATAATGGGTTACCACCAGGAAGCTGCGCTTGCCGTCACGCATCGCGTTGACGCCGTCGGCAACCACCTGCAGAGCATCGATATCCAGACCGGAGTCGGTCTCGTCGAGAATGCACAGATCCGGCTCCAGCAGCATCATCTGCATGATCTCGTTGCGCTTCTTTTCACCGCCGGAGAACCCTTCGTTCACACCGCGCTTGAGGAAGCTGGCGTCGAGGTTGACGCGCTTGCATGTCTCGCGAGCCAGCTTGAGGAAGTCGACCGAGGAGATCTCATCCAGCCCCTGATGCTTGCGCTTGGCATCAACTGCCGCCTTGAGGAATTCCATGTTGCTGACGCCGGGAATCTCCACCGGATACTGAAACGCCAGAAACAGACCTTCGCGTGCACGCTCTTCGGTCTCCATCTCCAGCAGGTCGTGACCTTTAAAGGTGACACTGCCAGCAGTGGCTTCATAGCCGGGACGGCCGGAAAGCACGTTACCCATGGTGCTCTTGCCCGAGCCGTTGGGGCCCATGATGGCGTGAACTTCGCCCGGCTTGACCTCAATGGACAACCCTTTGAGGATATCCTTTTCTTCAACTTTCGCGTGCAAGTCTTTGATATGTAGCATTATTTATGCCTAATAAATTACTTTAACCGTTTCGAGCTGCGCCAACCGGCGATCAGCCCACAGAACCTTCGAGACTGACTTCAAGCAGCTTGCCGGCTTCCACCGCAAACTCCATGGGCAGCTCTTTGAACACCTCGCGGCAGAAGCCGTTGACGATCATCGAGACCGCCTTCTCGGCATCCAGACCACGCTGCTGGCACAGGAACAACTGGTCATCGCTGACCTTGGAGGTTGTTGCCTCGTGCTCCACAACGGCGCTCGGGTTCTTGCTTTCGATGTACGGGAAGGTATGCGCACCGCAGCGGTCGCCGATCAGCAGCGAATCGCACTGGGTGTAGTTACGCGCCCCTTCAGCACCGGGGTTGATGCGCACCAGGCCACGATAGGCGCTGTCGCTGCGGCCGGCAGAGATACCCTTGGCAACGATTGTCGAACGGGTGTTCTTGCCAAGATGAATCATCTTGGTGCCGGTATCGGCCTGCTGGAAGTTGTTGGTCAGCGCCACCGAGTAGAACTCGCCCACGCTGTTGTCCCCCTTGAGGATGCAGCTCGGGTATTTCCAGGTCACCGCTGACCCGGTTTCAACCTGGGTCCAGGAGATCTTCGCATTGGTATGGGCAATGCCACGCTTGGTCACGAAGTTATAGATGCCGCCCTTGCCTTCCGCGTTGCCCGGATACCAGTTCTGAACGGTGGAGTACTTGATCTGGGCGTTATCCAGGGCGACCAGCTCAACCACTGCGGCGTGCAACTGGTTCTCGTCGCGCATCGGTGCAGTACAGCCTTCCAGGTAGCTGACGTAGGAACCCTCGTCGGCAACGATCAGCGTGCGCTCAAACTGCCCAGTATTCATCTCGTTGATGCGGAAATAAGTCGACAACTCCATCGGGCAACGCACGCCCTTGGGGATATAGACGAAGGAGCCATCCGAGAACACCGCGGAGTTCAGCGCAGCATAGAAGTTGTCTTTCTGCGGTACGACACTGCCCAGATACTGCTTGATCAGCTCTGGATACTTATGCACTGCCTCGCTGATCGGGCAGAAAATCACACCGGCTTCGAGCAGCTTTTCACGAAAGGTAGTAACGACCGAGACCGAGTCAAAGACCGCATCAACGGCGACACCTGCCAGCATTTCCTGCTCGTGAAGCGGGATACCCAGTTTTTCGTAGGTGGCCAGCAGCTCTGGATCCACCTCATCGAGGCTCTTGGGCTTGCTGTCCATGCTTTTGGGCGCGGAGTAATAGGACACCGCCTGGAAGTCGATTTCCGGGTAATGCACATGCGCCCATGTTGGCTCTTCCATTTCCTGCCAGGAACGGAATGCCTTGAGTCGCCATTCGAGCAACCACTCAGGCTCCCCTTTCTTGGCGGAAATGAAACGGATAACGTCTTCATTCAGCCCAGGAGGCAGAGTCTCGGACTCGATGGACGAGTGGAACCCGGCCGCATAGTCCTTCCTGATCAGGCTTTCGACTTCTTCAGTCACGGTATCACCTCAATCTTGCAACCGCCGCTTCAGACGGGGTCGCCACTTCTTGATTCAGGCATGCGTCCGCCCTTGGGCGCCACATGCATGGAGAGCTCTGCGACTCTTTATATAATTCGTTCGAGCGCGCTCACGGTGCTCCGCACCTTTGAAGCGCAATGATCCTGACGCGAGCTAACACGCTGAATATCTTCGCGTGACACCAGGTCAGCCAGGCTTATCTCGTCGAGAAACTGGCGTAGTCTGGTACTCAGGTCAGACCACAGATGGTGGGTCAAGCAGACCGCACCGTCCTGGCAGTCACCCTTGCCCAAGCAGCGCGTCGCGTCCATCGAGTCATTCACCGCCTCGACGATCTGTGCAACGCTGATTGCCGCCGCGCCACCCGCCAGCTTGTAGCCGCCGCCAGGACCGCGAACACTCTCAACCAGCTTGCTGCGACGCAGCTTGGCAAACAGCTGTTCAAGATAGGAAATGGAAACGCCCTGGCGCATTGAAATGTCAGCCAGCGTGATGGGGCCCTGGTCCTCGTGTAACGCCAGATCCAGCATGGCTGTGACGGCGTAACGCCCCTTGGTGGTCAATCGCATAGACGCTCTCGAGCGGATAAATTCACCGGGGCACTATGCAATATCCAAGCATTTCAGTCAAGTATTCAGTCTTTTCGAGCGCCCGTATTATAGAGCCATGCGAGTTGTATCGAAAGGCGACAACCGCGCGTCAATTACACTGCTTCACAAGAAATCTGCTGCTGCGCTGTCAGCGACAATGCTAAGGTTGAACGCCTAAGCAACACCCCAACAACAAGGAGCCATGCAGAATGAGCCATTACCAGCAGTTCTACATCAACGGCCAATGGGTTGCCCCGAAGGGTACTCAGACCCTCGATGTCATCAACCCTGCCACCGAAGAAGCCGTTGCGACCATTGCCCTCGGTAACAAGGAAGACGTTGATCTGGCTGTCGCCGCCGCCAAGGCCGCCTTTGACAGTTACTCCCAGACGACTCGTGAAGAGCGTATCGCTCTGCTTGAGCGCGTCATCGAAGTATTCAAGAAGCGCATGGGTGATGTTGCTGTCGCGATCTCCCAGGAGATGGGCGCGCCCGCCAAGCTGGCTCAGGCCGCTCAGGCACCTTCCGGGCTCGGCCACTTTGCCGCAGCGCTCGGCGCACTGAAAGAGTTTGAATTCGAAGAAACCATCGGCACCACGCTGGTAACCAAAGAACCTATCGGTGTCTGCGGCCTGATCACCCCTTGGAACTGGCCGATGAACCAACTGACCTGCAAGGTCGCCCCTGCCCTTGCCACCGGCTGCACCATGGTGCTGAAGCCGTCGGAAGTTGCTCCACTGTCTGCGCTGATCCTGGCCGAAATTCTGGATGAAGCCGGCGTTCCGGCTGGCGTCTTCAACCTGGTCAACGGCGACGGCCCAACCGTCGGTGCCGCCATGTCCGGCCACCCGGATATCGATATGATGTCCTTCACAGGCTCTACCGGTGCTGGTCGCCAGGTCATGGCCAATGGCGCTCAAACCATCAAGCGCGTGGCTCTGGAGTTGGGCGGCAAGTCGGCCAACATCCTGCTTGACGACGTCAACTTCGAGAAGATGGTTGCTCACGGCGTCATGTCCTGCATGAACAACAGCGGTCAATCCTGCAACGCGCCGACGCGCATGCTGGTCCCGAACAGCCGCATGGATGAAGTTGCTGCGATCGCGCAGGCAGTCGTGTCCAAGGTCAAGCCGGGCGACCCGAATGCAGCTGACACCGTCATTGGCCCGGTCGTGTCGAAGGCTCAGTGGACCAAGATTCAGGACCTGATTACTACCGGCATCGAAGAAGGTGCCAAGGTTGTCGCTGGCGGCCCGGGCCGCCCGGACGGCCTGGACAAAGGCTACTACGTCAAGCCGACCATCTTCAGCCACGTCAATAACGAGATGACCATCGCCCGTGAAGAAATCTTCGGCCCCGTGCTGTCGATCATCGGCTATGAAGATGAAGACGACGCGGTACGCATTGCCAACGACACTCGCTATGGCCTGTCCGGCTATGTCTCCTCAAGCGACCTTGACCGCGCACGTAACGTCGCTCGTCGTATCCGCACCGGCATGGTTCACCTGAACGGCGCCCAACTCGACCCGCGCGCGCCCTTCGGCGGCTACAAGGAGTCCGGCATTGGCCGCGAGTGGGGTCACTACGGCTTCGAAGACTTCCTCGAGGTCAAGTCGATCTTCGGTTACAACCAGGCTTGATCCTGTCGTACCGATAACAAAAAGCCTCTGTCCTTTCGGGCAGAGGCTTTTTTATTGCCAATGCATGGGCGCCTCAGCGCCCATAGCATCTGCTTAACGGCTCAGCTCAACCAGCAGCGTATTGAGACGACGCACATACGCGGCCGGATCATTCAGCGACTCACCTGCCGCCAAAGCAGCCTGATCGAACAGGATGCGGCTCAAGTCAGCAAAGCGCTCTTCATCTGCCTCCCGGTCCAGCCGATCCAGCAGCGGATGCGCCGGATTGATCTCAAGAATCGGCTTGCTGTCCGGCGCCTTCTGGCCGGTCGCCTCCAGAATGCGGCGCATCTGCAGCCCCATGTCGTCTTCATTGATGACCAGCACGGCTGGCGAATCGGTCAGACGATGGGAAACACGCACTTCCTGGAGGTCGTCCTTCAACACATCCTGAATGCGCTTGACCAGGTCTGCCTTCTCCTGCGCAGCCTTCTCCTGCTCCTGCTTATCTTCCTCTGCTTCGAGCTTGCCGAGATCCAGATCACCACGGGCAACATCAACGAACTGCTTGCCCTTGTAATCACTGAGGTGACTCATCAGCCACTCGTCAATACGATCAGTCAGCAGCAGTACTTCAATGCCCTTCTTACGGAAGATTTCCAGATGCGGGCTGTTCTTGACCTGAGCATAGCGCTCGCCAGTGAGGTAGTAGATCTTGTCCTGCCCTTCAACCATGCGCTCGAGGTAGGCATCCAGACCGACGACTTCACTGTCGTCATTCTGCGCAGTTGATGCAAAACGCAGCAGACCAGCGATCTTTTCGCGATTAGCGAAGTCTTCTGCCGGCCCTTCCTTCATCACGCTGCCAAAGGCCTTCCAGAAGGTCGCGTACTGATCGGCGTCCTTCTTGGCCATCTTCTCCAGCATATCCAGCACACGCTTGGTCAGCGCCGACTTCATGCTGTCGATGGCCGGATCCTTCTGCAGAATCTCACGCGATACGTTCAGAGACAGATCATTGGAGTCAACTACACCTTTAATAAAGCGCAGATACAGCGGCAGGAACTGCTCTGCATCGTCCATGATGAACACGCGCTGAACATACAGCTTGAGACCACGCGGCGCTTCGCGCTGATACAGGTCGAACGGTGCACGGCCCGGCACATACAACAAACTGGTGTACTCAAGCTTGCCTTCAACCTTGTTGTGGCTCCAGCTCAGCGGGTCTTCGAAGTCGTGGGCTACGTGTTTGTAAAACTCTTTGTACTCTTCGTCCGACACCTCTGTGCGGCCGCGAGTCCAGAGCGCACTGGCGCGGTTTACGCTCTCCCATTCCGGTTCGGCGGGCGCGTCCTTTTCCTCGCCGTGATGCTGCTTCGGCAACTCAATCGGCAGGGAAATATGGTCCGAGTACTTGGTGACAACATTGCGCAGGCGGAAGCCATCCGCAAACTCGCTCTCTGCGGCCTTCAGATGCAACACGATTCGGGTGCCGCGTTCGGGCTTCTCGATGGTTGCGATACTGAACTCGCCCTCACCTGCCGACTCCCAGTGCACGCCCTCGCTGGCAGTCAGACCAGCGCGACGGGTAAAGACTTCCACCTTGTCGGCGACGATGAACGCACTGTAGAAGCCGACCCCGAACTGGCCAATCAACTGCGAGTCTTTCTTCTGATCGCCGGTCAACTGCTGCATAAAGGCGGCAGTACCCGATTTGGCGATGGTCCCCAGGTGGTCGATCACCTCCTGGCGAGACATACCGATACCATTATCTTCGATGGTCAGGGTATTGGCTGCAGGATCTGCACTGATACGAATGCGCAGCTCAGGCTGATCCTCGAGCAGCGCCGGAGTGGCGATCGCTTCGAAGCGCAACTTATCAGAGGCATCCGATGCGTTGGAAATCAGCTCGCGAAGAAAGATTTCCTTGTTCGAGTACATCGAATGAATCATGAGGTGAAGCAGCTGCTTTACCTCAGTCTGGAATCCGAGTGTTTCCTTATGAGCGTCCACGGTCATAACGAAGTGTCTCCAATGATGCAGTTCATGGCGAAGCCGGGCATTCCGGCGATGCATCTAGAGATGGGGACAATTTGAATAGTTTCAAGGCCCTGCAAGCAGCTCACTGAACAGATCAGCGGCGTGCACGTGACTCGATGAGCGCAATGTCTTCCGGGTGAAACTGAAAATCCACCTGATTGGCGCCCTGGGGCAGGGACAAAACGATGCGCCTGTCGCCGGTAACGTCCTTCAGCACACCTTCAAAGCTGCGCCCTGCTACCGTAAGCACTCGGGTCGGTTGCCCGATAAAGCGTACAGGTCGCTCCAACAGGGTCTGCAAACTCAACTCTTGCCAGCCCTGCGGTTGCACTGGCGCTGGAGCCTGCTCAACTACGACTGGCGCAGGCGCGTTAAGGGACTTGCCCAACCACTCAGGCTGCCCATCCAGCACTATGCGTCCGGCAAGGCGAGTAGCATGCTCGGCAGGCAGATGCAGATGCACCGTCATGTCTGTTTTATCTGCCCCCACTGGCGCCAACGCAATACTCAAGGTGTAGGCGGAGGGAATGCGGCGCAAACCGGGTGCAGTAAGGGCACCGGTATACCACTGAATAACGACTTCAGGCCATGGACCATCATCACCCGGCAACAGGTCGATTGCAGTACCCTGCAGCAGCGAGGCCGCCTTATCGAACCGCACAACTAGCGAACGCCGCGTGCGGTTGCCCGCTGACTCGGAAAAAACCAGCTGATCGCCACGCCAGTAAACCTCATTCGGAACAAAGGGCTGTCCCATCAGGGTACCGGCAAGCTCTGCCTCAGTGGATGCGCTGGCCCAGTCACCGCTGAGCAGACGCTCGAAACGTTCCGGCTGATCGCGATACAGCAACGCAACACCAACAACCACTGAAGCCAATGCCAGAACCAGCAGCACACGCGGAAACACCGGGTACCCCCGACCACGCAGAAATGGCGTGACCACCGGTAACAAGGTGGCGACCATAAGGGGCCCTGGCCCGAGGCCAAGACTGCCAAACACCAACCATGCCCAAGACACAGCCAGCGCCACCATTCCACCCAGTATTAACAAGGCTTCCATGTCGCCTGATCTACTCCCGATAACCGATCTAGTCCAGCTTGAAATGTGCTCGCGCGGTGGCAATTGGCTCGCTTGAATGCGTTTGCCAGGCCGTAATCGCGACATTGCCAACACGTCTGCCCTGACGCCAGACCTGGCAGGTCGCATAGGTATCACGGTACAACCCGGCGCGGAGGTAATCCACCGAAAAGTCGATGATTTTAGGAAACACCTCACTGTTCATGAACATCATGAGGTGAAGCATCGCAGACTGCTCCATAAACCCGGCAATAACACCACCGTGCAACGCTGGCAGTACCGGGTTGCCAATATTGACCTCTTGGCGCGGCAGCGTGAAGAACGCTTCGTTGCCCAGACGCGTGACCTGCATGCCGATCATGCGGGCGTAGGGGATCAACTCAACCAGTTGGTTGTAATCGCCACTCTCATGCGCCTGATTGATGATTTGCTGCACGTGGCGCTCACTCAGGCTCATGCATCCCCCTTATCAATCTGCTTCGCCAGATCCGCCTGATCTACTGCCTTACCCATGCGCATAAAGGTACCCACCACATGCGCGATGGGCTGCGCACGATCATCCTGGTAAGCGATACCGCGCGTAAAAATGACTGTCGGCGTCACGCGATAGCATTCAGCAAAACCAAAGATCGGCTTACCCGGCTCTGCCGGATGCATGTAGTCGATACGCAAATCGAGTGTCGGGCAAATCTCGAATTCAGGCAGGTAGCAAACCGTGGAAATACCGCAGCAGGTATCCATCAGGGTTGTAATCGCGCCACCATGAATGACACCCGTTACCGGGTTGCCAACAATCTGCTCACTGTAGGGCAACCGCAGCACCAAGCCTTGCTGGTCAGCCTGCTCAACCGTCATCTGCAGATGCTGGCAATGGCGCAACGCCGACAGAAAATTGCGTGCGCGCAGTTCGATTTCACTCATGAACGGGACGACCCTGACAAGGTTATTCGATAAGGCTGAGCATAGTACCCAGAACGTGGACTAGACTCCATAAGTTGGCCACACATTGAACTTTGCCACCCATAACCGGCACTAACCCATTGAATCCACTGACCAGCAGGAGTGATCAGATGAATCATAAGGGATATGTCGCTGCGGCTTTGGCGTTGACTGCCAGCCTTTGGCTAACCGGTTGCCAGCAAGAACCGGAGGACAAGTTGGAAGACGCGAAGCAGTCAATGTCCGATGCGGTACAAAGCATGGGCGAGGCAGCAGAGAGTACGGGTGAGGCCATCGAGCAGAAAGCCCAAGAAGCACAATAAGAAGGGGCAACGCTAACGCCCTGACTATCAAGGAGAGAACCGATGAAAAAAGTAGCAGCTGCATTCGTACTGATGGCTGGCGTAGGTCTGCTGGCTGGTTGTCAGGAAAGCGCCGAGGACAAAATGCAGGACGCCCGCGAGTCCATGTCAGACGCGGTCGACAGCATGAAGGACGCCGCACACGACGTCGCCGAGGCAACCGAACAAAAAGCGCGTGAAATGACGGGCAATGAGCAGACCGCCGGCGAAGTGCTGCAGGAAAAGGTTGAGGCGGCAGGCGAGCAAGTTCAGGAAGCGTACGACGCGACCAAGGAGAACGTTCAGGAAGCCTATGACGCAACCAAGGAAAACGTTCAGCAAGCGTATGACACATCCGCAGAGTACGTAGAAGAGAAAGCGGATGCTGTTCAAGAAGCGGCGACCGACTCCAAAGACGAAATGGAGAAAGCCATGGAGGAATAATCTCTGTGGTGCAGGCATGCCGCCCGGCATGCCTGCCTTCACGTCACGCCAGCGCCGGAATTAGCAGCAGTCCCAAGCAGCAAATAAACCCGGCGACCCACACCAGGCTGCGCAATGCGGCCAGATTCATCAGGTAAAACGCGCTGTAAGCCAGCCGGCAGCCGATAAATAGCAGACAAAACACGTTGGCCAGACTGCCACTGGTGCCTGTCACCAGCACTACCAGCACCCCGGCAGCAAACAGCGGAAATGCCTCGATCATATTCTGATGCGAAGCCAGTGCTCGAGCGCCCCACCCCGTCAGCGCGGCCTGCTGCGCACGCGGGTTAGCATTGTCGTACCCTTTTCCAGAGCGGCCCTGCGCAACAGCAACAGGGACCTTGGTCAGTACCAACAGCAACGCAGCAATAAACAAACTCCAGAGAGGCACGCTCATTCCGTTTTCTCCATTTGTACGGCAGGTGGTATCGGCGCAGGGCTGAACATCATGATGTGCAGCACATCCGAATGAAATTCTCGGCGATACAGTACCACCACCACGCCAGCGACAGTCAGGATAAACAGCAGCGGGTTGATGAACCAGGTAAGTGCGCCCAACGCGAAATAGTAGGACCGCAGCCCGAGGTTGAACTCGTTTCCGGCCATGGAGAGCACTCGCGCCATCCGCTCGGCATAAGCATTACGCTCTGCCTCAGTCACATTCTTCTCACCCAGCAGAGGCGCAGACCCCAGCAGTACAGACGCAAAATTGTACTGCCGCATGCCCCACGAAAAGGTAAAAAACGCATAAACAAAGATTGCCGTGAGCACCAGCAGCTTAAGCTCGAATATTTCGCGGCTGACCTGAGCGACAAAGGGCAGTTCGTGCAGCAGTACCACCGCCTTGTCTGACGCCCCGATCACGGTGATCAGACCAGCCAGAATCAGGAGCGTGCTGGATGCAAAAAAGGAGGTATTGCGCTCAAGGTTACCAATGACACTGGCATCGGCCATACGCTGCTCGCGCATCAGCAAGCGGTTCATCCAATCGCGACGGTACAGATGAAGCACACTGGCCAGGCAAGCCGTATCACGCCCCTTGCGTAAGGCATACAGGGTGTAACCCACCCAACACAGCAAAAACCAGCTGATCGCCAGCAGGTTGACCCAAACACTTCCCGCATCCGGAATCGACAGCATTACCTCTCCTCAGGTACCACCAGCACGTCTTCAATCGGGCACCAGCAGCGCCCGATCATTTAGCGACGCAGACTGCCGTGACGCAGATACTCAAGGAGTATAGCTGCCAGCAAGGTAACCGCGACCGGCAGCAACCATCCCAGGCTCTGATCAGACAACGGCAGCGCGTCAATCCAGGCGCCGGCGCTGCTGATAAGCCCGGCCGCCTTCAAACCATCAATCACACCGAACACCAAGGTAACCAGCATCACCGGTCGCATCAGGTTCTGCGGACGAGTCATACCAGCGCACAGCAGGCTCATGCAAACCAGCACGATGGCCAGCGGATATAGGCCAACCAATACCGGAATAGACACACTGATCAAGCTATCGAGGCCCTGGTTGGCAACAATCATGCTGAACAGACCAAACACCCAAACCACCGACTGATAGCTGACTGGCAGCAGGCGGCTGAAATACTCGCCACAGGCAGTCAGCAGGCCCACCGCCGTGGTCAGGCACGCCAAAATGATCACCAGCGCCAACAAAGCGCTGCCAGCTGTGCCGAACCGGTGCTGAACGTAGGACGCCAAGATCTGCCCGCCGTTGACGCCGGACTCCACCAACGCCCCACTGGTGGCGCCCAGGTAGAACAACGCCAGATAAACCAGCGACAAACCGGCAGCGGCGATAATCGCTGCCAGAACGGTATATCGGGTAATCAGACGGTTCTCGGTTACCTCGCGGTCACGAATGGCCGTCGTAATAACAATACCGAATACCAGCGCGCCCAACGTGTCCATCGTCAGATAGCCCTGCAGGAAGCCCTGAATCAAAGGCGCAGAGCGGTACTGCTCGGCCGGTGCATGCATCTCACCTGCGGGGAACAACAGCGCAGCCAGCCCCAGCAGGAACAGGCCAGACAGCAGCACCGGGGTAATGTACTTACCGATGCGGTCGACCAGTTGCCCAGGCTTGAGAGCCAGAAAGATGACCAATGCAAAATAGATAACGGAGTAACCCAGCAAAGCCTGCCAGCCGTCCTGTACAAAAGGCACGACTCCAATCTGATAAGAAACAACGGCAGTGCGTGGCGTAGCGAACAAGGGGCCAATCGCCAGATAGACCAGTACACTGAGAACCACTCCGGCAACCCGGCCAAGGGGGCCAGTCAGTTGCGCAAGACCTCCCCCAACCCGCGCCAGGGCAATCAGCGTCAGCAACGGCAAACCAACAGCGGTAATCAGAAAGCCGACTGCAGTCGGCCAAATATTCTCGCCGGCGGCCAGCCCAGCGCCCGGCGGAAAAATCACATTACCTGCGCCCAGAAATAACGCGAAGGTCATAAACCCGAGGGCGAGAATATCAATGGGTGTAAGTTGTTTGGTCATAACGTCTTATATGAATGTTCGCTGTACGAGTAACAAATCCCTGTACCCTCGAACATGAGTTGAAGCACCAGAGGCTACCGGCAGCTGTCGGTAGACCACATGGTCGTCGGAATACGAATCTGGTCAAAAACCAGATCACGCAACTTTTTGGCCGCGAATTCTACCCTGTTCTGCACAACAGCATCGAACAAACCCGCTGGGCGGTCATCAACTTCCGCGCAGCCAGCCACCGCCTGAGGGCGCCCCAGCTGCCCGCGGGCAACCCAGTTCCCATGCTCGTCAGCCAGCCAAATTCGGCCAAAGGGCATCGGCTCGATGAGCTCGCGACTCAGCACTACAAACGCCATCGCACCCTCCTCGTCCGGCCGGAACGCCCACAGCAGGCAGGCGTTCGGGTCGGCAACCTGAGTGCTGCAGCCAGCCATGGCCGGCTCATCAGCCAAGCGATCCAATAGCGTATCGGGCAAGGTAATGCCCGGGGGAAAAACCGGTAGAGCCGACAGCACCTGATGCTGTCGAGATTGACTGTCCTGCATACGCCCCAGTGCCTGCAGCGCCATAGCGGCGCGCCTTTGCGCCGCGCTGTCGTCCCCTGTTGGGCGACGTGCCAGCTCGGTCAATGCGGCTACGCCATAACCGCCCCCTTGCCAGGCGAGGAAATTAATGAGCGCCTGTTCACTGCCTTGTCCGGCGTTCAGGCGCGCCATCTGGCTATCTACGCTCAGCCGCCGCGGATCCAGCGCTCCGCCCAGCAGCAACAAAATCAAGACCACGGCAACAACGGACGCAACGACGTTCGCCGCTGGCATCCAGCGCCCCGAATACCCACCGAGCAAGGTACCGGCAGCGTCGATGGCATATCCCAGCACCAGCAGCCCGACAACCGCCACGACAACCAGTGCCCAGATACGCTCAGGCGTAAGCCCATACTGATCGATACGCAGGCCCAGCGAATATCCAGCCACAACCACCATCGGCAGCAACGCGAGCTTGCCCATCGCCGTAAGCAAACGGACACCGCGAGCCTGCGTCCCGACCTCAACACCGCCCCGCGAGGCGAGATTGAGCAGCAACAGGCTGAGCACGACGAACCAGAGCAAAAGGCTCGCAGCCCGCCCCGTCGATAAAAGGCCACCTATGCCTTGCACCGCCCAACTGGACACGAAGCAGATAGCAAGCACCGCGGCGAGCGGATACAACCAGCCACCCAGCTGCCGAGAACGCAGATAGATAAAATCAGAGACCCTGTGCGTGCGCACGACAACCGAAACCGCATGCGAAAAAACCAGCGTGCTCAAGGGGATTGAGAACCACGCTTCCTGAATCAGCTCCGACAGAAAGCGCAATTCAACCAACTGGAACAAGCCGGCCGCAGAGGCTAGCACGCCCCAGAACAACGCAAGCACCAATCCAGCCTGGAGCAACAGCAGCGCATTGCGCTGCAGGGCGTCCACCCAGTCTCCATAGTCGACGCGCCATGTCTTACGCTGCAGCAACGCCAACGCCGGGACCAACAAAAATACGGCAATAGCCAGGATCAGCGCGGGCGCCAGATAGTCGCCAACATGCGCGGGCGTCCAGTCGCTCGCGACATCACCACGCCTGCCGATACTACTGGCAGTCAAACCTTGATGCAGACCGACTAAAGCCGAAACGCTGGCTACGCTGATGCTGAGCAGCCAGCGCTTGACTGCCATCGCATCGCTTGCGCAATAGAAACTAAGGGGCAAAAAGACCATTACCATGAACAGCGGGATATAGGCCGCCGCATGGGTAGCCGGCCAGACACTCAACTCTGCCGACTGATATAAACCGTACGCCAGGATCGCCTGCAACCCGCCCACCATCAGATGCAAAACACTGATCCGGTCAAATGCCTTCATATGCAATTTTTCCTGAGAGCAACAGGGCCACCAAACCCTCTGACGTAAAAAGTGTGGCAGATAAAACAAAACCCCGCCGAAGCGGGGTTTTGTCACTACCTGTGACCGATGAAGCTTACTTCATGGTCCAGCCAGTCAGTTCAGCCAGCGCAGCGCCGATGTCGGCCAGCGAGCGAACAGTTTTAACACCGGCATCTTCCAGAGCAGCAAACTTCTCGTCTGCAGTGCCCTTGCCACCGGAAATGATCGCACCAGCGTGACCCATACGCTTGCCTGCCGGAGCAGTAACACCAGCGATGTAGGAAACAACCGGCTTGGTGACGTTGGCTTTGATGAACGCTGCAGCTTCTTCTTCAGCGCTACCGCCGATCTCACCGATCATGACGATCGCTTCGGTCTTCGGGTCTTCCTGGAACATCTTCAGGATGTCGATGAAGTTGGAGCCCGGGATCGGGTCACCACCGATACCAACGCAAGTGGACTGACCAAAGCCGGCGTCAGTGGTTTGCTTGACGGCTTCATAGGTCAGGGTACCGGAACGGGAAACGATACCAACCTTGCCCGGCAGGTGGATGTGGCCCGGCATGATGCCGATCTTGCACTCACCGGGGGTGATAACGCCCGGGCAGTTGGGGCCGATCAGGCGTACGCCCAGTTCGTCACACTTGACCTTGGCATCCAGCATATCGAGAGTCGGGATACCTTCGGTGATGCAGACGATCAGCTTGATGCCGCCGTTCGCTGCTTCCAGGATGGAATCCTTACAGAACGGAGCCGGAACGTAGATAACGCTGGCTTCGGCGCCAGTGGCTTCAACAGCTTCAGCAACAGTGTTGAATACCGGCAGACCCAGGTGAGTAGAACCACCTTTGCCCGGAGTAACACCACCAACCATCTTGGTGCCGTAGGCAATCGCCTGCTCGGAGTGGAACGTGCCCTGCGAGCCGGTGAAGCCCTGGCAGATTACCTTGGTGTCTTTGTTGATCAGGATGCTCATTATTTACCCTCCGCGGCCTTGACGACTTGCTGGGCAGCGTCGGTCAGACTGGTTGCAGCGATGATGTTCAGGCCACTCTCGGCCAGTACCTTGGCGCCGAGATCGGCGTTGTTGCCTTCGAGACGGACAACAACCGGTACTTTAACGCCCACTTCCTTAACGGCGCCGATGATGCCTTCAGCGATCATGTCGCAGCGAACGATACCGCCGAAGATGTTGACCAGAACGGCTTGTACGTTGGAGTCGGACAGGATGATCTTGAACGCCTCGGTTACGCGCTCTTTGGTCGCGCCGCCGCCTACGTCCAGGAAGTTAGCCGGCTTGCCGCCGTGCAGGTTGACGATGTCCATGGTGCCCATGGCCAGACCGGCACCGTTGACCATGCAGCCGATGTTGCCTTCCAGAGCAACGTAGTTCAGTTCGAACTTGGCAGCGTGGGCTTCACGCGGGTCGTCCTGGGACGGATCGTGCATGGCGCGCAGCTTGGGCTGGCGATACATGGCGTTGCCGTCGATGTTGATCTTGGCGTCCAGGCAGTGCAGGTTGCCGTCTTCCTTGATCACCAGCGGGTTGATTTCCAGCAGAGCCAGATCGTAGTCGGCAAACAGCTTGCCCAGGCCTACGAAGATGTTGGTGAACTGCTTGATCTGGTCGCCTTCGAGGCCCAGTTTAAACGCCAGCTCACGGCCCTGATACGGCTGCGGACCAACCAGCGGATCGATAGTCGCCTTGAGGATTTTCTCAGGGGTCTCTTCCGCAACTTTCTCGATTTCGACACCACCTTCGGTGGATGCCATGAAGACGATGCGACGAGTAGAACGATCAACTACAGCGCCCAGGTACAGTTCCTTGGCGATGTCGGTGCAGGATTCAACCAGGATCTTGCTAACCGGCTGACCATTGGCGTCAGTCTGGTAAGTCACCAGACGCTGACCCAGCCACTTTTCGGCGAAGGCTTTTGCATCTTCCTTGCTCTTGACCAGCTTTACACCGCCAGCCTTGCCGCGGCCACCAGCGTGGACCTGAGCCTTGACGACCCACATGTCGCCGCCAATCTTGTCACAGGCTTCAGCCGCTTCTTCCGGAGTGTCTACAGCAAAACCCTTGGATACTGGAAGGCCGTATTCAGCGAACAGCTGCTTCCCCTGATATTCGTGAAGATTCATGCTTTTCTACCGTTTTGATCGTGTAGGAATTACGTTTTATAGCCACTGTCCTGGGGGACCGTAACCACCAATGCCGTCCTGCCGGAGACCTGCTGACCCGTACATGTCTCATCCTTTACATGCCCTGCTGCCTGCACTCGCCCTTCTCAACGGGCTCGTGACGGGCAAACCGGCATCCGGCAACACGGCTGACCACCCTATCGTGGCCTGGCCGATTTCTCGGCCAAAGTTGTCCTTTTAGCTGCGCCGTCGACCCGACTGTCGCATCGCGACCGTCGGGTCAGCGCGCTATATTAACGCTTCTTACGGTTGGCGACATGAATTGCGTGACCATTTACGGCCAGTGCGGCTTCATGCAGCGCCTCGGACAGCGTCGGGTGCGAGAACACCATCATGCCCAGATCTTCAGCACTAGTGCCGAATTCCATTGCGATGGCGCCCTGCTGAACCAGCTCCGCAGCGCTCGGGCCAATAACATGAACGCCGAGAACGCGATCGGTCTTGGCATCGGCAATCATCTTGACGAAACCGCCGGTGTCGTTGGCAGCAACCGCGCGGCCGCTGGCAGCAAACGGGAAGACACCGACATTGAACTCAACACCTTCGGCCTTCAGCTGTTTCTCGTTCTTGCCGACCCATGCGATTTCCGGGTGGGTATAGATAACCGACGGGATCAGATCGTAGTTCATCGCAGCCTTGTGGCCAGCGATGCGCTCGGCGACCATCACGCCCTCTTCTGACGACTTGTGGGCCAGCATCGGGCCGCGAACCATGTCACCAACGGCGTAAACGCCCGGTACGCTGGTCGCGCAGTAGTCGTCGACATAGACCATTCCGCGCTCGTCGAGGTCGACACCGCAATCAGAAGCCAGCAGGTTCTCAGTGTAAGGACGACGGCCAACCGCAACGATCAGCTTGTCAAACGTCAGCTGCTGCTCGCCTTCGCTGTCGGTAAAGGACACGGTGACCTGCTTGCGCTTGATTTCGGTACCGGTCACACGTGCACCCAGACGAACCTGGAGACCCTGCTTGGTGAAGGTCTTCAGGGCTTCCTTCGCGACCTGCTCATCGGCCAGGCTCAGGAAGGAATCCAGTGCTTCGAATACGACCACTTCAGCGCCCAGACGGCGCCACACGGAGCCGAGCTCCAGACCGATAACACCGGCGCCGATGACACCCAGTTTCTTGGGCACAGCGGTGAAGTCCAGGGCACCAGTAGAGTCAACAATGATGTCGTCAGTCAGCGGAGCCGGCGGGATGTTGATCGGCACGGAACCTGACGCGAGGATGACGTTTTCAGCCTCCAACACAGTGACGGTGCCATCCGGCGCGGTCACTTCCACTTTCTTGCCAGCCAGCAGCTTGCCGTGGCCTTCAATGCTGGTCACGCCATTGGCTTTGAACAGAGTGGCAACGCCGCCGCTGAACTGCTTGACGATCTTGTCCTTGCGCTCGACCATCGCCGGGACATCCATGCTGATGCCTTTGACGTCGATGCCATGGACCTTGTAACCCTCTTTGGCCTCGTGGTACTTCCAGGTGCTGTCCAGCAGCGCCTTGGAAGGAATACAGCCAACGTTAAGGCAGGTACCGCCAAGGGCGTTCTTGCCGTCCTTGCCAACATACTTCTCGATACAGGCGGTCTTCAGACCCAGCTGTGCTGCGCGGATGGCTGCAACGTAACCGCCGGGGCCCGCGCCGATAACTACCACATCGTATTTCTGACTCATGAGCAAATCCTCTGTTGGCAGCAGAACTCAAAGCGGAGCCCGGCACTAGGTGCCGGGCGAGTAATCTACTGCTGAAAACCCGTGTTACCGATCAAACGTCCAGCAACAGACGAGCCGGGTCTTCCAGCAGGTCCTTGATCGCAACCAGGAAGCTCACCGCTTCCTTGCCATCGATCAGACGGTGATCGTAGGACAGCGCCAGATACATCATCGGCAGGATAACAACCTGACCGTTGACCGCCATCGGACGCTCCTGGATCTTGTGCATACCCAGAATGGCTGCTTGTGGCGGGTTGACGATCGGCGTGGAAACCAGCGAACCAAATACGCCGCCGTTAGAGATGGTGAAGGTACCGCCAGTCATCTCTTCCATGGTCAGCTTGCCGTCACGCGCCTTGCGACCGTAGTCAGCAATGGTGCCTTCAATATCAGCCAGGCCCATGTGCTCGGTGTTGCGCAGGATCGGCACAACCAGGCCGCGGTCGCTGGATACGGCAACGCCGATGTCCTGGTAGCCGTGGTAAACGATGTCGTTGCCATCGATAGAGGCGTTAACTGCCGGATAGCGCTTCAGCGCTTCAGTAGCAGCCTTGACGAAGAAGGACATAAAGCCCAGACGAACGCCGTTGTGCTTCTTCTCGAACAGATCTTTGTACTTGCTGCGCAGGTCCATGACCGGCTTCATGTTGACCTCGTTGAACGTGGTCAGCATCGCCATGCTGGACTGAGCATCAACCAGGCGCTCGGCGATACGAGCACGCAGGCGGGTCATAGGCACACGCTTCTCAACGCGATCGCCCTCGCCCAGCGCAACGGCAGCAGCAGGCGCAGCGGCGGCAGGTTTCGCGGCCGGAGCAGCGGGTGCGTTCTTCTTCGCTTCGATAGCGTTCAGAACATCTTCCTTGGTCACGCGACCGCCCTTACCAGTACCCGCAATATCAGAGGCGGCCAGGCCGTTCTCTTCAGCCAGCTTGCGTGCAGCTGGCGACAGCAGCGGCTCTTCGCCAGCTTCTTCTGCAGCAGCAGGTTCTGCCTCTGCAGCAGCGGCGGCCGGCTTGGCAGCCGGCGCAGCAGCGGTTTCACCCGCTTTCAGGGTGCCCAGCACTTCACCGCTCAATACGGTATCACCTTCGGCTTTGGCGATATCGCCCATTACACCGTCAGCTTCTGCCAGTACTTCCATTACAACCTTGTCGGTCTCGATATCTACCAGCAGCTCGTCGCGCTTTACCGCATCGCCAGGCTGTTTGTGCCAAGTGGCAACAGTGCCGTCAGCAACCGATTCCGGAAAAGTAGGGGCTTTGATTTCAATAGCCATTGTCGATCCTTATTAATCTCTGTTGTCTGGCGTAGCTCAGACGGTAAAGGCGTCTTGCAGGAGTTTTTCCTGCTGTTCAGCGTGCATGGAAGGATGGCCGCAGGCAGGCGCGGCAGAAGCCTCACGTCCAGCGTAGTCCAGATACAGATTCTTGGTCTTGTGCTGAGCAACGACCCGACGCATGTGATGCTGGCTGCAGTACCAGGCACCCTGGTTCATCGGCTCTTCCTGACACCAGACAATCTTCTTCAGATTCTTGTACGGTGCCAGCGCTTCAGCCAGATCGTCCTCAGGGAACGGATACAGCTGCTCGATGCGAACCACAACGGTGTTGTCCAGCTCTTCGTTGCGACGCTTCTCCAGCAGGTCGTAGTAGACCTTGCCGCTACACATGATCACGCGATCCACCTTCTTCGGATCGATTGCATCAATCTCGGGGATCACGGTCTGGAAGGACCCTTCGGCCAGCTCTTCCAGTGTTGAGGTAGCCAGCTTGTGGCGCAGCAGCGACTTCGGAGTCAGAGCGATCAGCGGCTTACGCAGCGGACGGATTACCTGACGGCGCAGCATGTGATAAACCTGAGCCGGGGTAGACGGCACACACACTTGAATGTTGTGCTCGGCGCTCAACTGCAGGAAGCGCTCAAGACGCGCAGACGAGTGCTCTGGGCCCTGCCCTTCATAACCGTGCGGCAGCAACATGGTCAGACCACACAGACGCCCCCACTTGTGCTCGCCACTGGTGATGAACTGGTCGACCACAACCTGAGCGCCGTTGAAGAAGTCACCAAACTGGGCTTCCCAGATCACCAGCGCGTTCGGCGTGGTGGTCGCGTAACCGTATTCGAAGGCCAGTACAGCTTCCTCCGAGAGGAAGGAGTCGTAGATATCGAAACGCGGCTGGTTATCGCTCAGCTTGCGCAGCGGCACATAGGCGCGACCATCGTTCTGGCTGTGCAGCACAGCGTGGCGGTGCGAGAAGGTACCGCGGCCAACGTCCTGACCAGTGATGCGCACGGGGTGACCTTCGTGCAGCAGCGTGGCGTAGGCCATGGTTTCCGCGAAGCCCCAGTTCAGAGCAAGCGCGCCAGCGGCCATCTTGCGACGGTCTTCAACGATCTTGCCAACCTGACGCTGCAATACCAGACCATCCGGCAGATCGGTCAGGCGATTAGCCAGCTCCTGCAGGGTTTTCAGGTCAAAGCTGGTGTCGTGACGGGCAGTCCACTTGTGGTTCAGGTACGGTGTCCAGTCAACGAACGAGCTGCTATCAGGCTCTTTGACCAGGCTCTTGACCACGTGGTCGCCGTTGTCCAGCGCGTTGCGGTATTCCTCGAAGTAATCCTGCACATCTTCCTTGCTCAGCACGCCCTCAGCGACCAAGCGCTCAGCGTACAGTTCGCGAGTAGTTGCGTGCTTGGTGATTACTTCATACATCAGCGGTTGGGTGCCGGACGGCTCGTCGGCTTCGTTGTGACCACGACGACGGTAGCAGACCATGTCGATGACAACGTCACGCTTGAACTGCATGCGGTAATCAACAGCCAGCTGAGTCACGAACAGCACTGCTTCCGGATCGTCACCGTTGACGTGGAAGATCGGCGCCTGAATCATCTTGGCGACGTCGGTGCAATACTCGGTGGAGCGCGCATCGTCCTGACGGCTGGTGGTGAAACCAACCTGGTTGTTGATGACGATGTGGATGGTGCCACCGGTCTTGTAAGCGCGGGTCTGGGACATCTGGAATGTCTCCATGACCACACCCTGGCCCGCGAACGCCGCGTCGCCATGAATGCTGATCGGCAGAACTTTGTCGCCGGTTACGTCCAGGCGACGATCCTGGCGAGCGCGTACAGAGCCCTCAACCACGGGAGAGACGATCTCCAGGTGCGACGGGTTGAATGCCAGCGCAAGGTGAACTTCACCACCGGAAGTCATGACGTTGGACGAGAAGCCCTGGTGGTACTTCACGTCACCTGAGCCCATGTCGACCTTCTTCTTGCCTTCGAACTCGTCGAACAGGTCACGGGGGTTCTTGCCGAGGGTGTTGACCAGTACGTTCAGGCGACCACGGTGTGCCATGCCAAGCACAACTTCCTGGGTGCCGTACGAGCCGGAGCGCTGAATAATCTCGTCCAGCATGGGGATCAAGCTCTCGCCACCTTCCACACCAAAACGCTTGGTGCCCGGGTACTTGGTGCCAAGATATTTTTCCAGACCTTCCGCTGCAGTCAGACGCTCAAGCAAATGACGCTTGGTGTCTGCTCCGAGCTGCGGCTTGCCACGCACACTCTCCATGCGCTGCTGGAACCAGCGACGCTGAGTCGAGTCGACGATGTGCATGTACTCGGCCCCGAAGGTCGAGCAGTAGGTGGACTTCAGCGCTTCCAGAATTTCACGCAGCGTCGCCTCATCCTTACCGATATGCATCTCGCCGGTACGGAATACGGTGTCCAGGTCGGCATCGGTCAGACCGTAGTCGGCCAGGGTCAGATCGACGATCTCTTCGCGCTTCCAAAGCCCCAAGGGGTCGAGATTGGAAGCCTGATGGCCTCGCATCCGGTAAGCCTGAATCAGGCGCAGGACATCAATCTGCTTCTTTTCGTGCTCGCTACTGACCGTGCCACCGCTGACAGCCTGCGGACGACGATTGCTCTTGGCGAGAAGGAGGAAGTGATCGCGGATCGCGGAGTGAGGAACGTCCGAACCGGCGTGACCGTTTACCTGCGGCAGCTTCTGGAAATAGCTTCGCCACTCTTCGGAAACACTGTTCGGATCTTGCAGGTAGAGCTCATAAAGCTCTTCAACATAGGACGCATTCCCACCATCAAGGTGAGAGGTGCTCCACAGCTGCTGCATTACGCTGTCTGGCATGCTTGGTCACCCTCTATAAGGGGACACCACCTGGCGCTAAGACCATTAATTGGCGAGTCACTTGAAGACTCAACCATCCGCGCGAAACTGCTGGCGTTGACTAGCGGCAGTGTCGCTGCCTCTAATCCTGCCGCCACCTATCCCGTTGAACGGAAAATTGCCGGCCCCGACAGATAGTTCGGGTGTTACCCGAGTGCCCCTGCTGGTTTAGGTACATACAAATCGCTGCTTTTTGGGCGTGCGATTCGTTAAAAAACTGTCCGGCTCCCTATGGCAGGAGCCGGCACAGGCCAACTTAATGCAATTTCAGCCGATCAGGTACCACTTTGCAGCAGCATGTTGCGGATGTGACCAATAGCGCGGGTCGGGTTCAGACCCTTCGGGCACACATTCACGCAGTTCATGATGCCGCGGCAGCGGAATACGCTGAACGGATCATCCAGGGAAGCCAGACGCTCGTCGGTCTTTTCATCGCGGCTGTCCGCCAGGAAGCGGTAAGCCTGCAGCAGACCGGCCGGGCCAATAAACTTGTCCGGGTTCCACCAGAAAGAAGGACAGGAAGTGGAACAGCATGCACAGAGAATACACTCGTACAGGCCATCCAGCTTTTCCCGCTCTTCGGGTGACTGCAGACGCTCGATAGCGGGCGCCGGCGTGTCGTTTTGCAGATACGGCTGAACTTTTTCGTACTGCTTGTAGAAGATGCTCATATCTACAACCAAGTCACGAATTACTGGCAAACCAGGCAGCGGACGCAGAACAAGCTTGTTGTTCTTGACCACAGCAGACAGCGGAGTGATGCACGCCAGGCCGTTTTTGCCGTTGATGTTCATGCCATCGGAGCCACATACACCCTCGCGGCAGGAACGGCGGTAGGAGAAACCACCATCTTGTTCCTTGATCAGGGCCAGCACGTCAAGAACCATGATGTCCTTGCCGTCGGTATCAACCTGAAAATCCTGCATGTACGGGGCGTTGTCGCTCTCCGGGTTGTAACGATAAACACTCACTTGCAACATATCGGTCACCCTTAGTAAGTACGTACTTTAGGTTGGAACGCCGGAACAGTCTTGGGCGCGAAGTTAACTGCGCGCTTGTTGAGCTGCTTGGTTTCGGGCATGTACAGGCTGTGGCACAGCCAGTTTTCGTCATCGCGATCTTCGTAGTCTTCACGAGCGTGGGCACCGCGGCTTTCCTTGCGGGCTTCAGCTGCAATCGCGGTGGCTTCAGCCACTTCAAGCAGGTTCTGCAGTTCCAGTGCTTCGATACGCGCGGTGTTGAACGCTTGGCTCTTGTCATCGATCTTGACGTTGGCGATGCGCTCACGCAGATCAGCCAGCTGAGCAATACCCTTCTGCATGTATTCACCGGTACGGAATACACCGAAGTAGTTCTGCATGCAGCTCTGCAGCTCTTTACGCAGCGGCGCAACATCTTCGCCGGTGGTGCGCTCGTTCAGGCCGGACAGGCGGGCCAGAGAAGCGTCGATGTCGGACTCGGAGGCACCGCGGTACTCGATACCTTCCTTCAGAGCAGATTCCAGGTGCAGGCCAGCAGCACGACCGAATACAACCAGATCGAGCAGCGAGTTACCGCCCAGGCGGTTCGCACCATGGACAGATACGCAAGCCACTTCGCCAACCGCGAACAGACCTTCGACGATCTTGTCGTTGCCGTTAGCGTCTTGGGTGATTGCCTGACCATGAATATTGGTGGCAACACCACCCATCATGTAGTGACAGGTCGGTACAACCGGAACCGGAGCGGTTACCGGGTCAACGTGAGCGAAGGTCTTGGACAGTTCACAGATACCCGGCAGGCGGCTGTGCAGCACTTCTTCACCCAGGTGATCCAGCTTCAGCAGTACGTGATCCTTGTTAGGACCAACGCCGTTGCCGGCCAGAATTTCCTTGACCATGGAGCGCGCAACAACGTCGCGACCAGCCAGGTCTTTCGCGTTCGGAGCATAACGCTCCATGAAACGCTCGCCGTGCGCGTTGATCAGGTAACCACCTTCACCACGGCAGCCTTCGGTAACCAGTACACCAGCGCCGGCGATACCGGTCGGGTGGAATTGCCACATTTCGATGTCCTGCACCGGCACGCCAGCACGCAGGGCCATACCTACACCGTCACCGGTGTTGATCAGAGCGTTAGTGGTAGAAGCGTAGATACGACCAGCGCCACCGGTAGCCAGAACGGTGGCCTTGGCACGGATGTAGACGGTCTCGCCGGTTTCAATGCAGATGGCAATAACACCGACAACAGCGCCATCCTGGTTCTTCACCAGATCAACGGCATACCACTCGTTCAGGAACGAGGTGTTGTGCTTGACGTTGTTCTGATACAGCGTGTGCAGCAGAGCGTGACCGGTACGGTCAGCAGCAGCACAGGTACGGGCTGCCTGAGTCGGGTTATCCGGACCTTTGGACTGACCGCCGAACGGACGCTGATAGATGCGGCCGGTTTCAGTACGGGAGAACGGCAGACCCATGTGCTCAAGCTCGAAGACCGCTTCCGGGCCAACGGAACACATGTACTCGATTGCGTCCTGGTCACCGATGTAATCGGAACCTTTGACGGTGTCGTACATGTGCCAGCGCCAATCATCATTCGGATCGGCAGAAGCGATGGCGCAGGTGATACCACCCTGGGCCGATACGGTGTGCGAGCGAGTCGGGAATACCTTGGTTACAACAGCGGTCTTGTGACCACCTTGAGCCAGCTGCAGTGCAGCGCGCATGCCGGCACCACCACCACCTACAATGATGGCATCAAAAGTCAGTGTGCGAATGTTAGACATTTAGTTACCCCAGAGAATCTGCACGCCCCAGACGAAAAGTACGAACATGACCAGACCGCAGACCGCCTGGAACAGGAAGCGGACAACAGTGGCAGACTTGCCGAGGGCCATGGGAGTCAGGTAATCGGTAGAGATGGTCCACATCCCCACCCATGCATGCACACTAAGTGCGACCAAAGTCAGCAGGCTGAAAATGCGCATCCAGCTCTGGGCAAACAGCCCCTGCCAATCGGCAAAGGTCAGCCCGGGATTGCAAATCAAATAGCCGAGCAGAAACAACACATAGGCAGCAAGTACTACAGCGGAGACGCGTTGCGCCATCCAGTCATACAGACCGCTGCGAGACAGGTTGGTGACATTCGTTACCATATCCACACCCCCAGAAGAACAATCACGATGGCGGAAACCACGATTACTACCTGCGAACCACGCTTGCCGCTTTCCAGCCCTTCACCGATACCAGCATCCATTACTAGGTGACGAACACCAGCAATGAGGTGGTAAAGAAGCGCAGAAAGAATGCCCCAGATGACCAGCTTGGCCAGCGGGTTAGCCAGGCAGCTCTTGATTTGCTCAAACCCGCTCTCGGAACTGAGAGAGGTGTCGAGCATCCAGAGCAGCGCAGCGATTGCGACGAACAGAATCACGCCAGAAATGCGATGCAAAATGGACGTGTACGCGGTTACAGGAAGCTTGATTGTCCTGAGGTCAAGGTTGACGGGTCGTTTGCTATTCACGGCTATATTCACACTCAGGGCCCTGTGGACAGGGCTGGATTATAGGAAGGCGTACTGTGACACCTTTAATGACCCGCCCCAGCAGCTTCTGGCGAAGCCCTGCGGGTCACTTTGCCGGTCAAGGAGTATAGTGACTTAGACCATTGATTACAACGGAACAACCAGCGGGAAACGCTCTGTTTCCGCGGTGCAAAGTCTACCCCCTGCGCACAAAGTGCTTGCAATTAAAGCTTTTAATTGACCTCATTTCCTTTCACTATCCGCACAATTGACAAACCGATTTATCACCTTATAGTGATGCGGGCCCTGCGTGGGGGGTCACCTTTTCGATACAGCAAAACAGGAGGCCATCAATGGCTGACAAAAAGGCGCAGTTGATCATCGAGGGCGCGGCCCCCATCGAGCTGCCAGTCTATTCCGGGACCATGGGCCCCGATGTTGTGGACGTACGCGGCTTGACCGCCCAAGGTGTGTTCACCTTTGATCCAGGCTTCATGGCCACCTCGTCCTGTGAATCCAAGATCACCTATATCGACGGCGACAAAGGTGTACTCCTGCACCGCGGCTACCCGATCGACCAGCTGGCAGAAAAATCCGACTTCCTGGAAACCTGCTACCTGCTGCTGAAGGGCGAACTGCCCAACGCGGAAGAGAAAGTCAAATTCGACAACACCATCAAGAACCACACCATGGTTCACGAGCAACTGAAGAACTTCTTCAACGGCTTCCGCCGCGACGCTCACCCGATGGCCATCATGTGTGGCGTTGTCGGCGCGCTCTCCGCCTTCTACCACGACTCACTGGACATCAACGATCCGCACCACCGCGAAATCTCTGCAATTCGCCTAATCGCCAAGATGCCGACCCTGGCCGCGATGGTCTACAAGTACTCCATGGGTCAACCCATGATGTACCCGCGCAACGACCTGAGCTACTCCGAAAACTTCCTGCACATGATGTTCAACACCCCATGTGAAGAGAAGAAGATCAGCCCGGTGCTGGCGCGCGCAATGGATCGCATCTTCGTCCTGCATGCTGACCACGAGCAGAACGCATCTACCTCTACCGTGCGCCTGGCCGGCTCCTCCGGCGCCAACCCGTTCGCCTGTATCGCAGCCGGTATTGCCGCGCTGTGGGGACCGGCACACGGCGGCGCCAACGAAGCCGTTCTGCGCATGCTGGATGAAATCGGTGATGTATCGAACATCGAGAAGTTCGTCGCCAAGGCGAAGGATAAAGATGACCCGTTCAAGCTGATGGGCTTCGGTCACCGCGTTTACAAGAACTTCGACCCGCGCGCCAAGGTCATGAAACAGACCTGCGACGAAGTTCTGGCCGAGCTGGGCATTAACGACCCGCAGCTGGAACTGGCCATGAAGCTGGAAGAGATTGCGCGCAACGATCCCTACTTCAAAGAGCGCAACCTGTACCCGAACGTCGACTTCTACTCCGGCATCATCCTGAAGGCGATCGGCATTCCGACCGAAATGTTCACCGTTATCTTTGCCACCGGCCGCACCCCGGGCTGGATTGCGCACTGGAACGAGATGATCAGCGGTCCGTACAAGATCGGCCGTCCGCGCCAGCTGTACACCGGCTCAACCCAGCGCGACTACCCTTCCAAGTAATCGCTGCTGCGAGTCAAAAAAATCCCCGCCATGTGCGGGGATTTTTTTTGCACACCCTCAACTGTTTAGCTCAAACAGCGCCTGACTGTATGGCTTGCGGAGCAGATTTTCGTGATTGGATAGCCTCTCAGCCAAACACACGAGCCCCCCACCAATGCCCCTGAACGATCTGTTCCGCGCACTCGCAGTCATCGTGTTGTGGGGGCTTAACTTCGTTGTCATCAAGCTAGGCCTCGACAGCTTGCCGCCAATGCTGCTCGGCGCCCTGCGGTTCACGCTCGCCGCCTTTCCGGCGGTGTTTTTCATCCCCCGCCCGCGCATCCCTCTGCGCTGGCTGATCGCCTACGGGATGACCATTTCCTTCGGCCAATTCGCTTTCCTGTTCAGCGCCATGGCAAACGGTATGCCCGCCGGACTGGCATCCCTTGCACTGCAGTCACAAGCCTTTTTCACCTTGATGCTCGCTGCCGCAGTACTGAGCGAAAGAATCAAAGCCCACAACCTTGCGGGCCTGCTTGTCGCCGCAGCAGGCCTCCTGCTGATCGGCGTTCAGAGTGGCTCCAGCATGACAACGACCGGGCTGATTCTGACGCTGTGCGCGGCCCTCATGTGGGCCTGCGGCAACGTCATCACCAAACAAGTCGGAAACGTCAACCTGACCAGCCTGGTGGTTTGGGGCAGCCCGGTCCCGCCGATTCCGTTTATGGCAATGTCGCTCTGGCTCGAAGGCCCACAACAGATAAGCCAGGCGCTTTCACACGTCAGCGGAACCGCGATTTTCGCCCTGATTTATCTCGCATTCGGCGCAACGCTGATTGGCTACAGTCTCTGGAGCCGGCTCCTGTCCCGCTACCCGGCAGGCCAGGTAGCGCCGTTCACCATGCTCGTTCCCGTGATAGGCCTCAGCTCATCAAGCCTGATACTGGGCGAAAACCTCAATGCGATGCAGCTTCTAGGCGCTCTACTGGTCATGCTGGGACTGGCCGTCAACGTCTTCGGCGTCGCCCTGCACCGCCGCAGCAGGCGCTTACAGGGAAGTTAAGCCCCACCCGTCTCCGACTCCAACCAACCGATAATCCGCAGCGCATCGGCACGCGTGCTGCCACACACACTCACCTCAGGGAGGAAACCCGCACAAACCGCCGGGCGCTCAGGCGAACCAAAAATCGCGCAACGCATATCAGGCAATAATTGAATGCAGGGCACACCTGCGGGCTTGCCGCCAGGCATGCCTGGAATCGGCGAGGTAATTGACGGCGCCGTACAGCAAGCACCGCACTCTGCTCGACACTCCATCAATCGCCCTTCTGCAAACGGGCAATCAGACTCGACGTATCCCAGCGCCCACCACCCATCGCCTGCACGTCAGCATAGAACTGATCGACCAGCGCAGTTACCGGCAACTGCGCACCATTGCGCCGCGCCTCCTCCAGCACAATAGAGAAGTCCTTACGCATCCAGTCGACCGCAAAGCCAAAATCAAACTCGCCGTCGAGCATGGTTTTGTAGCGATTTTCCATCTGCCAAGACTGAGCAGCACCCTTACTGATGACCGAAACAACCGCTTCACCATCCAGACCCGCGCGCTGGGCAAAGTGCATCGCCTCGGACAACCCCTGTAGCAAGCCGGCAATGCAGATCTGGTTCACCATCTTGGTCAACTGCCCGCTGCCAGCCGCCCCCATATGGCGAAGCATCTTGGAATAGGCACTCAAGACAGGTCTCGCAAGGTCGAATACAGACTCATCACCACCGACCATGATGGTCAATTGCCCCTTTTCCGCCCCTGCCTGGCCGCCCGAAACGGGCGCATCCAGAAAGCCGACACCCAGCTCCCGAGCCGCCCCTGCCAACTCACGCGCAACACCAGCTGACGCGGTCGTATGATCCACAACCACCTGCCCTTTGTGCGACCCGGCAAACACGCCCTGGTCGCCGCAGACCACTTCACGCAGGTCATCGTCGTTACCTACGCACATCAGCACAAAGTCCCGCCCCTCAGCCGCCGCGGCCGGAGTACCCGCAGATTTACCACCGTATTCCTGAACCCAGCGCTCGGCCTTCGCCGTCGTCCGGTTATACACCGTGACCTCGTGCCCTGCGCGCTGCAGATGCCCCGCCATGGGATACCCCATAACACCCAGACCGACAAACGCGACACTTGCCATAGCACACCTCGTTATCCGCGAACGCCCAATCTCAGGGCGTCCGAATATTCAAACCCACAGCGACGCAATTGCCCGACAGATCGGCCCTCGGCATAATGAGCGCCCTTTCATCTGCAGGAGTATTGCGCGTGTTTCAGGTAAATCAGTATTTCGATGGTCAGGTTGCCTCAATCGCATTCAAGCAACCGGAAGGCGCGGCCACCGTTGGCGTAATGGCTCCCGGCGAGTACGAATTCGGCACCAGCCAGCTGGAAATCATGCACGTCATCAACGGCGCCCTGACCGTCAAGCTGCCGGACAGCGACGAGTGGAACACCTACAACGCCGGCGACCAGTTCACCGTACCAGCCAACAGCCGCTTCAACCTGAAGGTCGAGCGCGACACCGCCTATCTGTGCGAGTACCGCTAAGCACCACAACCCGGCGCTGAGCGCCGGGTTTCCTCAGAAACCTTCAGGGGTCTCCGTCATACCCTGACGATAACCCTCGATAAACGCCTCAGGCATACGCTTGGGCCGCCCCGTCGACAGCTCGATACAGACAAAGGTCGTACGCGCACGCAGCAGCGTCAATCCATCACGCTTGCGACACAGCTGAAAGTGACGCGTCATGCGCAGCTTGCCGTCCCAGCTGATGATCCAGGTTGCCATCTCCAGCTCATCACCCTCATAAGCTGAAGCCAGATAGTCGATCTCGTGTCGCACCACGGCCATCGCGCGATCCAACTCCCGATACTCGACCAGCCCCAACCCTAGCGAATTGGAATGCTGCCAGGCGCAGCGCTCCAGCCAACGGACATAGACCGCGTTGTTGGCATGCCCAAGCTCGTCGATATCCTCTGGCATTACGGTTATAGGCTGGGTAAAGGGGGTTGGCAGATCCCAATTCACAAGCGTGCATCTCCTTGGCAGCGGGCTTAAAGCGGTTTGATGCCCGATGGTACTACAAAGACACGCGCACAGCCCCGACCACACCATGCAAAGCCAGGGAACCTGCATTAGGCTGAGTACAACCGCCGCAACCAGGGATGCGTTATGTTCAAACAGCTGAATTTCCCGATTCTCGTCATTCACCCAGCAATCGGCCAGAGCAACGTCGCCGGCCGTCAGCTCGCCGCGCTGTTTGATGCCATCGCCAGCGAGGGCCTTCAGGTACTGGGCGCCGAGCAGTTAGAGGAAGGCAGACTGATTGCCGAAGCTCATCGAGGCCTGTCATGCATCCTTTTCACTCCGGAGGCGCTGAGCGACATCAACGAGGTTCAAGCGCTGTTCGAGGCCGCCCACTGCCGCTCGCCAGAGCTGCCGATCATGGCGCTGACCACCCGCCAAACGATTGACCCAGAGCTTCTGTCAGCCCTGCGCGAGCTGCACCAGATACGCGGCATAATCTATTTGTTCGAAGACACTTTGCCCTTCATTGCCGGACAGATTGCCCGCACTGCGCGCAGCTATCTCGGACAACTGCTACCACCCTTTTTTAAAGCGCTACTGGATTACAGCAGCCGCGCTAGCTACTCCTGGCACTCACCCGGTCACGGCGGCGGCGTTGCCTTCCGCAAGAGCCCGGTCGGCCGTGCCTTTCACGATTTCTTTGGCGAAAATACCCTGCGCTCGGATCTGTCGGTTTCAGTACCGGGGCTCGGCTCATTACTCGATCACACCGGCCCCGTCGCCGAAGCTGAGACCAATACCGCCCGGGTATTCGGCGCTGATCACGCGTTTTACGTCGTCAACGGAACCTCAACCTCAAACAAGATTATCTGGCACGCCTACGTCACCCGTGACGACCTCGTACTGGTCGACCGCAACTGCCATAAATCCATCCTGCACGCGATCATCATGACCGGCGCCATTCCGATTTATCTGACCGGATCGCGAAACGACTACGGCATTATTGGCCCGATCAGCCGCAACAGCTTCAGCAGCGACAACCTGGACAAGCTGATCGCCGAATATCCTTTACTGCAGGGCGGCAGCGACAGCCCGCGCATCCGCCTTGCCGTACTGACCAACTCGACTTACGACGGCCTCTGCTACAATACCGAGATGGTCGCCGACCAACTCCGTGACCGCGTCGACGTACTGCACTTCGACGAGGCCTGGTACGGCTATGCCGCCTTCCACCCCTTCTACCAGGGCCGTCATGGCATGAGCCGCGCTCGCCCGAGGCGCAGCGGCCACCCACTGGTATTTGCCACCCAATCGCCCCACAAGGTGCTTGCAGCCCTCTCTCAAGCCTCGATCATCCTCGCCCGCGACAGCGCCGACCAACAACTCGACAGCGAGCGCTTTAACGAGGCGTACATGATGCACACCTCGACCTCGCCGCATTACGGCATGATCGCCTCGATCGACGTTGCCACCGGCATGATGGCCGGCCCAGCGGGCGAGTCACTGGTACAGGAAACCCTGGACGAAGCTTTATCCTTCCGCCGCGCCATGCAACAAACGGCGGAGCAGATGGATGAGGACGAGTGGTGGTTTGACGTTTGGGAACCCGAGCAGGCATTGGCTGCCGACTCACTGAGCGCGCATGACTGGACGCTCGACAGCGACGCCCAGTGGCACGGCTTCGGCGCAATGGCCGATGATTACGCCCTGCTTGACCCGATTAAGGTAAGCCTGCTGACTCCCGGCGTTGAGGAGCAAGGCCGACTGGCCAAAAGTGGTATTCCGGCCGCTATCGTGACTCGCTTCCTCGCTGACCGCGGCCTGGTGGTGGAGAAAACCGGCCTGTATTCATTTTTGATTCTATTCTCGCTCGGCATCACCAAAGGCAAATGGAGCACCCTGCTGTCGGAGCTACGCGAATTCAAACGCCTTTACGACCAGAACGCACCACTCGACACCACGCTACCCGGACTCGCCCAGCGCCCTGAGTACACCAATCTCGGATTACGCGACCTGTGCCAGCAACTGCATCAATGCTATAAGCAGCACGCTCTGGTGCACCTGCAGCGCGCCATGTATACCGAGCTGCCCTGCATGGTTCTGCGACCGGCCGACGCCTATCAGCAGATGGTACGCGGCAAGGTAGAAGCAACTCCGATAGACGAACTCAGCGGCCGCCTTGCTGCCGTCATGCTGGTACCGTATCCGCCGGGTATTCCGGTCATCATGCCCGGCGAGCGCTTCCCGACAGACAACACCATCGCCGCTTACCTGGCTGCAGCCATCGACCTGGAAACGCGCTTCCCCGGCTTTGGTAACGACATACACGGCCTGCGCCACGATCTGATCGATGGCGAGCGACGCTGGCGGGTGGACTGTCTGACAGAGGAATAACGGGGAAAAAAAAGGCCGGCGAATTCGCCGGCCCTTCTAAATGGTGGAGCTAAGCGGGATCGAACCGCTGACCTCCTGCATGCCATGCAGGCGCTCTCCCAGCTGAGCTATAGCCCCAGGTCTTGCGACCCTGACATGCTTTCACATGTCGGTAAAAATGGCGTCCCCTAGGGGACTCGAACCCCTGTTACCGCCGTGAAAGGGCGGTGTCCTAGGCCACTAGACGAAGGGGACGCAAACCCTTCTCTGAACAGGCTGGAATCTGTTCAGCAGTGTAGAAAACAGGTCGACGCGAACGTCGACCAAAAAAACTTGGTGGAGCTAAGCGGGATCGAACCGCTGACCTCCTGCATGCCATGCAGGCGCTCTCCCAGCTGAGCTATAGCCCCGTCTCAAGGACGGTGCGCATATTAAGATTGACGCCTTGGACTGTCAACAGAAATTTACGCAAAACAGCAACTTAAATGAAAATACAGCATAAGGCACGCAGGGCGCGGGGGCCGCGCCCTGCCCTGGGTATCAGATCTGTTCCAGCTCTTTCTGCCAGGCCTTGTTTTCTTTCTTGGAGGTGCCACCCAGCATCTCGACAGTCTGACGCAGCCGATAACGCGTCAGATCCGGCCCCAGATGCGCCATCGCATCCAGCACCGATACCGAGCTTGCCTGACCGGTAATCGCCGGGAACAGCAATGGCATCAGGTCGCGCAGCTTCAACTCCAGATAAGCCGCAACCGCTTGAATCACCTCGGTGATGTTGTCTTTGTCCCAGTCACGCAGGGCTTCGAGCTTCCACAACAGCAACTGCAGCGCCTTGCGCACGCCGTCGGCATCCAGCTTCTTGTGAACAAACAACTCCGGCGCCGGATCAACCTTACCAGCCATGAAGAACCCGACCAGCCCCGGCAAGTCGCTGAAGGTTTCAACCCGAGTTTGCGCCAGCGAAATCATCGGCTTGAGGTAAGCCGGGTTCAACGCCCACTGCTGCACCGCCGCTGCAAACTGATCCTCCGACAGCTCGCGAATCCACTGCCCATTCAACCACGACAGTTTGTCGACATCGAAAATCGGGCCACCGAGCGATACACGCTGAATATCAAAGTGCTCGACCATCTCGGCGAGGGTAAACTTTTCACGCTCATCCGGCATCGACCAGCCCATGCGACCGAGATAGTTCAGCAACGCTTCCGGCAGATAGCCCATGCGCTCGTAGAACGTAATGCTGGTCGGATTTTTGCGCTTGGACAGTTTGCTCTTGTCAGGGTTACGCAGCAGCGGCATGTGGCAAAGCTGCGGCATGTCCCAGCCAAAATACTGATACAGAAGGATATGCTTGGGCGCAGAGTTGATCCACTCCTCGCCACGCAGCACGTGGGTAATGCCCATCAGGTGGTCATCCACCACGTTCGCCAGGTGGTATGTTGGCAGGCCGTCCGCCTTCATCAGCACCTGCATATCGACTTGCTCCCACGGGATGTCGATTTCCCCGCGCAGCATGTCCTGAACCTTGCAAATACCCTCGTTCGGCACCTTCATGCGCACAACGTGGGACTCACCAGCGGCAACCCGCGCACTCACTTCTTCCGCGCTCAGGCTGAGGCAGTGGCCGTCATAGCCGGGCGTCTGCTTGTTCGCCATCTGCTCGGCACGCAGCGCATCAAGACGCTCGCTGGAGCAAAAGCAACGGAATGCGTGTCCTTTCTCGATCAGCGCCTCACTGTGCTCATGGTAAATCGCGCTGCGCTCGCTTTGGCGATACGGGCCGTGCGGGCCGCCTACATCCGGACCTTCGTCCCAGTCCAACCCCAACCAGCGCAGCGAGTCGAGGATCTGCTTCTCGGAAGCAGCGCTGGAGCGCACCTGATCGGTATCTTCGATACGCAGAATGAACTGGCCACCGTGCTGGCGGGCGAAACACTGGTTAAACAACGCAATGTAGGCGGTGCCGACGTGCGGGTCACCAGTGGGGGAAGGCGCAATGCGGGTACGAACAGTCATGGACTCTCTCGATCAGGCGGCCCGGTAAACCCGGGGCGGACTACAGGATAGCGACGGATTTTATCAGGGCTTAGCCCTCGATCTCTATATGACTCGACGCACGCAGCTCAAGCCGCTCCACCACGAAGTCGATAAACGCCTTGACCTTCATCGCCTGAAAGCGCCGCGAAGGGTACAAGGCGTGCAGTTCACTGGACGGCAGCTCGGTCTGCTCAAGCACCCGAACCAGCGTCCCGGCCTCGACGCAGGGTTCGGCAATAAAAGCCGGCGCATTGATGATGCCAACACCTGCCAACGCAGCCTCCCGCGCAAAGGTGATGTTGTTTACCACCAACACCGGATTGATAGGGACGCTCTGCGCCGGCTGCTCAAAATGCCACTTCCGCGCACCATCAACCAACGCATGAATACAGCGATGACTGCTCAATTCTTCCGGTGTTTTCGGCATGCCGTGACGCTGAATATAGTCCGGACTGGCGTAAAGCTGACGGGGACTGGTCATCAACAGGCGCGCAACCAGGCTGGAGTCTTGGGGCCGCCCGAGATGAATGACCACATCGACGCCCTCTTCAACCGGATCGACGGCGCGTGTTGTCAGCTCGACCTCTACCTGGATCGCCGGGTAGCAACGCATGAACTCGCCAACCACGCCGCCCAGAAACAGTTGCCCGAACTCGATCGGAGAGCTGACACGCAGCAAACCGGTTGGCTCACGTTGAAGCTGCATGATGGCCTGCTCAGCCTCGGAGAACTCCTGCATGATCTGGCGGCACCGCTCGTAGTAGGCCTGCCCGACTTCGGTCAGTCGCAGTTTGCGCGTCGTGCGATTGAGTAAGCGCACGCCAAGGCGATCCTCAAGCTGAGCAATGCGTCGACTGACCGTTGACTTCTGCATCCCCAATGTCGCTGCCGCACTGGTAAAACTGTGGCACTCGACAACTCGAGTGAAGATCAACGCATCATCCAGCCCCATGCTAACTGTTCCCCTGCTGCAACAAAGTTTCCAGATTCTAGCGCCTCCGGCACTCAGTGGAACAGTGTTAGAGTGCTGGCAGAAAAATAATTGAGATATGGTATGTCCGCCCGAGTTAGAGCACGCCTGTTCGTATTCCTCCTCATCTGTGCCGTCGCCGGCACGGCCGCTGTTGCCCAATGGTGGTTTATTGGCCGTTTCTACGAAGAAACCGACAACGCCTACGTCCAAGGCGACATTACCCCCGTCTCCAGCCGCCTCTCCGCGCAGGTAACTGAAGTGCTGGTCGACGACAACCAGGCCGTTGTGCCGGGCGACCTGCTGGTGCGCCTCGATGCCCGCGATTTCGAAATCGCTCTCGCCGAAGCCAACGCGAACCTCGCAACCCGCCGCGCCGAACAACAGCAGGCGCAGTCACGGCTTATCCAGCAGGACAGCCTGATCGCCGCCGCATCGGCCAACGTTGAAGCCAGTCAGGCCGAGCAGCGCCGGGTTGAACTGGACATCAAGCGTATTACCCCCCTGCGTCAATCCGGCTACGCCTCGGAAGAACAGCTGAGCAACTTCCGCGCCCAGCTCGAAGTTGCCCGCGCCCAGGTCAGCAAGGCGCAGGCCGACCTGCAGACTCAGAAACTGGCGAAAGATACGCTGGCGGCAGATATTGCCCGACTCGACGCTCAGATCCAGGCAGCAGAAGCAGCAGTCAGACAGGCACAGCTTGATCTTGAACGCACCGAAATACGCGCTCCGATCGCCGGTCGCATTGGCCAACGCAATGTGCGTATCGGCCAGAACGTATCGCCCGGCAGCAACCTGCTGGCAGTCGTGCCCGATACCGAGTTGTGGATCAAAGCCAACTTCAAGGAAACCCAGATCAGTCGAATGCACGAAGGCCTCAAGGCCGAACTGCTATTCGACACCTTCCCCGATCAACCAGTGACGGGCACCTTGCAGAGCCTGTTTCCGGCGTCCGGCGCGCAATTCAGCCTGCTGCCTCCGGATAACGCCACCGGTAACTTCACCAAGGTCGTTCAACGCATCCCGGTGAAGTTGGTGATCGACAGTGACAGCCCACTGACCGGCCTGCTCCGTCCGGGTATGTCGGTACACGTCAAGGTCGATCTGCGTGACTGACGTCGGCTCTGCCCACGATATACCACCACCGGGCAGGCGCGACTGGATCGCGCTGCTCAGCGCCATTCTTGGCGCTTTCATGGCGATTCTTGATATCCAGATCATCAACTCGTCACTGAAGGATATTCAGGGGGCATTGTCAGCTACCGTAGAGGAAGGTTCCTGGATTTCAACCTCTTATCTGGTGGCCGAGATCATCATCATTCCGCTCGCGGCGTGGCTGACGACGATCTTTTCTCCCCGCCGCTTCGCGGTGACCATCTCCGCCATCTTTGTCATCGCCTCGCTGCTGTGCTCGATGGCCTGGAGCCTGGAAAGCATGATCGTTTTTCGCGCCCTGCAAGGTTTGGCTGGCGGCGCGTTGATCCCGTTTGCATTCACCCTGATTCTGATCAAGCTGCCGCCAGCGTCCCGGCCCAAGGGCATGGCAATGTTCGCCATCACCGCCACCTTTGCCCCCTCAATAGGCCCGACCATCGGCGGTTGGCTGACCGAAAATTTTGGCTGGGAATACATTTTCTACATCAATATATTCCCGGGGATTTTGATGGCCGCCGGCCTGATGTACGGCCTCGACAAGTCGCAGCCACGCTGGGAGCTACTGCGCCAGGGCGACTACCTCGGCATCGTCACTATGGCGGTAGGCCTTGGTTGCCTGCAGGTGTTTCTGGAGGAAGGCCACCGCAAGGACTGGCTCGAATCGAACCTTATGCTCGCGTTGGCCGTGATCAGCTTTATCAGCCTCGTCAGCTTCATCATTATTCAGCTCACCCGAGACAATCCGCTGGTCAATTTGCGCCTGCTCAAGGATCGCAACTTTATGCTCGGCAGTCTGGCCAACATCGGGCTCGGGGTGGGGCTTTATGGCACGGTATTCGTGCTGCCTGTGTATCTGGCGCAAATTCAGCAGTACAACGCACTGCAAATTGGCCAGGTGATCATGTGGATGGGTATCCCCCAACTGTTGATCATTCCGCTGGTACCGGTGTTGATGCGCTTCGTAGACGCCCGGTTGATCTGCGCCACAGGGTTCTTTTTGTTCGCCTTCGCCAGCTTCTACAGCGGCAGCCTGAATCTGGACTTCGCAGGCGATCAGTTTATCGCCATTCAGATCTTCCGCGCCTTCGGACAACCGATGGTGCTGGTACCCATGTCGATCATTGCAACCGCCATGATCGCCCCGTCTCAGGCTGGGTCCGCGTCCAGTCTGTACAACATCCTGCGCAACTTGGGCGGCGCCATCGGCATCGCGGCGCTGGCGACCATCCTCGACAGTCGCGCCAAGTATTACTTCGACTTCCTGCGCGAATACGTCACGCCCGGCAACCCCGCGTTTGAGGAGCGCATGCGTCTTTTGACCCAGCAATTGGGCAACGAACAGAGCGCGCTGCAACTGCTAAGCAACCAGGTTCATCAACAGGCCGCGATCATGGCCTACAACGACGCGTTCCACCTCATCGCAATTATGCTCAGCTGCTCGATGATCTTTGTTCTGCTCTGTAAACCGCTGCCCAAGGCCCCGCCGCGGGGAGCACCGGCCGATGCGGAACCGGCACACCCCTAGCTGTAGTTTTTTTTGATCACCCTATAGCAATAGAGCATCCCAACGGGTAGCATCGGCGAATATTGTCAAATATTTTCAACAACATTCGCACAGGTGCCCTCATGGCTGAGACCCAACACACAACCTCCTACTACGCTGCCTCTGCCAACCCCGCTCCTGAGCGCCCAGCGCTGCAAGGCAGCCACGAAACCGATGTCTGCATCATCGGCGCCGGGTTTACCGGTATTTCTGCCGCCCTGCATCTGGCTGAGCAAGGCTTCAAGGTCACCGTTCTGGAGGCCGTGAAAGTCGGCTTTGGCGCCTCGGGCCGCAACGGCGGCCAGATCGTCAACAGCTACAGCCGCGATATCGACGTCATCGAGCGTACCCTTGGCGCCCAGCAAGCCCGACTGCTGGGCGAGATGGCCTTCGAGGGCGGACGCATCATCCGCGAGCGCGTCGCCAAGTACGACATCCAGTGTGATCTGAAAGACGGCGGCGTCTTTGCTGCATTCAACAGCAAGCACATGCAGCACCTGGAATCGCAGAAGAAGCTCTGGGAGCGCTACGGCCATACCCAACTGGAGATGCTCGACAGCCAGCGCATTCGCGAAGTCGTCAATACCGACATCTACGTCGGCGGCATGCTCGACATGAGCGGCGGCCACATTCACCCCTTGAACCTGGTGCTGGGCGAAGCAGCTGCGTTCGAATCGTTGGGCGGCGTCATCCACGAACTGTCGCCGGTTACTCGAGTTGAGCAAGGCGAACACCCGGTCGTACATACTGCCCAGGGCCAGGTCAAAGCGCGCTTCGTGATCGTGGCAGGCAACGCCTATCTCGGTGACTTGCTGCCACAACTGGCGGCCAAATCCATGCCCTGTGGTACCCAGGTAGTGACCACCGAGCCGCTGTCGGACGAGATGGCTGCCTCACTGCTGCCGCAAGACTATTGCGTCGAAGACTGCGCCTACCTGCTCGACTACTATCGCCTGTCTGGCGATAAACGCCTGATCTTTGGTGGCGGCGTTGTCTATGGCGCTCGCGACCCAAGCAACATTGAGGCGCTGATTCGCCCCAACCTGATCAAGACCTTCCCGCAGCTCAAAGATGTGAAGATCGACTATGCCTGGACCGGTAACTTCCTGCTGACCCTGTCGCGCCTTCCGCAAATGGGGCGCATCGGCAACAACATCTATTACTCCCAAGGCTGCAGTGGTCACGGCGTCACCTTTACCCATGTCGCTGGCCGCGTCCTCGCCGAGGCACTGCGAGGTCAGGCAGAACGGTTTGATGCCTTTGCCGCCCTGCCGCACTATCCCTTCCCGGGCGGCCGCCTGTTCCGAATTCCGTTCACCGCGGTGGGCGCCTGGTATTACCAGATGCGCGACAAGCTCGGCATCTGACGGGCCGTGAACCAGATCACAGCGACAATGGCATATTGGAACCTATACAGGTCGTATGAGTCGGTTATAGGGAGCGCTTCTTGCGCAAAGTCCATAGCCACCTATCGTGGTTAATAGCTTCCAAGCAGGGAAGCCCCAACAGACTGAGGAATGCCCCGATGACCTTTATGCGAACAACAAAGCGTTACCTTTCCATCCTGCTCACCGCCCTGTTCATGCTGACTTCCATGGCCAGCATCCAGGCCCAGGCAGCCATGATCGGCACCAGCGAAGCCGTCGCCCAGCAGCAGCTCAGCGTCGACCGCGCCGAACTGAAAAGCATGCTTGACGACAAGGCAGTGCAGGACAAATTGGCGAGCATGGGAGTGACCCAGGATCAGGTGGAAAAGCGTATCGACAGTCTGACGGCTGACGAACTGGCTCAATTCAACAGCCAGCTCGACGAGGCACCGGCAGGTGCTGGCGTGGTTGGCATCATCGTCCTGTTCCTGGTGATCTTCATCATCACCGACATGCTTTGCGCGACCAACGTCTACAGCTTCGTCAACTGCGTAAACTGACATCATGTACAGGGCCATTCGCCTGGCCTTGGCACTCGGGCTGACAGCACTGCTGTCAGCCTGTGCCGGGCTTACCCCTACCTCACCCCAAAGCATTCCGGACGACCTGCCACCCAACCGGCTGCTGACCAACCTCCCGTTTCATGCTCAGGATGAGTACCAATGCGGCCCTGCTGCACTGTCTATGCTGCTGGGGCAACGCAATATCGCAGTTGCACCAGAACAACTGAAAGATCGCGTGTACCTGCCTGAACGCAAGGGCAGCCTGCAAGTAGAAATGGTCGCGGCTGCCCGGGAGCAAGGTCTGCTGGTCTACCCGCTCGCACCAGAGCTGAAAGCCATTCTGCGCGAAGTTGACGCGGGCAATGCGGTGCTTGTCATGCAAAACCTTGCCTTCGGCTGGTACCCGCAATGGCACTATGCCGTGGTAGTTGGCTACGACCTCAACACGCAGGACCTGATCCTTCATTCAGGGCTGAACGCCCGCCAACGGGAACCGTTTTGGCTGTTCCTGCGCACCTGGCAACGTGCCGATAACTGGGCAGTCGTCGCCATGCCGGCGGGGACCCTGCCAGCAACTGCCGAGCCGCTGCGCTACCTGAAAGCGGCCGCAGACCTTGAGCAGGTTGGCCAGACTGCCAGCGCCGAAGCCGCCTATCGACAGGCCAGCGAGCGCTGGACCGATCAGCCAGCGCCACTGCTTGGGCTTGGCAACATTGCCTGGAACGATGGCCGTCAAAGCGAAGCCGTCGACCATTTCAGCGAACTGGTGAGGCGCTTCCCTGAGTACCAGGCAGGCTGGAACAACCTGGCGACCGGCATGGAAGCAATGGGTTGCAGCGAAGCTGCAGCACAGGTTCGTACTTGCGCGGCGGAGCAGCAGGAAAATGCCACTGAGATTGGCAGCGAAGCCGCTTGCCCCATTCCGGTCTGTCGATAAACATGAGGGCTCTGTAACAAGAGAGCCCTTCATGCTGTCCTCCCAAGAAATACAAAACCTGATTCGCGGCGGCGTCCCTCAGGCAGAAGATCTGGATCTGCGCGTCGTCAGCAGTGATGCTGAAAACGCCCTAACCTGCATCCCGTTCAATTCTCGCCTGGTTCGCCCCGGCGGCACTCTGTCAGGCCCAACAATGATGGCGCTGGCCGATGCGGCCATGTACGCGCTCATTTTTGCCAGTCTCGGCCGCCAGGAAATGGCAGTAACCAGCAACCTCAACATCCATTTCCTCTCGCGACCAGCACCGGTGGACCTGTATGCCCGCGCAACCTGGATGAAGCGCACAGGCCGCCAGGCTGTGTGTGCCGTCGACTTGTTCAGTGCTGGGAGCGAGCAACAACTCGTCGCTCATGCAACCGGAACCTACAGCCTCGCAGCTCAGACTGACTGATCCCCTTCTCCTGCGCCATTTTTACCAGCGCTGCGCCATCTCTTGCACACTCTGGCGAGACACCTATCACAAACACCTGAAAGAACGACAAATAAAAGCTTTAACAAACTGATTTTATTGAACTTTATTTAAATGGAACAAACCTTGCCAGTTTGAGTAAAACGCGAATCAGGACGACTCGCGCCGAACCTGCAATGGATTTGCCATGCCGTACAGACCTCCTTTTTATCGAGCCCTGCTGCTCTCGCTGCTCTGCCTGCTTGGCGGATGCGGCGGCAACCTGCGCTTCGATGATGAACAGTATCGCCAGCTAGATACCCAGCTCGCGCAGCCTGCCGTGGAGCGCCGCGAATGGAATTGACACTTGAGGTCATACATCCGCCCCGCCAGCACGATGCACCATCCCTTAACCGCACCTTCAAGGCTGCCGGCGGCATCATCGGCCGCAGCAGCCGTTGCGACTGGGTGCTGGAAGATCCGTCGCGCATCCTGTCAGGTCAACATGCACAGGTGAGCTTTGAGCAACAGCGCTACCACCTGACCGACCTCAGCAGTAATGGCATCACCCGCAAGAAAGGCGGCCAGCCCCTGCCCAAAGGGCAGCCAGTTCAAATTGAACATGGTGAGATCTACCACATGGGGGAATTCGAAATCCGCGCAAGACTGCACGGCACAGCGGCACCGGCACCGAACCCGATTCCCGACGACGCCTTCCTGAACCTCACTGATAACCCCACCGGCTCCACCGGCGACGCACTGCTGCAGCTCCTGCATCCTGCTGGCGACGAGCTGCTCCACGCGCCCCCGGACAACGCGTTCGCTACCGAAAGCGATCACAACCATATCGAATCACAGCATGTGCGCCTGCCGCGGCAGACAACCAGCCGACCATTTCCGCCGCCACCTCCGGCCGATGATTTGGCAGAACAAATCTGCCAACGACTGGGGCTGGACTGCGCCTCCCCCGATCAAGCCCGCCAGCACGCACTGCGATCAGCATCCCTGCTGCGGGCGCTCCTTGGGGAGCTGCTGCAATGCCTGCGCAACCAACACCAGCTGGATACCCAGCTCGAACACAGCGCACCAGCTCACCCATGGTGCCGCAATGATTCGCCAGAAGCCTGGCTGGCGCAGTTGCTGCAGCAAGGTGACGACGCCACCGACATATTACGCAGCGTCGGCAACCGCTTGCGCGCGCAAACACTGGCAATGCAACAGGCCAGCCAACACTGCACCGAGCGCCTGCCGCACCTACTCGCACCGCATCAGCTCACCGCATCACTGAGTGCATTGCGCACCGATGGTGCACGTTGGCGTGCGCTCTGCGGAATCTATTCCCATCGACCAGAGCTTGTGCAGCAACGCTACCGTCACGCATTCAACACCGCTTACCAAGAACAGGCACGTCTTCTTGACTCACTTCACCCGCCGCTCGGATAAACTCATGTCGCTATCACGCATCACCTTTGTTGTTCTGAGCTGCCAACTGCTCAGCGCATGCAGCCTGCTGTCGCCCTACTCAGACCTTACGAAACTGGACCTGAGCCTAAGTGCATCCGCACAGCTCAATCCGGACCTGCAGGGCCGTCCATCGCCTCTGGTGCTGCAACTGATCGAACTCAGTCACGCAACGGCGTTTGAGCAAGCCGACTATTTCGCCCTGCAACAGCGCCCCGTACAACTGCTGGCGCCCGATCTGCTGGCGACAGAAGAGCTGGACCTGCGCCCCGGCGAACAGCTCGCGCTAAAGCTGGCCTTGCAGCCGCAGACCCGATACCTCGGTGTAGTCGCAAGCTATCGCGATCTTGCCCATACCCAGTGGCGCGTCACCATAGACCTTCAGCAGCGCCAGAAGAACTCAGCTCAATTATTGCTCGATGCCAACGGCGTAATGGCTGTCAACAGCACCGGAGCGCCCTGAGATGGAGGCACTGAAAATTGTCTGGCACGAGGGCATGCTTCTGCGCCCGCAGCACTTCCAGCAGCAGGACAGATACCACGAGCAGCAGCTCATTCTCAGCGTACAAGGGCTGCATGCGGACGCCTGGGGCTTTGAGAATCTCGAGATCGACGAGCAGTTTCTAGCGATGGGAAAATTGGTCGTCAGTAAAGCCTCCGGCCTGCTACCGGACGGCAGCCGCTTTCAACTAAATAGCGATATCACGCCCATCGCACTGGACCTTCCCGTCAGTCAGTCCAGTACCGACGTTTACCTCACCCTGCCACTACAGACGGGCAACCACACAGAGATCATCAATCCGGACCATGACAGCTCACTGGCGCGCTACACCGCCACCGAGCAGGAGACGCGCGACAACACGGGGCGTGGCGATCTGGGCGCAACGCTGCTCTGCGCGAAACCGAACTTCCGCCTGCAACTGGACGCCGATGCCCAAACGGGCGGTCTGGTCCGACTCAGAGTCTGCACTATCCGCGAAACCAGCTCAGACGGCGCCGCCAGCCTGGATGAGCGTTTCCCGGCGACCTTCATCCACTGTCAGCGCAGCCCATATCTGAAACGCTGCCTGCAGGAGGTTCTGAGCCTGCTGCGCCAGCGCGCCGACACGCTGGCCGAGCGCCTGTGCGCGCGCGGCAAGGCGGCCGGCGCAGAACTCGGAGACCTGCTCAGCCTGCAATTAATCAATCGCTATGAAGCCATCTTGAGGCACCACCAACAGAGCAGCCATACGCCCGCCCACCAGCTTTTTTCCATCATGCTCGCGCTGCAGGGGGAGCTAGCTACATTCAGCGCGGAAACCAGACGCCCTCCGCGCGACCTGCACTATCATCACGCGACCCAGAGCCAAAGCTTCGCAGCGCTTATGCAGGCCCTGCGCCAGGCTCTGTCGAACGTACTTGAGCAACACGCCATTGAGTTACCGCTGCAGCAGCGACAGTACGGTGTGCGTGTGGCGCCAATCAGCGACCCGGATCTGATCGACGCTGCGCGCTTGGTACTCGCTGCCAAAGCCGCTTGCAGCAGCGAGGAGTTGCGCAGTCGCCTGCCCAATCACCTCAAGGTTGGGGCAGTCGAGCATATCCGCCAACTGGTCAACCTGCACCTGCCCGGAATACCGCTCGTGCCACTACCGGTCGCCCCCAGACAGCTGCCTTACCACCGTGATCATTGCTACTTCGCTCTTGAACCAAGCGGCGATGAGCGTGCGCAGCTGACCCATTCTGGGGGCATCGCCTTCCATGCCGCTGGCGACCTGCCTGATCTGCAACTGGCCCTCTGGGCCATCAGAGACTGACTTTCATGCAACCCGCCCATTACCCAAGTGATGACCGCACCGTGATCGTGGCCGGAGATGAAGTCTGGAACGCTAGACTCCCGCTGACCGATGCCATTGAACGCCAACCGTCACCCGTCGGCCGTGTTAACGACGCTCCCTGGCTGCCAGACCAAACCCATCAAAACCCGATGCTCACCGCTGCAGCGCCTCTCCTGTCCGAACTGGTGCACCTGAGAGATCCGCATATCGAACACGAGCCTGCCGATATTTTGCGCGTAACCCTGCAAGCCGGCATACAGCAGTTCGACCAGCACTGCCTGACACTGGGCCTGACCGCCGCCAATCGCCAGGCCGCGCGCTATGTTCTTTGTACGGCGCTGGACGAAGCCGTTCTCGCGACTCGCTGGGGCAATGAAAGTGATTGGTCAAATTACAGCATGCTGAGCGTCTTTCATCAGGAAACCTTTGGCGGCGAGCGGTTCTTCCTGCTACTCACACGCCTGTCGCAAGATACCGTGCAGCACCTCGACCTGTTGGAGCTGATGCTGGTGTGCCTATCCCTGGGCTTTGAGGGCCGCTACCGCCTGCAACCACATGGTCAGGCTGAACTCGAGCGTATTCGCAAGCGGCTGCATAGCGCATTGCAACAGCACCGCGGTGTACCAGACATGACGCTGGCGCCAGCATGCGACCAAAGCAGGCCCGACATCCTGCCCAGACCGACATCGCGTTGGTTGATTGGAGCGGCCACCGCCAGTTGTCTGGCGGTCCTGTTCATGACCTTCACCCACCAGCTTGAGCAACACCGCAATGCGGCGCTACAGCCGTACCTGAGCAGCAGTGTTACCGACGCAAACAGCCCTGGAGCAGACCAATGAAGCCTTTTCGTCGCCGCCTCGGAGAGCTGCTGCGCAGACCAGCCACTTGGCTGCTAATGGTGTTGCTTACGCTTGCAGGCACAATCTGGTTCCTCGGCCCCAGTATCACCATCGACGGCATGGCACTCTGGGCTAGCGTCGGCAGTCGAATACTGACCATAGCGCTCCTGCTGCTGCCGTGGCTGAGCTGGCGCGTGTTCGTTTACCAGAAGCAAAAAAGAGCCCTGTCCGGTGAGAGCAAGCCCAACACCGAGATTATCAACACGCGTGTCGCCCTAGAGCAGCGCTTTCAGTTACACCAACAACGGCTGGCTGATATAGGAATCGGCCGCCGACAGCAGAATCGCCAACCATGGTTCCTGCTGCTTGGCTCGGCCGGCTCAGGCAAGAGCAGCCTGTTGGCCAGCGCACAACTGCCGGAACATCGCACCACCTCGACCGCACCGCCATCCGAGTATGGCTCCAGCCCGCTAGAGTGGCATGGTTTGGGACAATGCAGCTGGCTTGAGACCTCCGGAGATTGCCTGCCAGAGGCCGATCAAACGCTAACGACACCCGGGTGGGTTGCACTGCTTGACCTGCTTCGCCAACGCCGCGCACCTGCGATCAGTGCCCTTGTGCTGCTGCTACCCGTAGACCTGTTGACCGAGCCCAACCACTTGGAGCTGGACCAGTTAGCCCGCCGCTATCGCCGCGCGCTGAGCGACCTGCGCCAAACTCTGGGGCTGGATATACCCGTTTACCTGCTGCTGAGCAAAGCGGATCTGGTACCGGGCATAACGGAGCTATACCAGCAGCTACCCCCTGCTCAGCGACAGCAGCCCTTCGGCGTAGGCCTGCCAAATGCTGCAGCGACAAAAGCAGAAAGCCCTGATGCTCTGGCACCTCTGCTGGCGCAATTGAACCGCCAGATACTCTGTCGCACGCAGCTAGAACCCGACAGCATTCGTCGTGGCCGGCTCTATGACCTCCCCTACCAATTGGCAAGACTGGAGGCGCCGCTGCGTGGTTTCTTGTCTAACGCATTTCACGGCAATACCTACCAGCAAGGTAGCCGGCTGCTGGGTATTTACTTGACCGTTGCCGGGAACCAGCACGACATTGCGCTGACCGCCACGCTAAACAGCGTTCGTACTCCCGCAGCATTTATCAATCAGTTACTCGGCAGCACTATCGCCGAGCGAGCAGACAGCGTCACCCTCACCGACGAACACCGCAAGCGACAGCGCGCCAGCCGCAGGCTGACAGTCGCTACTGCGACCACCTGCATCGCACTCTCCACCCTGGCATGGTCATTACGATACGACCGCGAGGCCGAACAACTGCAGCAGCTAGCACAACTGGGGCAGCACTTTGCCCGTGACGCAGTGCGTGTCCACGCACACACGCGCATCGAGCCGCTACTGCAACAGCTCGATACCCGCTACGCAGCCACTCTCATTCCGCAACAATCTGATGCAGGTGAGGTCCTGCAATACCTTGGCCTTGAGCAGTCGGCGATGACCCTGCCGGTGGTGGAGCGAACCTATGCAGAAGGCCTGCAGGCCTTCTTGCTTCCGCTCGTGGCTCGACAGCTAGAGTACCGTCTGCGTACCGATCTCGACGATCGCCAACAACTGCTCGGCCACCTGCGAGCCTACCTGATGCTGGCGCTCCCTGACCGCCTGGACCCAGCCTACCTGCATGACTGGATGCGCAATGAATGGGAGAGACGCTACCCTGATCAACCGGATGTCAGAGCAAGTCTTAACGGGCATTTCGAACGGTTGCTCGCAGAACCACTGCCCCCCTCCACACTCAATCAGCCGTTGATTGCCGAGACGCGAACGCTGTTGCTGCACGAGCCACTCGCCCAGCTTTGCTACCGACTGCTGCTGGAGCAATCCCGTTCGATACCTGCCTACCGACTGGACACGCAGCTCGGGCGTCACCATCAGCTACTCGCAGCGCGGCCGGTGGAAATCCCCGGCTTCTATTCCAGGGCCGGTTACGAACGCCTGCTCGAGACCAAAGGACCCGGACTGATCAGGGAGCTGCTGGCCGACGACTGGGTCCTCGGTAGCGGCAGGTCCGCGCATGATCAAGCGGGACATACCGTGCTGGCGGAGCTCGAAGCGATCTATTTTCAAGACTACGCGGAGCATTGGACCCGTGCACTTGCCAGCCTGCAGCTGCAAAAGGTCGCAGGCTATGAGGCACGTAACGACCTGGCAGCACTGTCATCTGCTGATTCTCCGTTGCTCGCGCTGCTGGAGCAGATAAGGCTGCACACGCGCCTGGTAGACGACACGGATGCTGCCCCCAGCCCTGGCAAACAGGCCCTGCAACAGCACTTCTCCCACCTTCACCGATTGCTCGACGATGCAGCCAAACCCCAACCGGCGTTAGCCATGGCCCTGGAAAGTATCGGTGCCCTGCAACTCCAGCTCGCTCAACTTGACGACGCGAGTACCCGTGACCTGCTCGCATTCAGAATGGCTGGCGCACGGATGCAGAGACATCATGACGCAATCAGTGCCGCGCGCAACAGCGCCACGCAGTTGCCTGCACCGCTCCAGCTCTGGGTAATACAGCTTGCCGACCAGAGCTGGCAGAGCGTCCTTAGAGCCTCAGCTGAATACGTAAACGGCCGTTACCGGCACGAAGTCTATCGCCCCTACAAGGATGCGTTAGCTGACTACTACCCGTTCAATCCAGAGAGTGCGAGAGATGTCGAACTCGACGACTTTGGCCGTTTCTTCCAGCGCGAAGGTACCCTGCAGCGCTTTACCAGCCAGTACCTCGAGCCCTTTTTGATCAGCACAGGCGCGGGATACCGGCTGCGCCTGCTCGATGGCAGAGCCCTGCCACTTTCGGCCCAGCTGCTGAGCCAACTTAACAGGGCAAGCACAATTCACAGCAGCTTCTTTGCAGCAGATCCATTCTCACCCTCCATCGGGTTTCGCCTTGAACCCTACTCTCTCGATGCCAGCCTCGGCCGCTCCAGCTTTGACTACGGAAACCAGCAACTTGAGTACCGCCACGGCCCTATTGTGCCGGTTGCCTTCAGTTGGCCTGCGACGCTAAACGAAAGCCGCATAACCCTGACGCTTGAGGACCTGGGCGGCCGACGCATGAGTCTGCAACAGAGCCAGGGCACCTGGTCTCTTTTTCGTCTACTCGACCAACTGACGATAGAACAACCGGCGCAGCGCGACGCTATTCAGTTACGGGCGAGCATTGGCGGCATGCGCGCACAATATCTGTTGCACAGCCAGCGCGCACCAAACCCATTCGAACCGGGTCTGCTGGCGAGTTTCAAACTACCTGCCCGACTGTGATGAACTGGTCCAGCAGCTATTTCTCCCACCCGGGAAAACGACGCCAGCACAACGAAGACGCGATCCTCGCGCGCCCGGATGCAGGACTTTGGGCAGTCGCTGACGGAATGGGCGGACATCACAACGGCGCGCTCGCCAGCCGCCTGATTGTCGACACTCTCAACGCTTTGGAGATGAACGACACTCTGGAGCAAAACCAGCGGCGCGTGCGTCAGGCGCTCAATCAGATAAACCGCCGGCTCAGTACCGATGTCACCAGGGTAGCTGGCCAGCCGCCGGGACCGGTAGGCAGCACCGTGGTTGCGCTAATTGCCGGAGCTGGACGCGCAACCTGTATTTGGGCAGGAGACAGCCGCTGCTATCTCTGGCGGCAGAATCATCTGCACCTGCTGACCCGAGACCACTCGTTGTTTCAGCACCTGATCACCGCCGGCAGAATGGGCGCTGAACGCGCGGCCAAACACCCCGGCGCGTACGCTCTGACGCGAGCGATTGGCGCGCATGAGCAGCTGCGCTTGGACAGCACCAGCTTCGCGATTCAGGCCGGCGACGTGCTGCTGTTATGCAGCGATGGCCTCTATCGGCAACTGACACCAGCGCAGTTGATTGAAGAACTCAAGCGAGGGCGTTCGGCCAACGCCGCAGCCCGGCTGGTAAAAAACGCGATGCGCGGGCCGGCCCCAGACAACTTGAGTGCAGTCGTCGTCAGCGCTGTACCGGAGCTGAGCAATGCCCGCTAGCTCAACTGAACGGCGCCCTGCGCCAATGCCGACACTATTAAGCAATCGTTATCGTATCGAGCGCCTGCTCGGGATCGGTGGCATGGGCGCCGTATATCAGGTGCGCGACCTGCTGCGGGAACAGTTTCGTGACCCGCAGCCCTGCATAGCCCTGAAGATGCTGAACGACAATTTTGCCGCACACCCGGACGCCAACGCGCTGCTGTTCAGCGAGTACGCTCTTACCTGCCGGTTACATCACCCCCATGTCATCCGCCCCTACAGCTACCATGTTGACCCGGCATCTCAGCGCGCCTTTCTGACCCTGGAGCTACTGAACGGTCCAACACTTGATCAGGTAATCCTCGAGCACCCGCATGGCTTGCCCTGGCAAAAGCTCAAACCGCTCGGCCTGGCGCTACTCCCAGCGCTTGCGCATGCCCACAATGCGGGGGTGCTGCACGGCGACCTCAAGCCGGGCAATGTCATGCTGGCAGAGAGCGGCCTGCGCCTGTTCGACTTCGGACTTGGTCAGGCCTGTGCAGGCAGTCTGCGGGGGCTGCCGCGGCTCAGCCGAAGGTTGGCGGCGTGGACGCCTCGCTACGCTGCGCTGGAACTGCTGGACGGCGGCGAACTGAGCCCTGCAAGCGATCTGTACGCCTTAGCCTGCGTGCTTTATGAACTGGCCAGCGGGCATCATCCATTCAGTCGATTGACCGCACGGCAAGCGCTGCGGATGCAGCAGGAGAAAACGCTGCAAAAGCCCGGAGAAATGCCGACGACAGTATGGCGAGAACTGCGCAAAGCGCTGGCATTTGAGCCTGAACAGCGCAATTCGAGTGTCGAAGCGCTACTGCATAGTTTCAGAGAACGGAGACGGAGCTGGTGGCCAGCATCGGTCTGGAGGGGATTACCCCCGACAGCAACGCCGTCGGGGGCAGACAGATCAAAGTGACAGTTCGCGGTTGGATGCCGCGATAAATGCCTTTTTCAGATCTTCGTAGGTGTGCACCGCCGGGAACTGCGGGAACTCACGGATGACATTGTCCGGCGCGTGGAACAGGATGCCGGCATGGGCCTCGGAGAGCATGGTAGTGTCGTTGTAGGAGTCACCTGCCGCGATGATGCGGTAATACAGGCTCTTCAGTGCAATGACCGACTGACGCTTGGGATCTTTCTGGCGCAGCTGGTAATCCACAACGCGGTCAGTCTCGTCGGTGATCAGGCGGTGACAGAGTAGCGTCGGGAAACCCAGCTGACGCATCAACGGCTGGGAAAACTCGTAGAAGGTGTCAGACAGAATCACGACCTGGAAACGCTCGCGCAACCAGTCAACAAACTCCACTGCGCCATCGAGCGGCTTCAGAGTGGCGATCACTTCCTGAATATCGGACAGTTTAAGACCGTGCTTGTCCAGGATCGACAGACGCTGCTTCATAAGCACGTCATAGTCGGGAATGTCACGGGTGGTTGCCTTGAGCTCCTCAATGCCGGTTTTCTCGGCAAAGGCAATCCAGATTTCGGGGACCAGTACCCCTTCCAGGTCAAGGCAAGCGATTTCCACACGACACTCCTGAGATTCACATATGAGACTGGCGCACAATCTACCGGCAAGCGGGTCGCGGCGCAATCACAAGGCGGCGTGAGCGTATTTTCTTAAGTCAAAAAACGCATAAAACTATAACTAAATAAAAGAGGATGGACTAAGGCGCCCTTTGCTAGACTGCCCGTCACAGAACGGTGGCGCACCGATCCACCGCCGGATAGAGAGCCTGATATCCATGAGCAATTTTGACATCGACCAGCTGGCTACTGACTACGCTGGCAAATCCCCTCAGCAGATTCTCGAACTGGCCTTCGCCAACTTCGACAACCTCTGGCTGTCGTTCAGCGGCGCCGACGACATCGTCGTGCTGGACATGGCCTGGAAGATCAACCCGAACATCAAGGTCTTCACCCTCGACACCGGCCGACTGCACGTCGAGACTTATCGCTTCCTGGAGCAGGTGCGCAAGCATTACAGCCTCCAGCTCGAAGTCCTGTCGCCAGACCACCAGCAGCTCGAAGCCTACGTACGCGAAAAAGGCCTGTTCGACTTTTACGAAAGCGGTCACGGCGAGTGCTGTGGCGTACGCAAGATTGCCCCGCTGCGCCGCAAACTAGCTACGGTCGATGCCTGGATTACCGGCCAGCGCAAGGATCAGAGCCCGACCCGCGCTGATGTGCCGGTCGTGCAACTGGACAGTGGTTTCTCTACGCCAGAGCACCCGCTGGTGAAGTTCAATCCACTGGCAAACTACAGCAGTGAGGACGTCTGGAACTACATCCGCATGCTGGAGATTCCGTACAACCCACTGCACGAGCGCGGTTTCATCAGCATCGGCTGCGAACCCTGCACCCGCCCGGTCCTGCCGAATCAGCACGAACGCGAAGGTCGCTGGTGGTGGGAAGAAGCAACCAAAAAGGAATGCGGCCTGCACGGCAGCAACCTGATCGCCAAATCCTGAAAAAAAGCCGGCGCAGATGATTCTGCGCCGGCTTTTTACAGCGATCCAACTCCCGGTCAGTGTACCGGCAGCTCCACGCCCTCGAACAACGCTTCCAGTTCAATCTTGCTGCTGCATTGCAATGCCCGATCAATCATGTCGCGGGTAAGGTGTGGCGCAAATGCCTCGATAAACTCGTACATGTAACCGCGCAGAAAGGTCCCACGGCGGAAGCCAATCTTGGTGATACTCGACTCAAACAGCCGACTGGCATCAATCACCTCAAGGTCTGGATCCTGCTCCGGGTCAATTGCCATGTGCGCCACAATGCCCACGCCGAGCCCCAGCCGCACGTAGGTTTTGATTACATCGGCATCGGCTGCAGTAAACACAACCTTGGGTGACAGACCACGGTTGCTGAACGCTTCATCAAGCTTCGAGCGCCCGGTAAAGCCGAAGACATAGGTTACCAGCGGCCATTCGGCCAGCGCTTCCAAGGTCAGCTCACCGCCGCTGGCCAAAGGATGGCCTTTAGGCACGATGACACAGCGATTCCAGCGATAGCACGGCATCATCACCAGATCGGCAAACAACTCGAGCGCTTCGGTTGCGATAGCGAAATCGGCTGTGCCATCGACCGTCATTTCACAGATCTGCATCGGCGTGCCTTGGTGCATGTGCAACGACACGTCAGGGTAATTTTTGATGAACTTCTGGATGATCGGCGGCAGCGCGTAACGAGCCTGGGTATGCGTGGTGGCCAGCGTGAGTGTTCCCTTGCGCTCGTTGCTGAACTCCTGCGCGATCTGCTTGATGCTGTCGACTTTGCGCAGAATCTCGCCAGCGGTCTCAATGATCCGCTCACCTGCCGGGGTAATCCGGGTCAAATGCTTACCACTGCGGGAGAAAACCTCAACCCCCAACTCATCCTCGAGCAGGCGGATCTGCTTACTGATCCCGGGTTGTGAGGTGTACAGACTCTGAGCGGTTGCCGACACGTTCAGGTCGTGGTGAGCTACTTCCCAGATGTAGCGCAGTTGCTGCAGTTTCATGAATATCTTCCCCTTGCGACTCCGGCGCATAGCCTGAGATCGGATGACACGCTTATAACCAGACAGGCTTTTATGACTGCTAGGTTAGTCCATAAATTCCAGAACGCATACGAAATAGCACCGGACGAACCGACCGGCGGCAAAAAGCGCTCCGAATTCAGACGGAAGAGGAGGATTTCAGGTTGCTGATACCGTGCGGGACGTGGCCGGTTGGTACTACATCGACAGCCCTACGACAGTGGCCTTCCTGATCGTCGAAAAACAGATCTGCGCCAAATGCCTGGAGAAATTGGGACTTGTCGAGACCGCCGAGAAACAGTGACTCATCGAGACGAATATTCCACTCACGCAGGGTGCGGATGACCCGTTCATGCGCTGGCGCGCTGCGGGCGGTAAACAATGCAGTACGAATCGGGCATTGCTCTTCGGCAAACTCGGTCTGGATTCGGTTGAGCGCCGCCAAAAAGGCCTTGAACGGCCCACCACCCAGCGGCTCGCGGGCAGCAGCCTGTTCGCTCGCCTGAAAAGCCGCCAGTCCTTCGCGCTGAAACACCTGTTCTGACTCATCAGAAAACAGCACCGCGTCACCATCGAACGCAATACGCAGCTCGTCACGCTGCTCGCGACTGCGCTTTGCCGGAAAGATGGTCGCCGCAGCAAAACCGGCCTCCAGCGTAGCCCGCACATCCTCGGCATGGGTAGACAGGAACAGTTGGCAGCCGAACGCGGGGATATAGGTGAAGGGGCTGCGACCGCCAGCAAAAGCCGCACGGGTGATACCCAGGCCATAGTGCTGAATAGAGTTGAATACTCGCAGACCGGTGTCAGCACTATTACGCGAGATCAGTACCACCTCAACGCGGCTGTCACCTTCAAGAAGGTTGTTGATGCGCAGTAGCTTCTGCACCAACGGAAAAGCTTCGCCCGGTTCCAACGGAATGTCTTCCCGGGCGATCTGGTACTGACGATAGGCTTCCAACCCTTCCTGCTCGAAAACCTGATGGCTTTCGTCCAGATCAAACAGCGCTCTGGAGGAAATGGCGATAACCAGTTTATCTCCGAGCAGGCTGGGCATGGGAAGTCCTTATTCGTTGGGCAGGTAGCGAGCCTGAATGAACTGCAGCTGGTCCAACATTGCCTCGATTTTCGGCAAGCTGCAACCCGCCTCTGCACCCAGACGCAGAAGCTCACCATAAAGCGCGTCCAGCTCCATCGGGCGCTTGTGCAACCAGTCGTGGTACATGCTCGGGTGGTAATCCGGCATTGCTTTGGTGCCCGCGAACATGTACTCGATCACGCCATCCGGGATGCCCACACCGCGAGCGCGTGCCGTGGCGATCACTTCTTCCATCATTTCAGTGATCAGCTTGCGGCTGGCCGGATTGGCGATCAGCTCCTGCGTGCCCGCATTCAGCACGACGGAGATGCCGTTAAAGGGAGCGTTCCAGATCAGTTTCTGCCAGCGTGCTTCGTCAACGCCGGGCAGCAGACGGCTCGGAATATTACCGGATTCCAGCAGTGCAGCACCTTCCTGCAGGAGAGCCTGCTGTTCTTCCTTGGAAGTGGCGGGGCCAGAGTGATAACCAAGGTCGATCATGCCGTTGGACTGATGCTTGACCAGACCCGGCCCCTCGCGGAACAGGCAGACGTAGCAAAGACCGCCGATCAAGTGCATGGTGTCAGGCAGGAACGGACGCAGGTGATCCTCGTTGTTCAGACCGTTTTGCAGCAGCACAACCTTGGCGTCAGGCTTGCCTGCCTTGGCAATGATCTCGCCGAGGTTGCCCGCGGTAGACTTGGCGCCGACCAGAATCCAGTCGCACTCGGGCATATCTGCCGCATCCTTGTAGGCCTGAACCGGATGCACATGCAAAGTGGGGTTGACCAGACTGTCGATGGTGATGCCTTTCTCTTTTACCGCGTCATACTCGCTACGCAGCAGGAAGTGCACGTCATTACCGCCATTGGCCAGCATTGCGCCGTAAAAACCACCGATAGCGCCGGTACCAATGATCCCGATCTTCAGATGACTCTGACTCATACAACCCTCATTTGGATGATGTGTTATTGGTATCTGCGCATGGTAATCCGCCAACGCCGAACGAGACAGTCAACAACACGACAAACCTGCGACCGAATGCCTCACCATTCACCGTAGCGGATCAACCACCAACACCAGCTGCGCAGTGCCGCCAATGCAGACATGCAAGCCGAGCCCAGCAGCAAAGCCAATTTATTTTGTTTTTCAGGGTAATAGGCTATTGGCGGGGTAGCCTAAGGCGGCAAGCTTGATTAAGCTGTGTGGCACTCAAAATGCGCCGCAATGCAGTGGCAAGCACCACATTCCGGGATGACTGATGGCTGATTTACCTATTGATGACTTGAACGTTACCTCCAACGAGATTCTGATCACGCCTGAGCAACTGAAGGCAAAGATTCCGCTCAGTGAGGCAGCACAGGCGACCGTGGTGGAAAGCCGCCAGGTTATTCGTGACATTCTCGATGGCAAGGACCACCGCCTGTTCATCGTCATTGGCCCCTGCTCTATCCACGACGTAGAAGCCGCCAAAGATTACGCCGCGCGCCTGAAAGAACTGGCTGCGGAAGTCAGCGACACCCTGTATCTGGTCATGCGCGTGTACTTCGAAAAGCCGCGCACCACGGTTGGCTGGAAAGGCCTGATCAACGACCCCTACCTGGATGACTCCTTCAAGATTCAGGATGGCTTGCAGATCGGCCGTCAGCTCCTGCGTGACCTGACTGAAATGGGTCTGCCGACTGCGACCGAAGCGCTCGATCCGATATCCCCGCAATACCTGCAGGATCTGATCTCCTGGTCGGCCATTGGCGCCCGTACCACCGAATCGCAGACCCACCGCGAAATGTCGTCCGGCCTGTCTTCCGCTGTCGGCTTCAAGAACGGCACCGATGGCGGCTTGTCTGTCGCCATCAATGCCCTGCAATCAGTTTCTAGCCCACACCGTTTCCTGGGTATCAACCAGCAGGGTCAGGTATCCATTGTGACCACCAAGGGCAACCCGTACGGTCACGTTGTCCTGCGCGGCGGCAATGGCAAGCCCAACTACGATTCGGTCAGTGTGGCCCTGTGCGAAAAGGATCTGGAAAAGGCCGGCATCAGCAAGAACATCATGGTTGATTGCAGCCACGCCAACTCCAACAAGGATCCGGGCCTGCAGCCGCTGGTCATGGACAACGTCGCCAACCAGATCCTGGAAGGCAACGACTCGATCATCGGCCTGATGGTTGAGAGCCACATCGGCTGGGGCAATCAGTCGATTCCGAAGGACCTGTCACAACTGCAGTATGGCGTCTCCGTTACCGACGCCTGCATCGACTGGGCAACCACCGTTGAGAGCGTGCGCTCCATGCGCAACAAACTCAAGGATGTACTCCCACGTCGGGCTCGCCTGAATCAAGGCTGAGTCTGCGAGACAATAAAAAAACCGCCCACTGGGCGGTTTTTTTATATCGGAGCGTGTTGAACGCCTAATCAGCGGCGACCGCATTGCGGTCCATATAACGTTCAACATAGGAGCAAGAAGGAATCACGGTATATCCATGCTCCTGCGCGAAGGCTAGCGCATGAGCGGTAAGACGTGCAGCCAATCCCTTGCCTCGCAAGCTATCCGGAACGAACGTCCGATAGATATCCAACGTCTTCTTGCCCAGATCCATGTAGGCCAGATAGGCCCTCATGCCATCCAATGCAATATAAAACTGCTTCCCTTCCTTATCGTGATGGACGGTCGCGTTCATATTCATTGTCTGTCTCCCAGGCAGAAAAAGATCGAGCGACGAGTCATCCACTATAGACCGAGATCGGGCGGAATGTTTCCCCGCCCGTCTCAAAAAAAGTGAATTACGCCGCCGGAACCATTCCCATGCCCAAGGCCATCAGCAGCCCGATAGCGGCAAGACAGGAGACGACCGGCACAGCAACCGTCACCACGAACAGGTCGCGGTAGGCTTCCTTGTGGGTCAACCCCATGATCATGAAGGTCGCGATTACCGCACCGCAGTGTGGCAACGAGTCCAGACCGCCCGAAGCGATTGCCGCGATACGGTGCAGGATCTCCGGGTCTACACCCATCTCGATGTAGTGCGGAGCGAACGCCTGCATGAAAATCTGCAGACCGCCAGAGGACGAGCCAACAATCGCAGACACAACGCTGACCGAGGCAAAGACCGACAGCAGCGGCGGCAAGTCAACGTTGATGATCCAGTGCGCGAACTGACCAAAGCCGGCGGTCTGGGTCACCACACCACCAAAACCGATCACTGCCGCGGTGTTGAGCAGCGGCATGATGGAGTCATCTGCACCCTGTCCGAACGCCTGAGCTGCCTTGCGGCGCAGCGCCGGGAACAGCACCACGCAGGTCAGCGAGCCGAGAATCAGCGAAATACTCGGCCAGATAATCGGCTGCTTGGCACTGAACAACAGAACCTGAGCAATCACGCTGTCGCTCTGAGACCAGTCAGCCATGCCGAGGAACGCTCGCGGCAGCATAATTGAACCAAGCACGACTACCATCGGGATCATCGCCATCCACCAGACCGGCGCGTCGTTCGGATCGCCGATCAGCTGCTCCATGCGCTGATCCTGTGCGTTCTCCACGAAGCCTTCACCGCGCGCCCTCGCCAGCTTCCACTGCCACTCCACGTACCACATGCCAAGCAGTGCCATCAGCGCACCGGCGAAGATACCAATCCAGCCACCGGCAAACAGATCAGTGCCAAGCGAGCTGGCAGAAATAACGTTGTGGATAGAGGGTGTGCCCGGCAACGCAGTCATGGTGAAGGTACCTGCACCCACCGATGTTGCGGCGGCCCACAAACGCTTGGGCAGATTAGCCTCGCGCATCAGGGTGATGCCCAGCGGGTACATGGTGAAGACCACGACGAACACCACAACGCCGCCGTAAGTAAGCAGCGCACAGACAATCATGCCGACCAGCAGCGTGTGACGCACACCCAAGGCACGGGTAATGGCCAGCGCGATACTCTTGGCAGCCTGACTGGTCGCCATGACCTTGCCGAAGATAGCCCCACAAAGGAACAGCAGGAAGAATTTGCCAGCGAAGGAGAATGCCCCCAGCGGACCGAAGGGATAGAACTCGAGAAACGTCTGCGAAATCAGCATGCCGTTGGTGAGCGCCACCACCAGCGCGCAAACCAGCGACGCAATAAAGATGTTGATCCCCCGAAGCGCCAGATAGATGAGCAAAGCCACCCCGGCGAGAAGACCGATATTTCCAAGCATTGTTTTTATCCTTGTAGTTAACTGCGCTGGCTACATTACCCCACGCCAGAATCACCACAAAGCCCTCAACGCCCGAATCAGACCTCTTTATTGTTGTTCATTGGTAACAGAATTATTGGTAGCCCACTTCAAAACGCCAATGCAACTGCTACTATTACTAGCGCTATCAGGAACGTACTGCAGAAAATCGGCGGAACTTGTTCAGGTAACACCGGTCTTTCGCAGTACGTTTTTGAAGCAAGACTTTTTACACAAGGGGAAAGTTATGAAAACTGCACTGAAAGTATCTGCCGTAGCTCTGGCCGCTCTGATCGCCGCCGGCTGCAGCAACAGCATGGAAAAGGAACTGAGCGCTCGCGTTGCCGCCAACGAAAACGCTACTGCCAGTGCCCAGGCCCGTGCTGACGAAGCTTACCGCAAGGCTGAAGAAGCTCTGGCTGCCGCTCAGCGCGCCCAGATGACTGCTGACGAAGCCAACGAGCGCGCCCTGCGCATGCTCGAGAAAGCCAGCCAGAAGTAAGGCCTGCTTTGCCGATCCGGATCACATGGTCCGGATCGGTTTTCCAATGACTCCCGGAATACCACTCTCGGCGTAAACCAGATCCCGAATCGCCGTCCAGTCCAGCCTGAACCCCTGCACCTTGTCATGTTGCTCTGCCAGCAGCTTTTGAATTGCCGCCTGCTTGTCCAGGGTTGACGGCATGCCATGCTCATCCAGCGCAGTGTGCACTTCCAGATACAGCAGCCCGTCCTTAACACCCAGTTTGTAAGGCTGGTTGACGATGGTCACCGGAGTGCCAATCGGGACCTGCGGAAACAACTCAGTGATGTCTTCGTTGCGCATCCGGAAGCAGCCATGGCTGACCCGAGTACCAATGCCGAACTTCTTGTTGGTGCCGTGAATAACGTAGCCGCTGAGCGCCAGATTCATCTTGAACGGCCCCATCGGGTTATCCGGCCCCGGCGGTACCACCGACGGCAACGGATCACCATTGGCTGCATGCTCTTCGAGAATCGACTTGGGAGGATACCAGGACGGGTTTGCTTCCTTACGCAGAATGCGCGTCTCGCCGATCGGCGACGACCACCCTTCGCGGCCGATACCAACCGGATAGGTTGAAACTACAGCCTCACCCTTATGGAAGTAGTACAACCTGAATTCCGGCAGGTTGATCACTACCCCGTCACGCACACCTTCCGGCAGCACATGCTGCCCAGGCAGAACAATCTCCACGCCCTCGCCCGGCAGCCAGGGGTCAATACCCGGGTTCGCTGCAGTCATCTCCAGATAACCAAAGCCACGGGTACTACCGAGGTCAGCAAAAGTGTCCTCATAAAGCGCCTGATGGCGCGTGACCTCGCCGATCAGATCCTGGTCGGCTGACGACAACGGGTAGTCATTTGCCTGAACTGCGCAAATGCCCAGCCCCGCAAACAGCAACGCTGCTGTGATCCTGCCCAGTCGAGAACACACGCTCAACATTCCTCAGCTCCCACTCAACATCATATTCAAGTCAAACTGCTGCATTTGCGCCGGATCGCTCTTGCTGCGTGCAGCGGCGGGACGGCGCCCCGCGGCTCTCGCCTGTTCGGCCAGATCGACACAGGCCGGGCACAAGGTACGCAGATCCTTGCGAGTCAGTTCACGGTAGATCGGTGACGACGGCAACAGATCTCCACACAGGGTGCGCTCTCGCGGAACGTCGAGGCGCAGATTGATATCAACCAGATGAACATGCCAAGGATCGGCCACAAACAGATCCCGTTGTTCATCCTGCTCCACCAGACACCAGCGTCTGGCCATCCAGGACACACTCAATTCAGGGCTCCACCTTAATCATTTATCGCAGCAGGCCGCTGCGTCAGAACCCATTCACGTATTACCGGCCAGGCGTTCTCAAGAATACCCGGCTGCCCCAGCGCGTTCGGATGAATGCCATCGGCTTGCATCAACTCGCTTCGACCAGCCACCCCGTCGAGCAGAAAAGGCACCAGAGGCACCTGTTGCTGTTCAGCGATATTTTGGTAGACCTGCTCGAAGGCCCGGGTATAGCGAACGCCGTAATTTGGCGGAATGCGCATACCCAGCAGTATGACTTCAGCCCCGGCCGCACGCGAGCGTTGGACCATGGCAGTAAGATTCTGTTGCATATTATCCGGCGGCAGGCCACGAAGGCCATCATTACCACCCAATTCGAGGATCACCAGATCCGGCTCGTGCTGCTCCAGCAGCGATGGCAAGCGGGCCAGACCACCAGCGGTGGTATCACCACTGACCGATGCGTTGTGTACCGGCAAAGGCTTATTTTCGGCTGCCAACCGCTGCTCCAGCAGGGTTGCCCAGCCATCGCTGATTTCCAGACCGAAAGCGGCACTGATACTATCTCCGACGATCAGTATCCCCTGTGCTGCCGCGGGAACAGAGAGCGAACAGATCAGTATCGCTCCCAGCCAGTTTCTCAAGACATTCATCAGGTCCGTATACCATGTCAGACGCCGTTGTAATCGCCCGCCACCTTAGCAAAGTCGTGACCAGCTCGGAAGCGCCGCTGCAGATCCTTGACGACGTATCGCTAAGCATTGAGCGCGGCAGCAGCCTCGCTATCGTCGGGGCCTCCGGCTCAGGCAAGTCGACGCTGCTTAGCCTGCTCGCCGGACTCGATCTGCCCAGCGGCGGCGAAGTGATTCTCGCCGGTGAGAACCTCACCGCACTGGATGAGGATCAACGCGCCGCGTTGCGCGGACGCGAGGTGGGGTTCGTCTTTCAGTCGTTCCAGCTGCTCGACAGCCTGACCGCACTGGAGAACGTCATGCTGCCGCTGGAGCTGCATGGCCGGAGCGACGCCCAAGAGCGCGCCAGCGAGCTGCTGCAACGGGTGGGTCTGGAAGCCAGACGTCAACACTACCCGCAACAGCTGTCCGGCGGCGAACAACAGCGCGTAGCCATCGCTCGTGCCTTTGCCAGCGAACCCAGCATCCTGTTCGCCGACGAACCGACCGGCAATCTGGACGCCGCCACCGGCGAGCGCATCAGTGATCTGCTGTTCACCCTCAACCGCGAGCGCGGAACAACCCTGGTGCTAGTCACCCACGACGCCAAACTGGCCAGCCGATGCCAGCAGGCGGTGCAGATGCAAGCCGGACGCCTGCTGGAGCACAGCGCGTGACGCGTCCTCCTCTGGCCCGACTGGCCTGGCGCCTGTTGCGCCGCGAATGGCGAGCCGGCGAGCTCAGTGTTTTGCTTGGAGCCCTGCTCATCGCTGTCACCATCAGCACCGCCATCAGCCTGTTCACTCAACGGCTGGAGCGCAGCATGACCGATCGGGCAGCGGAGTTCCTTGGTGCTGACCTAGTCGTGTCTTCGCGCAGCCCTCTGCCCGCCAGCTACGCTGACCAGGCAGCAGCGCTGGGGCTCGATCTGAGTCATCAGGTCGAGTTTTCCAGCGTGATGGCCAGCGACACCCAAATGCAGCTGTCCAGCGTCAAGGCGGTAGACAGTGCCTATCCGTTACGTGGCGAACTGCGTATCCGTTCAGATGCGTTCGGCGAAGAGTCCTCCACCCAAGCAGTACCCGCCCCGGGGCAACTATGGATTGAGCCACGGCTGCTCAATCAGTTGGAACTGCAGATCGGCGACAACCTGGAGGTGGGCTACGCCAACCTGCAGATCAGCGCCCTGCTCACCCACGAGCCAGATCGCGCCAGTGACTTTTACAGCCTCACCCCGCGGGTGTTGATGAACCTGACCGATCTGGACGCGACCGGTGTAGTGCAGCCCGGCAGCCGAGTCAGTTACCGATTACTCCTGAGCGGCGAACGCTCCGCGCTCACGCGTTATAGGAATTGGATTGAGCCAGTTCTTGCAGTCAACCAACGTCTGAGCGGTGTCGATGACGGCAACCGTCAGGTCGGCAACGCCTTGTCGCGCGCCAACCAGTTTCTTGGCCTGGCCAGCATCGCCGCGATCATTCTTGCCGGCGTCGCAGTCGCTTTATCGTCAGGGCGCTTTGCAATTCGCCACTTCGACACCAGTGCCCTGCTCCGCTGCATGGGGCTACAACGCCGACACGTGTTGCAGCTGTTCACCCTGCAGCTGCTCTACCTCGGAGCGATGGCAACCATCGCTGGCCTCGCGCTGGGTCTGCTGGTGCAGTGGGGGCTGATGCAACTGCTTGCGGACCTGTTACCGCCACAGCTACCTGCGCCCGGCGTCGTGCCGTTAATGGTTGGTGCTGCGACCGGTATCAGCGCGCTGCTCGGCTTTGCTCTGCCGCCGCTCTTGCGGCTCGGTAGCGTAGCGCCGCTGCGGGTTCTGCGCAGGGACCTCGAACCCATTCCCGTCAGCAGCTGGCTTATCTATGGCCTTGCTTTGGCCGTACTCAGCCTGCTCATGTGGCAGTTCACCGGCGATCTGCAAATTACCCTCGCCATGCTCTTCGGGGGCGCGGTTGCAGCGCTGCTGCTAGGTACCTGCGCCTGGCTGCTGCTGCGCGCCGTCGCCGGCCGGCTGCGCAACGCCAGCCTCGCCTGGCGGCTCGGCAGCGGCGAACTGCTAAAGCGCCCAACGGCGGCTGCCACGCAAATTCTCTCGTTCGGCCTGATTTTCATGTGCATGCTGGTTGTGCTGATCCTGCGAACCGAGCTGCTCAGTACCTGGCAAAACCAACTGCCAGACGACGCCCCAAATCACTTCGTTCTCAACATTCTGCCCAGCGAGCAAGCCGCCTTTAACGAGGCGCTGGAACAGATTGGCGCACGCAGCGCGCCGTTGTATCCGGTGACGCCGGCACGGCTGGTGAGCATAAACGGAGAACCGGTACGCACCGAGGTGACCAAGGAAGACCGTGATCGCGACCGTGGCACCCGCGCGATCAACCGCGACCTGAGCCTTACCTGGTCTGCAGAGCTGCCAGCTGATAATCAGCTGCGCGAGGGACAATGGTGGTCCGCGGCAGGCAACACCGCAGGAGCACAAGTCTCAATCGAAGCCGAACTGGCCGACAGTCTCGAAATAACGCTGGGCGACCAACTGGGCTTCGTGATCGAAGGCCGGCCACTTGATGCTCGGGTCAGCAGCATTCGCGAGGTACAGTGGGATAACTTCACGCCGAACTTTTACATGATCTTCGCGCCGGGCGATCTCGATGGCCTTCCTGCTACGCTGCTGACCAGTTTTTATCTGCCTTCCGAGCAACGCGCAGCCCTGCGCGGATTGAGTCAGCAATTCCCGGCGATGACGTTGCTTGAGGTCGGGCCTCTGCTGGCGCAAATTCGAGACATTCTCCAACAGGTCACGCTGGCGGTTGAGTATGTGCTGGTATTTGTCCTCCTGGCCGGACTCACCGTGCTATTTGCCGCGCTGCAAGCCACACTCGACGAGCGCCTGCATCAGGGTGCGCTGCTGCGCACCTTGGGCGCCGGACGACCGCTGCTGCGACGGGCAAGCTGGATGGAGTTTTTGCTGCTGGGGCTCCTGGCAGGGCTGATGGCGGTTGTCGCGGCCGAGTTGGCGACCTGGGCACTCTACCGCTTCGCCCTGAGCCTGGACTGGGCGCCGCATCTGCTGTTCTGGCTGATCACGCCGGTTTTCGCCGCCGTATTGATCGGCTGCGCGGGCGTCTGGGGCACTCGCGCCGTCCTGCAGCAAAGCCCGATGCGGCTGATCAATCGAGGAAACTGACGGCATGACCCGCTATCGCCCGCCCCGCAGTGCCGGGACGCCACTCATTACGCCGCAGGGTGCGGCGCGTCTGCGCGAGGAACTCGATGAGCTGTGGCTGCGTAAGCGACCGGCCGTCACCCAGGCCGTCAGTGAGGCAGCCGCGCTCGGCGACCGGTCGGAAAACGCAGAGTACATCTACGGCAAGAAGATGCTGCGTGAAATCGACAGTCGCGTGCGCTTCCTGCGCAAGCGGCTCGAGGCTCTCAAGGTTGTCGATCGCCCGCCGGGCGACCCCAGCCGTATCTACTTTAGTGCCTGGGTCGAACTGGAAGATGAAGACGGCGAAGTCATGGTCGTACGCATCGTCGGGCCGGATGAGATCAACCCCAAGCTCCAGCACATCAGCATCGACAGCCCGATGGCACGGGCACTGCTTGGCAAGTCACTGGACGACGAAGTAGCAGTACAGGCGCCAGGCGGTGAGCGCCTGTACTGGGTAACGTCCATTCGCTACGACTGAGCAGCCTGATCCGGCAGTACTGGGTCGCTGTCCGCCTCACGCTTCGGAGCGGGTTGCTCAGTGGCAGTTTCCAGGTAGATCAGCGTCCAGTCTGCTTCCGGCTGCAGCGGCTGCTCTGGTGAAAACACCCGCACCCGCCGTTCTGGCGTCAGTGCCAGCAGCGCCGTACGCCCCTTGCCCGCCTCCTGCTGCCACTGGGTAAAGCTGAACCCCTCAGTGAGCGTGGTCGCCTTGAAGCGGGCACCCTGACTGACCAAACTCGACAGCTTGCTGAAGGTCATCCCCTCCGGCCCGATTGGCACACCTTCGTGATTGGCGGAGATCTGCATCCGTTCATTAGTGCCGCTGCGCTCATTGCGCACCGTGAAGATCCGGTGAGCCGCGAAGTCCCGACGGAAGTGCTGATTCAGCAACGCATTGCGCTCACGCTCAGGTGTGATGGTAAGCAGAGTGCCCAAACCGGTCAGGTCGAGGTTGCTATCGACCTGCGTCGACAAAGGATTACCACGCAGGGTGCGCAGACCTTTCATCCGCGCCTGGCTGATCGATTCCCAATGGGTATCGACCACCAGCAGCGGCACGTCAAGTTTTTGCAACACCTCACCAAGCCCGCGAGCCACCGCGTTGGCACCGATCATCAGCACGCCGCGGCGCTCCGGCTCTGTCACTCGCAACAACCGCGCCACAGTGCGAGCCGTTGCACTCTGGAAAACCACCGTGCCGATGATTACCGCAAAAGTCAGCGCACTGACTAACGCAGCGTCCTCATAGCCAGCCTGTTCCAGACGCAGTGCAAACAGTGCGGATACTGCCGCAGCAACAATCCCGCGCGGGCCAATCCAGGCGATCAGCGCCCGCTCACGCCAGTTTAGTTCGCTACCCAGACTACTGACCCAGACGGCCAACGGCCGTGCGACAAACTGGATCACCAGCAAAAGCACCAGCGCTGGCCAGCCAAGAGCAAGCAGCGCGCCCAAATCCAGCCGCGCCGCCAGGAGGATAAACAGCCCCGAGATCAGCAGCACCGACAAGTGCTCCTTGAAGACCAGAATCTCCTCGATGTCCACACCCCGAGCATTGGCCAGCCAGATCCCCATTACGGTCACCGCCAGCAAACCGGACTCATGGGCCAACTCGTTGGCGAGGGTGAAGGTCACCAGCACCAGTGTCAGCGATGCCAGCACCTCCAGGTACTCGGGAATCCAGCGGCGGCGCATGGCCGTCGCCATCAGAGCGCCGCCTGCGACACCCGCTACCGTGCCGTAACACACCACCTTGGCAAATATCAGCAGGCCTGCGGTAAAACCGTTGTCGCCAGCGGTTTGCGCCGCAATCCACTCGTAGACCAATACCGCCAGCAAGGCACCAATCGGGTCAATCAGAATGCCCTCCCAGCGGAGTACCTGAGAGATCCGTTGAGTGGCCCGCAGGGTACGCAACATCGGCACGATCACCGTCGGGCCGGTTACCACCACCAGAGCACCGAACAGCGCAGACAAGGCAGGATCAAGACCAATCAGCCAATAGCAGGCCACACTGATCACCCCCCAGGTGACCAACGCGCCCAGGGTCACCAGACGCCGCACAACGGTGCCGGTCTCCTTCAACTGTTCAAACTTCAGCGTCAGACTGCCTTCGAACAAAATTAACGCAACACAAAGCGAGACCAGCGGAAACAACAAGTCGCCTAAAAACTCGTCAGGCGACAGCAGACCTGCGATTGGCCCGAGGAGGATGCCCGCCAGCAGCAGAAACAGAATTGCCGGTAGCCGCAGGCGCCATGCCCCAAGCTGGCAAACCAGACTGATCAAAGCCACGCCAGAAAACGTCAGCGCCGGGGTAATAAGGTGTTGAAAGTCTGCCACGCTAGCTTTCCTGCTGCTGAGTTACCGTGCGCTCGCGTTGATGCGCAGCGAGCAGATCTGGCCCCATGCCGAGTGCAACAATCCGGTTCGGATTAATGGTGCCGTGACTGTAGTAGTAATGCTGCTTGATGTGCTCAAAATCGACGGTGTCGGCGATACCCGGCCACTGGTACAGCTCGCGCAGATAACCCAGCAGATTCGGATAATCTTCGATGCGCCGCAGGTTGCACTTGAAGTGCCCGTGATAGACCGGATCAAACCGCACCAGCGTGGTGAACAGGCGCCAATCGGCCAGCGTTACCTGACTGCCGGCAAGATAGCGGCGCTGTCCGAGCAGCTCTTCTACCCAGTCCAGGGCGGAAAAAAGCGCACTGCAGGCCTTCTCGTACACGTCCTGATCGGTCGCAAACCCGGTCTTGTAGACCCCGTTGTTGATGTCGTTGTAAACCCGTTCGTTGATCCGCTCGATCTCAGCCTGCAGCGCCGGCGGATAATAGTCATCGCGGTTGCCGGTGAGTTCGTCGAAGGCCGTATTAAATATACGAATGATCTCGGCAGACTCGTTATTGACGATGGTTTGCTCCTGCCGATCCCAGAGCACAGGCACAGTCACCCTGCCGGTGTAGTCAGGACGCGCAAGGGTGTACAACTGATGCATGCAGCGATACCCATAAAGCGCTTCGGGCTCGGCAAACTCCCACCCCTGCTCAAGCATGTGTGGCTGCACAACGCTGACACTGATATGTGACTCGAGCCCCTTGAGGCGGCGCATGATCAATGTGCGGTGGGCCCAAGGACAGGCTAGCGACACATACAGATGATAGCGGCCCGAGTCTGGCGTAAAGCGCGTGCCCGGCTCAATCCAGTTGCGAAACCCTGCATCCTCGCGCTTGAATGCCCCACCCGTACTACTGGTGTCATACCACTGATCGACCCATTGGCCGTCAACCAGACGTCCCATGCCCTGCTCCTTGATCATGTCACTAGGCCTATAAGCCTGACACTTTGTGCTAACGCTGAACAGGTCAGACAAAAGGCAGAGGCAATTTGCCGGTAAACCGCGTATACTGTGCGGCTATCTCTTCCCTAAGGTTCACTTCCTGTATGTCCGATACCGCTCCGGCCCGGCAATTTGCCGATCTCGGCCTGCCTGCTCATCTCCTCGAGGCTCTCAACAGCCTTGGCTACGAAACCCCCTCCCCGATCCAGGCGGAAGCTATCCCCACGCTTCTGGCCGGCAAGGACTTGCTCGGTCTTGCGCAGACCGGCACTGGTAAAACTGCAGCTTTCGCGCTGCCTGTACTGGCTGGCATCGACGTCAGCCTGCGCGCCACTCAAGCACTGATCCTCACCCCGACTCGTGAGCTCGCGCTCCAGGTCGCCGAGGCGTTCCAGCGCTATGCCCAGAACATGCGCGGCTTCACCGTGCTCGCCCTGTACGGCGGTTCGGCTTTCGCCCCCCAGTTCAAGGCCCTTGAGCGCGGCGCTCACGTTGTCGTCGCCACCCCGGGTCGTCTGACCGACCACCTGCGCCGCGGCAGCCTGAAGCTGCAGGAACTGCGCTACCTGGCACTCGACGAAGCCGACGAAATGCTCAAGATGGGCTTCGCCGACGACCTCGAAGCCGTCTTCCAGGAAGTGCCGGAAACCACCCAGAAGGCTCTGTTCTCGGCGACCATGCCGCCGGGCGTGCGTACCGTTGCCCGCAACCACATGAAGGAGCCGACTGAAATCCGGCTGCACAGTGGTGCCAGCAGCAGTCTGGAGACCATTACCCAGAAAGTCTGGGAAGTTTCCAACCACCACAAACTGGATGCCATGACCCGCCTGCTCGAAGTCGAGCCGGTCGAAGCCATGATCGTTTTCGTGCGCACCAAGACTGCCAGTCTTGAGCTTGCCGAGCGCCTTGAAGCGCGCGGCTTTGCCGCTGCAGCACTGAACGGCGACCTCACCCAGCAACTGCGCGAGCAGGTGGTCGATCGCCTCAAGCGCGGCCTGCTCGACATCGTGGTCGCGACTGACGTTGCCGCCCGTGGTCTGGACGTAGAGCGAATCACCCACGTACTCAACTACGACCTGCCGCACGACAGCGAAAGCTACGTGCACCGTATCGGCCGTACCGGCCGCGCCGGTCGTCAGGGCACCGCGATTCTGTTCGCCACCCCGCGCGAGCGTCGTCTGCTGCACGTACTGGAACGCGCCACCGGCCAGAAGATCGAGCCGCAGGCACTGCCGACCGCCGATGCCGTTCGCAGTGGCCGCCTGAACAAACTGGCGTCCCGTCTGAACGACGCCCGCGAACAGGCCACCTCGCTGCACCAGCAACTGGTCAGCGATCTGCAGGAGTTGACCAGCCTGGACGCAACCGAACTGGCTGCTGCCCTGCTGACGCTGCTGCCAAGCGCCAAGACTCTTCTTGAGCCGGTTTCCGACCTGCCAAGCGCACCGCCACGCCGCGAGCGCGAATTTGACCGCGATAGCGGCCTGGTCCGCTACAAGGTACAAGGCGGTCGAAAGACCGGTCTGATGCCTAAGCCGCTGGTCGATGTTCTGGTCAAGGTAGGCGGTCTGCAACGTCAGCAGATTGGTCACATCAAGCTGTTCAACGAGCACACTGGTGTGTTCCTGCCGCAGCTGGATCAGGCCGTTCTGAACCGTCTGGCCAGCGCCGAGATCAACGGTGTGACGCTGCAGATCAAGTCCTGGCCGCTGCCGGAAGGCGAACTGCCGCCGCGTGACCGCGCTCCGCGTGGCAAGCCGCCGCGCCGCGAATTTGCCGGTAAACCCAAGGGCCCGCGCAAGGCCTGAGGAAAGCGCTGCAGATGGAATGGATCGACATCGGCGTCAACCTGACGGACAAAGCCTTTAACAGCGACCGCGATGCGGTACTGGAGCGGGCCCGTCAGGCCGGTGTCAGCCAGCAGTTGCTGACCATGACCTCGCTGGAGCAGGCAGAACACCTGCTTGCTCTATGCGCGGATCACCCCGAACACCTCTTCACCACCGCTGGCGTGCATCCGCACGAGGCACGTCACTGGACTGCAGACAGCAGCCGTCAATTACTTGAACTAAGCCGTCAGCCTGCCGTTCGTGCGATTGGTGAATGCGGCCTCGATTACAACCGTGACTTCTCCCCGCGCCCGGACCAGCTGCGTGCGCTGGAAGAACAGCTTGCGGTAGCAGTCGAGACCCAGCTACCCGTATTCCTTCACGAACGCGAGGCGAGCGACACGTTGGTCGACGTGCTACGTGACTTCCGTGACCGCCTGAGCGGCGCTGTGGTGCACTGCTTTACCGCTGACCGCAAAGCGCTGTACGCCTACCTGGATCTCGATCTGCATATTGGCATCACCGGCTGGATCTGCGACGAACGCCGCGGTACCGACTTGCAACAGCTGGTCAAGGATATCCCCGACAACCGGCTGCTGCTGGAAACAGATGCGCCCTGGCTACTGCCGCGCACTCTTAGCCCGAAGCCGAAAAACCGTCGCAACGAACCTGCGTTTCTTCCGGAAGTAGCGCGCATGGTCGCCGACTGCCGCCAGCAATCACTGCTCGAGCTGAGCCAGAACACCTGCGCTAACACCCGTCGCCTGTTCCAGCTGCCATAGCCGAACCAATGGTCTATATTGGCTGCATCCCTGCACTGGACGCAGCCAAGGACTCGAATGCCTGTAACGACACGGAACGCCCCTCGACGCTACCTCCTCGCCCCGCTGCTCGGCCTGCTGCCCACGCTGCTGCTTGGCATTATTCTCAGTCTATTTCACTACCAGCAGCTTGATAGGTTGATGCACGCCGATGGTAGCGCCCTGTTCCAGCGCATCGTCCAGCAAGTCAGTCGCGAGCTGGAAAACGTTTACCACCCGCCAATGCAAGCGCTGAATCTACTGTCGCTCAGCCACCTGGTGCACACTGATAACCTGTCCGAGCGCATGGACTATCTGCCCATGCTTGCCCAAGTAATCACCGATAATCCACAGCTCAATTCGGTTTACACCGGCTGGCACGACGGCGACTATCTGATGATGCGGCCGCTCGGCAATCCCATCAGCCAACAGCGTTTCAGTGCCCCGCAGAAGGCGCGCTGGATGGCGTGGCATATCAATACCGACGACGCGGGCCGTCACAACAGCTACCTGTTTCTGGATGAAAACCTGCAAATCATCGAGGCCCGCATGGCCGCTGACGAGGGCTACGATCCACGCCAACGCCCCTGGTACGCCGCAGCAACCAAAGCAGAACAGCGCCTCATCACTACGCCGTACCTGTTCTTCTCAACCCGTGAGTTCGGCACAACACTGGCCCGCGCCAACGGCAGCGTGGCTGTATTCGGCGCCGACCTGACCCTTGACCGGCTCTCGGAGACTCTCCGCCAGCAGCAAATGACGCCTTCCTCCGAGCTGATTCTGTATACCGCCGACGGCGTAGTCGTTGCCTACCAGGATCCGAACCGCCTGCAGCACACGACCCAGGGCAGCAACTCTCTGGAGCCGCGCCGATTCAATGAGTTGGGAAGCACCCTGCTCGCCACCCTGGCGCAGGACGGCTTCAATCAAGAGCGTCAGGCGATAGAAACTCTGGAGGGACAGCGCTGGGTCATCCAGCAGCAACGTATCGATATTCTTGGAACCCCAGACGTCTATCTGGCGGTGCTTATTCCCGAAGCAGAGCTTCTGTCGGAAGCGTACCGCCTGCGCAAGCTCGGGCTCTGGCTATCTCTGGCAGTCAGCGTGCTATTACTGCCGATCAGCTGGCTGCTCTGGCGGCGACTGCTAAACTCCGACTAAACCGACCGTTGATCTAACAAATCACTTTAAGCTCTTGGCCCAAATCATTATTTAAGTGATGATGCGAGAAAACGGGGCCTGACACGCAAACGCGTCCGCTGTCAGCAATCCACAGGCTACGGAGCTGGATTCCATGTCCAACCTTTTCGCACGCACCCTGCTCTGCCTGATCCCGACGATCAGCCTTCTCGCCAGCGCACCTTCACATGCCGCCGATAGCGGTACCCTGCCTGCCCGCGTCAATAGCGCCCTGCAGGCGGCCAAGATTCCAAGTAATGCATTTTCCCTAGCGGTCATCCCGCTGGAAAATCAGGGCATGGCGCAATTCATCAATGCCGACCAGGCGGTAAACCCGGCCTCAACCATGAAGCTGGTCACCACCTACGCCGCACTCGAAATCCTTGGCCCGACCTATCACTGGAACAGTGATCTGCTGGTTGATGGCCCCGTGATTGACGGCACCCTGCAAGGCGACCTGATTTTCCGCAGTGGCGGCGACCCCAAGCTGACCCTCGAACGCATGTGGCTGATGCTGCGTGATCTCAAGGCCGCCGGCATCCGCAACATCAGCGGCGACCTGGTTCTGCAACCGGCTGACATGCGCTTCCCCGCTGACATTCCGCCCTTCATTGATGACAGTGGCAATCAGAACCGTCCGTTCCTGGTCGAGCCCGACCCGCTGCTAACCAACCTCAAGGTGTTCGTGCTGAGCAGTTTTGCCGAACGAGGCGGTGTGCGGATCAACGTCGAGCCTGCACTGCCCGAAGTGAAGGTCGTCAATCAGATCACCCTGCTGCCGGCTCCCACACGCAGCTGCCCCGCGCCGAATGTGGCCTACAGCATTCAGGACAGCGGACATGAAGCGGTCATCACCTTGACTGGCAATCTGCACGAGGGCTGCATGGCCCAGCGCTATCTCAGCGCGCTGACTGCCACCACCTACACCGCCAGCACACTGCGCACCCTGTGGAGCGAAATGGGCGGCAGCATTCGCGGTGGCAATCAGATTGGCCGGGCGCCCAGCAGCGCCCGCCTGGTATCGCGCAGCACCTCACCCGACCTGGTCGAGGTCGTGCGCGACATCAACAAGTACAGCAACAACACCATGGCCCGGCAGCTGTTCCTGACTATCGGCCGCGAGAATCGCAGCGCCGCTGATCGCGATGACCACAAGGCCGCCGTGCGGGTTATCGATGCCTGGCTGGAAGATAAGGGTATTCGTGCCAACACACTGGTAATGGAGAACGGCTCTGGACTGTCGCGCATGGAGCGACTGACCGCGCGGGATATGGCGCAGCTGCTGGCTCAGGCGTGGCAGAGCCCCTACAGCGCCGAATTCATTGCATCCATGCCACTGGCCGCAATGGACGGCACCATGCGCCGCCGCCTGCGCAACACCCCCGTCGCCGGTCAGGCCCACATCAAGACCGGCTCACTGCGCAACGTTAAGGCAATTGCCGGCATCACTCGCGATGCCAACGGGCAGAGCTGGGCGGTGGCAGCCATCGTCAACCACAGCGCCGCAGGTGCCAGTGGTCAGGCGCTCGACCTGGTACTGCAGGACGTTTACCGTCGGGTCCCGACCGATATCGCCAGCGCCAGCGGGCGCTGAGCGCAGCACCGCCCTCAGGGGCGGTGACTGAGTTTCCAGGTACGGTGAATGCGGCTGTTGCGCTGGAAGTCCCGGTCCAGAGTCTCAGCCGAAATATCCTCAACCTGGTAACGCGCCTCCACAGCCGGGTCCATCCGGAACCGACGGAAGTTGTTCGAGAAGTACAATACCCCTCCCGGCGCCAGCCGCTTCATCGCCAACTCCAGCAGACGCGCATGATCGCGCTGCACGTCGAACACCCCTTCCAGTTTCTTCGAATTGGAGAAGGTCGGCGGGTCAATGAAGATCAGATCAAACTGCTGTTCCGTGGCGGTTTCCAGCCAGGCCATCACATCCGAGCGCACTAGCTTGTGCAGGTCTGACAGACCGTTCAGCGACAGGTTGCGCCGTGCCCAGTCCAGATAGGTATTAGACAGGTCCACACTGGTCGTTGAACGGGCACCGGCGGCCGCAGCGTGCACGGTGGCGGTGGCGGTGTAACAGAACAGGTTGAGGCAACGCTTGCCCTTGGCCTCGGCAGCAATGCGCAGACGTATCGGGCGGTGATCGAGGAACAGACCGGTATCCAGGTAGTCGGTCAGGTTAACCAGCAGACGCACCTGTCCTTCACGTACCTCGAAGAACTCACCCTGCTGAGCCATGCGCTGATATTGCTGCTTGCCGGTTTGACGCTGACGCTGCTTGAGCGCGATATGCTCGGGGGCAATGCCCAACACCTGCGGCAGCGCCGCCATCACGTCCTGCAGGCGCGCCTGGGCCTTGTCTTCATCGATTGACTGCGGTGCGGCGTACTCCTGAACATGCACACGATCACCGTACAGATCGACTGCGACAGCAAACTCCGGCATGTCCGCATCATATACACGATAACACTCGATTCCCTGCTGACGCGCCCACTTGCCAAGATTCTTCAGGTTCTTCTTCAGCCGGTTGGCAAACATCTGCGCCGACTCACTGAGCCGCGCGGCCTCAACCGGAGCACTCTCACCCGCTGGCGCATCACTGGCCTTGGTAACAAAACACTCCGACTGCAGATCCATGAGCAGCAACTTGCACGGCAAGGCGCCGTTGAACAGGTTGTATTGCTTATGGCTGCGAATGCCCATGCGCTTGCCGAGATCGGCATTACCGGTAAAGATCGCCGCCTGCCAGCCTTGGCACTGCTGGCGCAGTACCTCACCGAGTTTTTGATAGAGATAGACCAGACTCGCTGTGGTTCCCAGACGCTCGCCGTAGGGCGGGTTACAGACCACCAGACCTTTCTGACCGCGATCCGGGTTAGGCGCAAAGGTCGCCAGTTCGCCCTGAAAGACCTTTACCCACTCACCCACGCCTGCACGCTGGATGTTGTTGCGTACCGGCTGCAGCAGCCGCGGGTCCGCCTCGTAGCCTCGAATCCACAGTGGCGGACGGGCCAAACCGCGCTCGGCGCGCTCGCGCGCCTCGGTCAGCACCTTCTGCCAGAGCACCGGCACGTGCTGCTGCCAGCGGCTGAAGCCCCAGTGCTCGCGCTGCAGGTTGGGCGCCACGTCGGCTGCCATCAGCGCCGCCTCGACCAGAAAGGTCCCCGAGCCGCACATCGGGTCAGTCAGTGCGCCACCAGCCTCCGCCAATGCCGGCCAGCCGGAACGAATCAGAATGGCCGCTGCGAGGTTTTCCTTAAGCGGCGCAGCGCCCTGCTGAAGGCGATAGCCGCGCTGGTGCAGGCTCGCGCCCGACAGGTCCAGTGCCAGCTGCACTTCACCACGGTGGCAGTGCACATTGATGCGCAGATCCGGGCGTACCTTGTCGACACCGGGTCGCGTACCGTCCGGGCGACGCAACTGGTCAACAATCGCGTCCTTGACCTTCAGGGCACCGAAGTGCGTGTTGTCGACACCAGCCAGCGAGCCGGTAAAGTCGATCGCCAGCGTACCGTCCACGGCCAGATGGTCACGCCAGTCGATCAGCTGCACACCCGCGTACAAATCTTCCGCCGTCCCGGCCAGGAAACGCTTGAGCACCAACAGCACCCGGTTGCCGAGACGCGACCACAAACACAGGCGATATCCGAGTTCGATATCCCCCTGCACCGATACCCCGGCAACGGTTTCTTTTGCCGACTCAGCGCCGAGAGCAAGCACTTCGTCGCGCAGCAGACCCTCCACTCCCTTCGGGCAGGTAACAAAAAATTCAAGGATCTCGCGCATGTCGTTGATTTCCGGAATACGATGACGTTTATATTTCAGTGACAGCTAAGTGACTGTCTCGGGTATGCCAAATCGGTCTTTGGAGCGGTGACGGCCGATAGGGTACAACAGGGCATGACTTGAGCGGTGACAGTATTCGAAGCCGGACCAGTACACCCAATCCGACCGGCTTCATTGCAGCGTAGTCAACACCTGATTACGCGCTACTTTTGGAACGACTCGGATCGTTCAAAAAATGTCATACCACACGAGGACGCTACCCTATGAGAAGACTCAAGCGTGATCCGATGGAACGAGCATTTCAGCGCGGTTACCAGCACGGAGTGAGTGGCAAATCCCTAGACACCTGTCCCTTTAACAACCCTTCTACCAGACAGAATTGGATCAATGGTTGGCGCGAAGGCCGCGGCGACCGTTGGGATGGCTTTACCGGTATCTCCGGCGTGCACCGACTCAACGAGATGCACGCAGTAGGCTAAACTTCCAGCCCATTATCTTTTTCCCCAAAGGCGCTTGCCCACAGCGCCGGGCCTCAGGAAGGCCCACCCAGCCCCCGCTCTGCGGGGGCTTCCATTTTCAGCGGGGCATAACTGCAATGGCGTCAGCACATTCGCGGATCAGTTCCGGCCCGCGATAGATGAAACCACTGTAAAGCTGAACCAGACTGGCCCCTGCGGCAATCTTGTCGGCCGCATCGGCACCGCTGAAAATGCCGCCCACACCAATGATCGGCATCTGCCCTTTCAGCTCACCGGCCAACAGACGTACCACCTCGGTCGACATGTCGGTGAGCGGCGCACCAGACAAACCACCGGCCTCATTGGCGTAGGGAGAGTCCGCTACCGCACTGCGGTCCAGCGTGGTGTTGGTCGCGATCACTGCGTCCATCCCTTCTTCCAGCAGCGTCGCGCCAACCAGCGCCACTTCTTCAGGGGTCATGTCCGGTGCAATCTTGATCGCAATCGGCACGTAACGGCCCCGCTCTTCGGCCAGCGTCTTCTGGCACTGCTTGATCTGACCGAGCAGCACCTTGAGGGTCTCGCCATACTGCAGCGTGCGCAGACCGGGGGTGTTCGGCGAGGACAGATTGACGGTCACGTAGCTGGCGCGGTCGTAGACTTTACGCAGGCAGTACAGATAGTCATCGATCGCATTCTCGACCGGGGTAACCGCGTTCTTGCCGATGTTGATACCCAGCACGCCGTCATAACGCACACCGGCCAGTCGCTCCAGCATCGCGTCAACGCCCTGATTGTTGAAGCCGAAGCGATTGATGATCGCCAACTGATCTGTCAGGCGGAACAACCGAGGCTTGGGATTGCCGGGCTGCGGACGCGGCGTGACGGTGCCCACTTCAATGGAGCCAAACCCCATCGCCGCCAGACCGTCCACTGCCACGGCATTCTTGTCCAGACCAGCAGCCAGGCCCACCGGGTTGTCAAAGGTCAGGCCCATGACTTCGACCGGCTGCGGCGGTACCGCACGGACCAGTTTGTCCGCGATGCGCAGACGCCCCGCGGCGCCAATCATGTCCAGTGCAAGGTCGTGGGAGGTTTCCGCGGGCAGGCGGAACATCAGCGAGCGAAGCATTTCGTACATGGCGGGCATCCGGGGGCAGAAAATCAGGGTGCAGAGTATACCTGAATCAAGCGCCCGCGCTCAGCTCGCGAGGCGTTCGAGCTTGAGCAATTTGCCCTCATCGGTAAATTGCATCAGAAAGCTGCCATAAACGCCCTGATGGGTCAGAAAAGGTCGCAGGTGATGAGCCGGCAGACTAACCCGCCGGCCATCACGACTGTACATCAACACCCGCTCGGCGCGCCCTTGATACCAGGCCAGATAACGCTCTGCGGGTAACGCCAAATCTATGATCAACTGCTGCATGCATCGTCCTGAACAAGCAGGCGTGCGTGCTGAGCCAGATCCAGCAACTCACGCATCGCCACCGCCACCATCGGGTAATCTCCAGCGCCAGCACTCTTCAGCTCGCTCAGCATGGCCTGCCAACGCACCACCATGGCCTGATTGCGCTGCACCCAGTCGGCTACCAGCACATCGACCGGGGTCGACTCGTCGCCGCCCTGCAGCGCTGCAATAGTCATGCTGCGCGCCTGCCAGTCGAGGTCGTCGCGATAGCTTTCGCGCGCCAGCGCCTGCCAATGGTTGTCGACCTGCAGGCCGGTCACCTGCTGGCTGAACCACGGCAATTGCAGCTGCGAACCAAGCGCGAAGAATACCTGCGCCACGCGCTCGGCATTCTGCCCGGTTGCATCGGCCGCTTCAACGATACCGAGCAAGGTGTAGGCATGGCCGGTACCGGCGACCACCCGGGCGATGGCATCCGGTACGCCTTGATCAACATAGTGCTGATAACGCTCGTCCCAGAGCTGGCGTACATCCCCCTCGAGCAACTGATCAAAGCGTTCAGCCAGGGTGCGGATACAGGGCGCGAAGTGGGCGACCTCACGTTCTGGCAACAGCTCACTGCGGCGGTTGCGGATGAACCAGCGGCTGGCTCGGCGACCGAGCCGCATCAACTCCTCCATCAACTCCAGCTGAACCTCGGCAGAGACCTGGTGATCCAGCGCCTCGATACCCGCAAAGTGGTCCTGCAGATGGAATACATCTCGCGCAACTACCCAGGCGCGCGCCACGTCGCTGACCGCTGCTCCGGTCGACTGCTCGAGTCGACGCAGGAAGGTAATACCCATGTGATTGACCAGATTGTTTGCCAACTGGGTGGAAACAATCTCGCGGCGCAGCCGATGACGGCCGAGCGCATCGCTCCAGGACTTCAGCAGCACCCCAGGAAACGCGGTTTCCAGCTCACGGGCCAGATACGGGTCCTCCGGCACGTCTGAGGCGACCAGTGCCTCCTTGAGGTCAGCCTTGGAGTAGGAAATAAGAACGGACAACTCGGCACGGGTCAGCCCCTTGCCACTGGCCTTGCGCTCGGCCAGCTGATCGTCTTCGGGCAGAAACTCCAATGCACGATTGAGTTTGCCGCTGCTCTCCATCGCGTTGATAAAGCGCCGATACTCACCCATGGTCTGCGTAGCCTGGCGCTGCGCCAGACTGATCGCCTGGGTCTGCTTGTAGTTGTTGCCGAGCACCAGTTCAGCCACCGCGTCGGTCATGCTGGCCAGCAGCTTGTTGCGCTGCTTGGCGGTCATGTCCTGGGCGGCGACCACTTCGTTGAGCAGAATCTTGATGTTGACCTCATGGTCGGAGCAGTCGACACCACCGGCGTTGTCGATGAAGTCGGTGTTCAACGCCCCACCATTCAGGCAGTACTCGATGCGTCCGAGCTGGGTCAGACCGAGGTTGCCGCCCTCGCCCACCACCCGGCAGCGCAGGTCTCGCCCATTGACCCGCAGCGCATCGTTGGCCTTGTCGCCGACATCCGCGTGGGTCTCACTGCTGGCTTTGACGTAGGTACCAATGCCGCCGTTCCAGATCAAATCGACCGGCGCCTTGAGCAACTGGTGAATCAGCTCGGTCGGCGTCAGCCGCTCGGCGCTGATATCAAAGCGTTCACGCATCTGTGGCGTCAGGGTGATCTGCTTGAGGCTGCGGGAGAATACACCGCCGCCTTCCGAGATCAGGCTACTGTCGTAGTCAGCCCAGCTGGAACGCGGCAGAGCGAACATTCGCTCGCGCTCGGCGTAGCTGCGCTCCGGATCCGGGTCCGGATCAATAAAGATATGCTGGTGGTTGAACGCGGCAACCAGCTGCAGCGTACGTGACTGCAGCAGGCCGTTACCGAACACGTCGCCGGCCATGTCACCTATCCCGATCACGCTGACCGGATCGGTCTGTACGTTGACTCCCAATTCACGGAAATGCCGCTGCACCGAAACCCAGGCTCCGCGCGCGGTAATACCCATCTTCTTGTGGTCGTACCCGGCCGAACCACCGGAGGCAAAAGCATCGCCAAGCCAGAAGCCGTAACCAGCGGCGATCTCGTTGGCAATATCAGAGAAGGTAGCGGTGCCCTTGTCGGCGGCAACCACCAGGTAGGGATCGTCAGCATCGTGGCGCACCACGTTGGCTGGCGGTACCACCTTGCCGTCGGCGAGGTTATCGGTGATATCCAGCAACCCTTGGATGAACAGCCGGTAGCAGGCAATGGCCTCCTGCTGCACCTCATCACGACTGCCGCCCAGCGGCAGCCGCCGCGGGACAAACCCGCCTTTGGCGCCCACCGGTACGATGACCGCGTTCTTGACCTGCTGCGCCTTGACCAGACCAAGCACCTCGGTGCGGTAGTCCTCTTCCCGATCGGACCAGCGCAACCCTCCACGCGCCACCTTGCCGCCGCGTAAATGGACGCCCTCGACCCGCGGCGAATAGACGAATATCTCGAACATCGGACGTGGCAGCGGCAGCTCCGGAATCGCTGACGGGTCGAACTTCAGGCTGAGGTAGTCTTTGCTCTGACCACTGTCATCGGGCTGGTAGAAGTTGGTACGCAGGGTGGCCTTGATCAGGTCCAGGTAGCGCCGCAGGATGCGATCCTCGTTCAGCACCGCGACCTCATCCAGCGCACCAAGAATGGCTTTTTCCAGTTTCTGCTGCATCTCGCCGAGGTCTTCGGCGCTGAGCTTGCGAGCCAGATAGAAACGCGTACGGAACAGCCGGACCAATTCCCGGGCAATATCGGCATGAGCTACCAGCGTGGCAGCGATGTACGGCAGCTCAAAGCCCAACCGAATCTGTTTCAGATAGCGCGCATAAGCTCGCAACAGCGCCACATCGCGCCAGGGCAATCCGGCCAGCAATACCAGCCGATTGAACCCGTCGTTCTCCGCCTGCCCGGACCAGACTGCCTTGAAGGCATCTCGGAACAGCTCGTTAGCCTCCTGAATGTCGAGAGTCGCGCCGCCAACAAAGGTGAACTCGAAATCATGAATCCAGAAACTGGTGCCGTCGGCCTGAGTAATACGGAACGGGAACTCGCCCAAAACCCGCAGGCCGAGGTTCTCCAGCACCGGGATCACATCCGACAGTGGTAATGACTCGTTCAGGTGGTACAACTTGCAGTGCAGTACACCCTTCTTTTGCGCCAGCGGCTGATAGAAGCTCATCGCCAGCGGTGCATCACTGCTCAAGCCAAGCAGCGTCTGCAGATCAACCACGCCGGTCGCAGGCGTAAACCGATCGCTGTAGCCCGGTGGAAAGCCGTCGCCAATATGGGCAAGCACGTCAGTGGCTCGGGCCTCACCCAGACTCTCGAGCAGTCGATCACGAAACTCGTCCTGCCAGTTGCGGCATGCGCGCACCACTTCCTGTTCAATTTTCACGGGGTCGATGTCCGGGGTCTTGGTCGGGTCAACGCGCAGAATGAACTGAGTACGCGCCAGAATGGATTCAGAGAAATAGGTCCAGAACTCGCTTTCGGTCGCTTGCAGGCGTTCCATCAATACCGCCTGAATCTTCAAGCGAATGTCGGTTGAGTAGACATCCCGCGGCACGAATGCCAGCGCGTAGTAGAACCGGCCGTAGTTGCCGCGACGCAGGAACAGACGAATCTGATTGCGCTCCTGCATCTGCACGATATTGAGCGCAGTTTCGGCCAGCTCGTCGACCGACATCTGGAACAGATCGTCGCGCGGCAATACCTGCAACACCTGCTCCAGCTCCTTCGCCAGATGGCTGCGCGGCAAAAAGCCGGAGACCGAACGCACGTGCGCTACCTTGCGGCGGACGTGGGGGATGTTGTCGACCAGTGCGGAATAGACACGCGAGGTGTACAGGCCCATGAAGCGATGTTCCTGAATCACCCGTCCGTCCAGATCCACTTCACGCACAGAGACATAATCCGGATAGGCCGGCCGATGCACTCGACTCAACTGCGAGGCCTTGGCGAACGACAGCAGCAACGGCGCCTGCAGGTAACTGATGACCTGCTCGGGCAGCCCCTCCAGACTCTCATCCCGCGGATTGAGGGCCAGCGCGCCGAGGCTTGCACCAGTACGCAGTCCGAGTTGTTGCTCCGCCAACCCCTCGTTAATCGAGAAGCACTCATAGCCAAGAAAGGTGAAATGGTTATCCAGCAGCCATTCAAGGAAGGCAATCACCTCGTTGCGTTCCTCTCGGGCAAAGTACTGCTTGCGCCGACTGCCGAGCAGCGAGATCAACTCCAGAACCCGCGCCTGCATGGCCGGAAAGTCCTGCACCGTCGCCCGCACGTTGCTCAACGCGTCAAACAGGCCATCCTGCAACGCTCGCAAATCAGCGTTGGTGGTCGCACGATCGATCTCGATGTACATCACCGATTCGGCACGTGCGCCCTTGGCGTCACTGGCGCTGGGTAGCAGTTGCAGCAACTTGCCGTCCTCACCGCGCTGCACCGTCATGACGCTGTTGTAGAGATTGTGAATGGCGTAGCCGTGCCGGCTCAGCTCCATTCGCACCGAGTCCACCAGAAACGGTAGATCGCGGTGGACCACTTCCACGACGGTATGGGTGGTCTGCCAGCCGTGCTGCTGGGTATCGGGATTGAACACCCGCAGTTTGACGTCGCTGTTGGGGAGTTCTTGCAGAAAACGCCAGGCAGAGAGCGTGCAGCCGAGCAGGTCGTTATCCTGACGGGATGCCAGTTCCGCGTGCGAAGCAATGCCGAAGAAGTTATTGCAGAACAGACCAATCACGTCACGATCAGCCTTGGTGACCAACGCGCGCAGGCGCTCGGTCAATGTATCAATGAACGCCTGTTTGGAGCTGGCCATGATCAATGCCATCTTGCCGTCCTCCCGGATCGCGGGGTGCATCTGCGCCGCCCTGCACCGTGGTGCCCGAAGGCCCGTCGCTGGGGCGCCGGATTAATTGTGATGTGAGGATAGTCTAGACCAAAGGGATTTCGTTAAAGTGACGTACACTGACGCCAGCCAGCGAACCAGAACAACGGAAAACACATGACCCATCGGGAATCCCTGCTGCAGTTGAAGGCCTTTATGGGCCAGCACATTTTCGGCCAGGAGCACTTGATTGATCGCATGCTGATCAGCCTGCTTGCCGGCGGCCACGTCCTGGTCGAAGGCGCGCCCGGTCTGGCCAAGACCAAGGCAATCAAGGCTCTGTCCGAGGGCATCGAAGCGGACTTTCACCGCATCCAGTTCACCCCGGACCTGCTCCCTGCCGACATCACCGGCACCGAGGTCTATCACCCGGAAACCACCACATTCAGCTTCCAGCAGGGGCCGATCTTTCATCACCTGGTGCTGGCCGACGAAATCAACCGCGCCCCGGCGAAGGTGCAGTCTGCTCTGCTCGAAGCAATGGCCGAGCGTCAGGTCAGTATTGGCCGCAAGACCTATGCCCTGCCCGAGCTGTTCATGGTCATGGCGACCCAAAACCCGATTGAGCAGGAAGGCACCTATCCACTGCCCGAGGCACAGCTTGACCGATTTCTGATGCATGTCCGCATTGGCTTCCCCGACGCGGCACTGGAGCGCCAGATTCTGCAACTGGCCCGCGGCGAAGCACGCGGTGACGAGCCCAGAATGGCCGAGCGCATTACCCAGCAAAGCATCCTCGCTGCCCGTCAGGAAGTCCTCGACCTGTTTATGGCCGAGGCGGTGGAGGAATACCTGATCCAGTTGGTGATGGCGACCCGCCGTCCGGAACAGTACAACCCGCAACTGGCCGAATGGCTGGAAATGGGCGCCAGCCCGCGTGGCACCATTGCGCTGGACCGCTGCGCCCGCGCCCATGCCTGGCTCGCCGGCCGCGACTTTGTCAGCCCCGAAGATGTGCAGGCGATTGCCCACGATGTGCTCCGTCACCGGGTTCTGCTAAGTTTCGAGGCCGAAGCCGCCGGCATCGACAGCGACCAGGCCATCAACCTGCTGATCGACTCGGTTCCCGTTGTCTGAGCCATGACGGTCAGCCTCGATCCGACCCTGCACACCAGCCTGGAGGCGTTGCTCGCGACGCGCCGGCATTGCCACGAGCTGCCGTTGTTCAGCCGCCCCGTGCGCAACGGGCGGCAGACCGGCCAGCAGAACTCACGCCTGCGCGGCCGCGGTGTCGATTTTGACCAAGTACGTGCCTATCTGCCCGGCGATGACATTCGTAATATCGACTGGCGCGTGACTGCCCGCAGTCAGAAGGTGCACACCAAAGTATTCAACGAAGAGCGCGAGCGTCCGGTGTTCCTGATCGGCGAACAGAGCTCGCGACTGTTCTTCGGCAGCCAGCGGTGTCTGAAATCGGTGCTGGCCGCCGAAACCTGCGCCCTGATCGCCTGGACTGCACTCGCCCACCACGACCGAGTCGGCGGCATGGTGTTTGGCGCAGGGCAATGCCATGAAGTGCGCCCACGGCGGGATCGCAAGGCCCTGCTGCAACTGCTGCAACTGCTGGTGCAAGCCAATCAGGCACTCGTGCCGGAGCAGGTCGAGACAACGGAGCCCGCAACCGAGGCGCTGAACATGGCGCTGCGTCACAGCCGGGAAATCATCCGCCCCGGAAGCATCCTCTATATCGTCTGTGACCATGCAGCCATCGACGGTTTGAACCAAAGCCTGCTGGTGCCGCTGGCAGGCCATAACGACCTGATCCTGTTGCCGGTATTTGACCCGCTCGACAGCGAGCTGCCGGCCAATGGTGCGCTGGATTTCGTCCAGGCCGACCAGCGCCTGACGCTGAACAGCAACGATGGCGCCATTCGAGACGCCTACGCAGCACAGTTTCAAGCCCAGCGCCAAGCCTGGCTTAGACTGGCCCGCCGTCTGCGCTGCAGCGTGCTGCCCCTCGATACCCGCTCACCGGCCCACGAACAGCTGCGCGACAATTTCGGCGGCCACCCAAAGGCAGCGCAAGCATGACCAGCCCGCTGGAAGGCAGCCTGCTGCTGCCAGCTCTGCCGCCCCCAATCAGCTGGTGGCCGCCGGCGCCTGGCTGGATAGCGCTGGCGGCCATTCTGGTGCTGCTGCTGGTCCTGACGCCGCTCGCGCTGATCCTCAATCGCCGTCGGCAAAGACGGCGACTGAAAGCCCAGCGCATCCTCTGGGAAATACCCGAGAACCTGTCCGATCACGACTGGCTGGCGGCACTTAACACGCAGCTCAAGCGCCACCTGAAAAGCCGCGGCGAGATTGCCGCTACCCGGCTCTACGGCAACAGCTGGGTAGACTATCTGTGCCAGCACTACCCGCGTCCCCGCGCCGACCTGTTGGCCCCGCTGGGTGGCACGCTGTATCAGGCCGATGTGCAGCTCAGTGTCGCTGATCGCCGCACCCTGCAACGCGAGTTGCTGCGCTGGATAAGGCACAACCATGTTTGAACTGGCCTGGCCCGCAAGCATTCTGCTATTGCCGCTGCCGTGGCTGCTGCGTTGGCTGCTGCCACCGGCAAAACGCCCCGAGGCGGCGTTGCAGATTAGCTTTATGGCACGCCTGCAGCGGCTTGAAGCAGCACAGCCGAGTGCCCCTCACCCAATCCGTCAGGCCGCCCCATTGATCCTTATCTGGCTGCTGCTGGTGTTTGCCGCCGCCCGGCCGCAGCTGCTTGGCGCGCCACTGCCGCCGCCCAGCAGCGGCCGGGACATGATGCTGGCGGTCGACCTGTCGGCGAGTATGGATACCCGCGACCTTACCTTGGCCGACAAGCAGACCGACCGACTCAGCGTGGTAAAGCACTGGCTGGACGAGTTGATCGAGCAGCGCAGCGGCGATCGTATCGGGCTGATCCTGTTTGGCACCCGCGCCTACGTCCAGTCACCGCTGACCTACGACCTCGACAGCGTTCGACAATGGCTCGACGAAGCCTTTATCGGTCTGGCCGGCCGCGACACGGCCATTGGTGATGCCATCGGCCTGGCGATCAAGCGCCTGATGGCACAACCGGCCAACAGCCGTGTCCTGCTGCTGGTAACCGATGGTGCAAACACCGCCGGCGGAATCTCGCCGATTCAGGCTGCACGACTGGCAGCCGATGAACATATCCGCATCTTTACCATTGGCGTCGGGGCCGAAAGCAAGGGCAACACCGATCTGATGAGCATGCTTGAGGGCAACGCCGATCCGGCCAGCGATCTCGACGAGGCGACCCTGCAAGAGATCGCCAATGTTACCGATGGCGCCTACTTCCGAGTCCGTGACAGCGAGTCGCTGGCGGCGGCCGTCAACCGTATCGAACAACTCGAACCGAGTCTGCGCAGCGGCCCGGCGAGCCGCAAGGCGCAGCCGCTGTATCACTGGCCGTTGGCGGCGGCGCTGCTGATCAGCCTGCTCTGGAGCAGCCCAGTGCTGCGCAGGAGGCTGCATGTTGGCTGAGCCTTCCCTGCCCTTCACGTTCCTGCGTCCACTCTGGCTCCTTGGCATTCTCCCTGCCTTGGCAGTGTGCTGGTATCTGTACCGCCATCGGCGCCGGCGCTCCGGCTGGGACAGCCTGCTACCCGCAACGCTACGCAAGGTGCTGGTCGAGGGGCAACCGGGGCGGTTGTACATTGGCCGCTACCTGTTGCTGGCCTCAATCTGGACACTCAGCCTGATCACCCTCGCCGGTCCCGCATGGGAGTCGACGGACCAGGTGCAACGCGAGGACAGCGCCAGTCTGATCATCGTGCTGCAGGTATCACGCAGCATGCTCTCCAACGACCTGCAACCGACCCGACTGGAGCGCGCCAAGCGCAAGATTCGCGATCTGCTGCACCGCTACCCGGATCGCCGTGTGGCGCTCATCGCCTATGCAGGCAGCGCGCATCTGGTCGCCCCGCTGACCCGTGACCACACCACCCTGATCAACCTGCTGGACGCCCTGCACCCGGATATCATGCCGGTGCGCGGCCAGCGGGCCGATCAGGCCCTGCTGCTGGCGGCCGATTTACGCGCCGAGCACGGCGACAGCGCTACCCAGGTGCTGCTGCTGAGCAGTGGCATCGACGACATCGACCCGGAACGCCTCGATCTGGCGGCAGATCGGCTCGGCAGCAGTCTGCAGGTCATCGGCATCGGCACCGCGGATGGGGCACCGGTGCCACTGGCCGAGGGTGGTTTCATGCGCGATGACCAGGGTCGGATTCTGCTACCACGCCTGAACGAACCGACGCTGGTTGAGTTTGCCCGCTCAGAGGGCGGTAGCTACGCCCGCATGAGTCTGGATGACAGCGATATAGAAAAACTGCTCGAGTCCGATCTGAGTGCGCAGCAGAGTGACACCGAACAACGGCAGCGCAGCGACCAGGGCCACTGGTTATTGCTGCTATTGCTGCCGCTGGTTGCTCTGGGTGCTCGTCGCGGCTGGATTCTGGTCGTCCTTTGCGCGCTGTGGTTACCCCAACCCGCCTCCGCCATGAGCTGGGCCGATCTCTGGAAACGACCCGACCAGCAGGCCGCCGCCCTGATGGCTGCGGGCCAACCGGCCGAGGCCGCTGCGCTGTTCGAAGATCCGCAATGGCGCGCCCGCGCGCTACTGGACAGTGGCGACTATGCCGCCGCCGCAGCCATATGGGGAGCACTCGCCGAGCAGCAGCCAGACAACGCCGAACTGCATTTCAGTCACGGCACCGCACTCGCCCTAGCTGGCGACTACCAGCAAGCGCTCGCCGCCTTCGAGCAGACCTTGACGCGCGCCCCGGATCACACTGCTGCCCGGCATAACCGCCAGCGGGTCGAGGCCTACCTCGCCGAACAGCGCGAACAACAGACTGAGCCCGAAAACCCACCCACCGATTCAGAGACAGCGCAGACCGCTCCCACAGGCGGTACCGGTGAAGAAGCCGAAGACAGTGCCAGTGGAGCAGAGAGCGCTGCTGGTGCGGAGCAAGGCGCCGAGAGTAATGGGCCCGGCGGCAGTCAAACGAGCGATGCTGCAACTGCTGAGAACGGCTCAGCTGATAGCAGCGGCAGCGTCACGGCTGGCGAGCTCACCGAAAGCCCTGAACTTGAAGACGACAGCGCAGCCGCCAGCGGTGGCGCGGGAAGTCGCCGACAGATAGAACAGCGTCAAGCTGTGCAACAATGGCTGCGGGACATTCCCGACAATCCCGCGGAGCTGCTACGGCGCAAGTTCCTCTATCAGCACCTGCAACAGAACGACGGACGCCCTCGATAATGCGCAAGCTGCTTCTCATCCTGCTTCTGCTGACCACCAGCCTGCCGGCCTTTGCCGCATTGCAGGCCAGCGTCGACCGCACCCAGCTGGTCGAACAGCAGCCGCTGGAGCTGACCCTTGAAAGCACCCTGGCAAAGCGCAGCGATGAGCCGGATCTGAGTGCTCTGGAGGAGCACTTCCAGATCGAGTCCACCCGCAGACTCAGCCTGGTCAGCACCATCAACGGCCGAAGTCTGCCGGTCACCCGCTGGGTCGTGCGCCTGCTCCCCCTGCGTACTGGCTACGTCATCATTCCGCCGCTGGAGCTGGCCGGTGAGCGCAGCGAACCCGTCACGCTGCACGTACTGACCCAAGCCCAGGCAGACGAGATCAGCCCCGACCAGATCGCGCCGATCTTTATCGACAGCGAACTCGACACCCTCACACCCTACGTCCAGGCGCAGGTTCTGCTGACGCTGCGCATATATCACTCAGTCTCGCTGTACGACGACTCGACGCTCAGCGGATTGGAGATCCCCGATGCCCGCGTGGAATCGCTTGGCGCACCGAAAACCTACGAGCGCGAGATCAACGGCATCGTTCACGGTGTAATCGAAGTACGCTACGCAATCTATCCGCAGCACAGCGGTGTGCTCGACATTCCGTCACAGCTTTTCAGCGCAACCGCAGTACAACAGCGCTCCAGCGCCAGTCCACCCGGCGGTCACAATGCCCGCTTTATCCAGCTGCGCTCGCCGAGCCAACAGCTGCAGGTCAAACCCATTCCCGACAGCTACCCCGCAGGAGTGCCCTGGCTGCCTGCACGCCAGGTACGCCTCAGTCAGAACTGGCAGCCGGATCCGGCCGGCGAACTGACCCGTGGCGAGCCATTGACTCGCACCCTGTCGATCCAGGCCGATGGACTGACTGCCATGCAGCTGCCGGAGCTGAATACCCTCTCCTCCGATCAGGACGAGCTGCGTCAGTACAGCGATCAACCACAACTGGAAAACCAGCTTTCCAGCACTGGCGTGCTGGGGCTTCGACAGGAAAGCTCGGCCGTTGTCGCACGTCACGCCGGCCGTCATGTCGTACCCGCCATTCGCGTGCAATGGTGGAATACCACCACCGATCAGTTGGAAGTGTCCGAGTTGGATGCTGTTGCGCTGAATATTCGCGGCAATGGCAGCTTCAACGACAACAACACGACCTATACCGGCCAGCCCGTTGCAGATCAGCCCCTGCTCTGGCCCTGGCAACTCGCAACCTTGCTGCTGCTCGGCGCCCTCGGCTGGGTACTGCTGCAACTGCGCACCGCACGAAACGCCCTGTCCGCCCTGGACGAACTGGGCGAAGACACCGTCAGCCTCGATACCGACCAGCCCGGCAACCCGCTCGCCGACCTGCAGGCGGCCTGCCGTCATAACCAGCCCGCCGAGGCGCGCAAGGCACTGGAACACTGGGCCAAACAGCAGGAAAGCGATCTGATTGCCCTGAGCCACGCCCACCCCATCCTCGCCGATGCACTGGATGATCTGAACGGCTGCCTGTTCGGCCAGACCGAACACGCCTGGCGCGGCAAACCGCTCTGGCGCGCCGTACGCAAGGTAACCCAAGCCCGACAGCGCGAGGCCGAAGCTCTGGGTGAGAGTGCGATTGAGCCGCTGTACCCGGATGTGTGAGTAACGCTCGTTTCGAGGCCGATTATCAACATCGCCGCTTGCTGCACCCACCACCACATCGACATCATCTCAACCGGGCAAATTGAGCTACCGCGCTGGCAGTACCCAAGCGCACGTCACAAGTCAGCCATATAAGTACGCACACTTTCGCTGTTGCCGAGCCCTCTTTTCGCCTTCACGGCGAGCCAAGGGGGGCCGCTTGCCCGCCCCCCCTTGGCGATCCCCCCCGGCACCCGGCTACGCGGCCCTTCGGGTTCGCTGCGTTGCTCGGCTTGGCAGGGGCCGGCAGAACTCGGCTCTGCGAGCCTCAAACAGGCTGCCGTCCTGTTTCCTGCCAACCCTGCGCTACTCGCCCGCGTAAACGGGACGAACCCCACGTGCACACTCCACCATATATTGAAGCGTCAGGCATCGCCGGCACGATGCCTGACGTGCACGCTGACATTCCGTACATAACGCAAAATGCTCCCCACAAAAAAACCGCCCGAAGGCGGTTTTTTGTACAGCTCAACTCACTCAGCTACGCAGCTTGTCCGGACGGATCAGGAAGCGAGCCAGTGCCGGCAGCAGCCAGAGTGCGCCGAACATGTTCCACAGGAACATGAAGGTCAGCAGGATACCCATGTCGGCCTGGAACTTGATCGCGGAGAAGATCCAGGTAGCAACACCGATGGCCAGGGTGAAACCAGTGAAGGTCACGGCCTTACCTGTGGTCTTCAGCGTTTCATAGTAGGCCTCCTGCAGCGGCAGGCCCTGACGCAGATAGGTTTCCAGGCGGCTGTAGATGTAGATGCCGTAGTCGACACCGATACCCACACCCAGCGCGATAACCGGCAGCGTAGCTACCTTCACGCCAATACCCAGGAACGCCATCAGCGCGTTGGCCAGAACCGAAGTCAGAGCCAGCGGGATGATGATACACAGCACCGCGCGGATCGAACGGAAGGTGATCAGACACATGAGGATGACGACCGCGTATACGGTCAGCAGCATCTTGGTCTGAGACGCTTCGATCACCACGTTGGTGGCCGCTTCGATACCGGCGTTACCGGCCGCCAGCAGGAACTGCAGGTCGTCGGTGTTGTACTCGGCAGCGAACGCTTCCACTTCTGCGGTCGCCCGCTTCAGGGTGTCAGCCTTGTGGTCATCGAGGAAGATCATGACCGGAGCCAGCGAGCAGGCGGAGTTGAACATGCCCGACGGCGCACGGCTGATGGCGTTGTTCAGGTTGTCCTGGTTACGCGACAGGGTCTGCCACTTCAGGTTGCCCTCGTTGTTGCCCATGATCACCTGCTTGGCCACAGTCACCAGCGAGACCGCTGACTGCACACCGTCGAGGTTGTTCATGCGCCATTCCAGCTGATCGATGGCTTCCATAGTTTCATACGCGGAGCACATCTCGTCCGGCGTCTTGACCATGACCACCAGAATGTCGGAACTGGTGGAGTAGTTCTCGATGATGAACTGGTTGTCGAGGTTATAACGCGAGTCAGCACGCAACTCCGGCGCACCCGGATCGAGGTCACCAATCGCCACGTTCTTGCCGTGATAGATACCGAAGGCAAAGGCGATGATCGCCAGCACAACGGAGATCGGTGCGACAGCCGGGTGAGCAAACTTGGCAACGCCCAGCCACAGCTTCTGCGGGCGGTTCGCCAGGTTACGGTTACGCTCGACGGCCTTGCGGCTGATACCGATGTACGACATCAGGATTGGCAGCAGCATCAGGTTGGTCAGGATGATCACACCCACACCGACCGACGCAGCGATACCCAGTTCGCGGATAACCTCAATCTCGATCAGCAGCAGCGTCACGAAACCTACGGCGTCAGAGATCAGCGCCACAATGCCCGGGATGTAGAGTGCACGGAAAGCGCGGCGGGCAGCGGTTTGGCTGTCGTCGGCGTTGGTGTACTCAATTGCCATGCCGTTGATGATCTGCACACCGTGGGAGATACCGATCGCGAACACCAGGAAGGGAACCAGAATCGAGTACGGGTCCAGACCAAAGCCCAGCGTGCGCAGCAGACCCAGCTGCCAGACCACAGCGATAACCGAGCACACGAGTGTGGTGATCGAGCTCTTCAGGCAGCGGGTGAACATCATCAGCAGAACAAAGGTGATCAGCAGCGCCGCACCGAAGAACATCACAACCTTGATAATGCCGTCGATCAGGTCACCGACCTTCTTGGCAAAACCAACGATATGGATCTGGATGTTCGGGTTCTCGCCCTGGAACTCGGCGCGAATCTTGTCTTCCAGCTGACGCGAGAAGTCGCCGTAATCCAGCTGGATCAGCTCACCCTGGTTCTCGGGGTTCGGATAAGCCTCCTGCAGCGGCACATCGATGATGGTCGACTTGAAGTTGTTGGCTACCAGTCGGCCGATCTCGCCGGACTTGAGCACGTTTTCACGCAGCTCTTCCAGATCGCTTTCGCTCAGATACGCCGGGCGATTGGCGACCGGGCCACCGTCGAAACCGTACTCGGTCACTTCGGTCCAGCGGACGTTAGGCGTCCACAGTGAGCGCAGATTGGAACGATCTACACCCGGCAGGAAGAACACCTCATCGTTGATGCGCTTGAGGGTCTCCATGTACTCGGTGCTGAAGATATCGCCATCTTTGATTTCCACCGCGATACGAATCGAGTTGCCGAGGTTCGGCAGATCGTTCTCGTGCGCGATCATGTTGGCGATGTATGGGTGCTTGAGAGGAATCATCTTCTCGAAGCTGGTATCGGGCTTGACCTGTGCCGCTTGATAACCGAAGAACACGGTCAGCATCGCGAACAGCAGCAGAACAACAATCCGATTGTTGAAGATCAAGCGTTCCACAAAGGGAGCGCTCGTTTCCTGATGAAGCTTGGACATCCAGACTCTCCTGGCAGCTGTTTGTTATTGGTTTTCGGGCAGGCCGTTGGCTGCCGCCTTGACCACGCCATGCTGGCCGACCAGCACCAGTTCGCCGTCTGGCAAACGCTTGGCCGTTGCCAAGGCAACGCGGTCAGGGCGCACTGCGACTTCAAAATTTGAACCGTTATCAGTGCTGGTCACCACTACCCCACCAGCACCCACGACGGCGATCGAACCATCAGCCGACAGGTTGCCGCCCAACAGCGTCGCTTCCAGCGGGCCATTGTTCGGTGTGTGCAGTTCAACCTGCTCCCAGCTGTCACCAAAATCGGTGGAGCGGAACATGTTGCCGCGCAGGCCCCAGACCACGACCTGGCCGTCGATGCCAGTGCCGGCAGTACCAAACCAGGTACCGTCGTAGGGAGAGGTCTGCAGGGTTTCCCAGGTGTCGCCAAAGTCGGGCGAGCGATACATGGTGCCCATCTCGCCGACGAGGAACAGACCAGTGCCTTCAACCGCGGTCACGGCGTTGTAGTGGAAGCCATCCGGGTTGTCGATATCGAAAGACAGGTCTTCCCAGGTTTCGCCGCCATCGTCGGTGCGCAGATAGGTGCCGTAGGCGCCAAAGGCGAAGCCGGTGTTGGTATCACGGAACCACAGATCCATCAGGGGGCGCTCAAGCAGACCCGGGCCATCAGGATCAGCCGCTTCATCCAGCGCCGGATCACGGTACTGGAGTTCCCAGCTTGCGCCGGCGTCACTGGAATGCAGAATCACGCCATCATGGCCAACCGCCCAGCCGTTGCTGGCGTCAGCAAAATACACTGCGGTCAGCAGTTGGCGTACGGGAGATTGAGCCTGGGTCCAGCTGGCACCCTGATCATCCGAGTAAACGATGTGGCCACGGCTGCCAACAGCAACCAGGCGGTCGCCTGCAGCAGCGACGTCGAGCAGCAGCGAGTGACTGGCCAGCTCAGACATGATCGCCGGCTTTGGTGCTTCGGCAACGGTATCAGCTGCCAGTGCGGGTGTGATTGAAGCGGTCATCAGCGCCGCGCCAAGGCCAGCAGCCTTGAGTACGCGAGTAGCAAAGGATTGCTTGCGGAACTGCGCCCGCTGGCCGATGGCACAGGCCAGTTGAGTCGTTTGAGTGCGCCAACGAGTGGGCTCGCGCATACACCATTCCCCCTTATTGTTATCCATCTTTCCGCTTTAAAACGGGACTGCCCATGGTAACGAGCGCGACAAGGCCGCGCCAACGGCTCACGGTTATCTTTTGTTAATCACGTTATCAATGCAGAACCCTGCATTTTCGCAGCAATATTTCGACACAAACTCAGTCTCCACGATAACCGCAGAAGCGCCAACCGGGAAACACTAGGGCCCTTCCCCGCCAAGGCGCACCGCGAGCGGGCACAAAAAAACCCGCCAAATGGCGGGTTTTTTTTGTGCTGCAGCGCGCTATCAGTGAGACAGCTTACTACCGCGGGAGTTACGCACTTTCTCTGGATTGATCAGGAAGCGAGCCAGTGCCGGCAGCAGCAGCATCGCGCCGATCATGTTGACCAGGAACATGAAGGTCAGCATCAGACCCATGTCGGCCTGGAACTTGATCGCAGAGAAGATCCAGGTCGCTACACCGATTGCCAGACACAGACCGGTGAACAGTACCGCCTTACCGGTGGAGCGCAGGGTCTCGTAGTAGGCTTCCTGCAGCGGCATGCCCTGACGCAGGAAACTCTCCAGACGGCTGTAGATGTAGATACCGTAGTCAACACCGATACCCACGCCCAGAGCGATTACCGGCAGCGTTGCCACCTTCATACCGATGCCGAGGAAGGCCATCAGTGCGTTACCCAGCACCGAGGTCAGGATCAGCGGCAGAACGATACAGATGGTTGCGGGCAGCGAGCGGAAGGTGATCATACACATCACACCTACCCAGATGTACACCAACACCAGGATCAGCAGCTCGGAGCTGGAGATGATCTCGTTGGTCGCAGCTTCGATACCGGCGTTACCGGCAGCCAGCTTGAACACCATGTCATCGGTGTTGTACTCGGCCGCAAACTCTTCGACGGCAGCGGTAGCACGCTTGAGGGTGTCAGCCTTGTGGTCATCGAGGAAGACCATGACCGGCGCCAGCGAGCACGCCGAGTTGAACATGCCAGACGGCGCACGGCTGATGGCGTTGTTCAGAACATCCTGGTTACGCGACAGACCCTGCCACTTCAGGTTGCCCTCGTTGGAGCCCATGATCACCTGCTTTGCAACGGTCACCAGAGACACAGCCGATTGCACACCTTCCAGGTTCTGCATCTTCCACTGCAGCTGATCGATCGCATCCATGGTTTCGTAGGCAGAGCACTTCTCCGGCGGAGTAGCGACCATCACGACCAGGATGTCGGAGCTGGTGGTGTAGTTCTGGATGATGAAGTCGTTGTCCTTGTTGTAGCGCGAATCAGGACGCAGCTCCGGCGCACCAGCATCGAGGTCACCGACCTTGATGTTGTTCTTCTGGTAGACAAAGCAGCTGGCACCAGCAACCAGGGCAACGATGACCATCCACGGCGCTACATTCGGGTGCGCAACGTTGGACAGGAAGCGCCAGAACGGATGCTCGCGAACCGCATCGCGCTTGGAGCGCTCAACCGCCTTCTTGCTGATACCCAGATACGAAATGGTGACCGGCAGCATGATCAGGTTGGTGAACACGATTACCGCTACACCGATGGAAGCACCGATTGCCAGTTCGTGGATCACGTCAATCTTGATGACCAGCAGGGTAATAAAGCCTACCGCGTCAGCCAGAATCGCGATCATGCCCGGCAGGAACAGCTGACGGAAAGTCAGACGTGCCGCCACCAGCGCGTTATCTGCCCCACCCGACTGCAGGGCAATACCGTTGATCTTCTGCACCCCGTGGGAAATGCCGATGGCGAAGATCAGGAACGGCACCAGCATCGAGTACGGGTCCAGACCAAAGCCGACCAGATTGATCAAACCCAGCTGCCAGATCACCGCAATAACGGTGGTCACCAGTACCGAGACGGTACTGCGGATACACCAGGTGAACATGTAGAGCAGAACGAAGGTGATGACGAAGGCAATACCGAAGAAGCCAACCACGCCCATCAGACCGTCAATCAGGTCACCGACTTTCTTGGCGAAGCCAACGATGTGGATCTTGATATTCGGGTTTTCGGCCTGAAAGCGATCGCGGATCTTTTCTTCCAGCAGGTGCGAGAACTGCTTGTAGTCAAGGCGCAGCAGCTCGCTCTGGTTGTCCGGATTCGGATAGAACTCCTGCAGCGGCACCTCGATGATGCTCGACTTGAAGTTGTTGGCAACCAGACGACCGATTTCACCGGACTTCAGGACGTTGGCGCGCAGCTCTTCCAGGTCTTCCTGATTGGTGTAGGACGGATGATTGGTTACCGGGCCACCGTCAAAGCCGTACTCGGTCACTTCGGTCCAGCGTACGTTCGGCGTCCACAGCGAACGCAGGTTCGAACGGTCTACGCCGGGCAGGAAGAAGACTTCGTCGTTGATCTGCTTGAGCGTCTCCATGTACTCCGTGGAGAAAATATCGCCCTCTTCGATCGCAACCGCAATGCGGATCGAGTTACCGAGGTTGGCCAGATCGTTCTGGTGCTCGATCATGTTGACGATATAGGGATGTTCGAGCGGAATCATCTTGGCAAAGCTGGTGTCGGGTCGCACCTGCAGCGCCTGATACCCCAGAAACAGGGAAACGAGCGAGAAAAGAATCACCACAGCAAGGCGGTTATTGAATACCAACCGCTCCATGAATGGTGCGTTACTCTGGTCAAAAGACATCCAGATTCTCCTGGCTTGTAATTATTATCAGTGAGCGTTCAGAGCACTTGCCGGCATGGTGGCGACACCATGTTGACCGACCAGCAGCAGTTCACCGTCTGCGAGCGCCTTGGCCGAGGCCAGAGCGATGCGATCAGGACGGGTCATGACATCAAAGCTGTTACCGCCATCGTTGCTGCTCAGGACAACGCCACCAGCACCCACGACAACAACTTTGCCATCGCCAGACAGGCCGCCACCGAGCAGGGTCGCTTCCAGCGGGCCGTTGTTCGGGGTCAGCAGCTCAACCTGTTCCCAGGTGGTGCCGAAATCGACGGAACGGAACATGTTGCCACGCAGGCCCCAGACCAGGACGACGTTCTCTTCGTTGGTGCCGGAGGCACCGAACCAGGAGCCGTCATAGGGCAGGTCGGTCAGCGTTTCCCAGGTGTCACCGAAGTCGGGGGAGCGATACAGAGTACCCATCTCGCCGGCGAGCATCAGGCCTGCACCCTTCACCGCGGTGATTGCGTTGTAGTGGAAGCCATCGGGGTTATCGATATCGAACGAGCGATCGTCCCAGGTCTTGCCACCATCGTCAGTGCGCAGGAAGGTGCCGTAAGCGCCGACCGCAAAGCCGGTCTTGGCATTTTTGAACCAGACGTCCATCAGCGGACGCTCCAGAAGGCTCGGGCCATCCGGATCAACCGGCTGTTCCAGTTCGGGATCGCGGTATTGCATCTCCCAGTTGGCGCCCGCATCGCTGGTGTGCAGGATCAGGGAGTCGTGCCCTACTGCCCAACCGTTCTTGTCGTCGGCGAAATAAACGGAGGTCAGCAACTGGCGTACAGGAACGTTAGCCTGAATCCAGGATTTGCCTTGATCATCGGAATAAACGATATGGCCACGGCTGCCAACAGCAACTAGGCGATCACCAGCAACAGCAGCGTCGACCAGCAGGGTATGAGCGGCCAGGTCCGACTTGATTGCAGGTTGTACGCTCTCCGCAACATCGGCTGCCTGAGCGGGCACGGCGCCGAGTGCAAACAGGCCGGACAGCATCACGGCTTGAGCAACAGCACTGACGGAGAAACCTTTCTTAAGATGTTCGCCCGACCCGTTGCGGTCTGTTCGGGCCACGAATGGAGCGCGCCAATTGCTAGGCTTACGCATACACCACCCCTCTTTATTTTTGTATTAGTGCATCTGCTCCGCTACGGGAACACGTTTATTATTAAATCCGGCTCACACCCCACGCAGGCGCACTCCGGAAAAGTTATCCCTTCAGCGGACAACGCATATTAGAGGCCCGCAAGGCGCGGCACAAATACCTCTCGGTAATTTTTTATTAAAATTTCGCCCTTGCGTGTGCCGAGTAACTCATTTATCGACGTTCACTTCAAGACCCGCGACCCAGACAGCCGCGGGTCTGATGACTCAGGCAAGCGACTTACTTACCACCTCGTAGACGTCCGGCGATAGCGGGCTTTCTGCCATTATGCGGGCCAGTTGCGCCTTCATCAGCTCCTGACGCTGACCTTCGAACTTGCGCCAGCGGCTCAACGGGGTCACCAAACGCGAGGCAATCTGCGGGTTGCTGCGATCCAGCTCGATGATGCGATCAGCCAGGAAGGCGTAACCACTGCCGTCCATTGCATGGAAATTGACCAGATTCTGGTTGGCAAAAGCACCGATCAGCGCACGCACCTTGTTCGGGTTGCGCATGGTGAACAGCGGGTGCTCCATCAACTTGGATACGCGATCCAAGGCACCGGGCTGAGCCGCGGCGGCCTGAATGCTGAACCACTGGTCCATCACCAACGGGTAATCAGCCCAGCGCTCGGCGAATTCGGCCAGCGCCGCTTCACGTTGTTGCTCGAACGGCGAGTTGACCAGAGCAACCAGCGCGGCCTGACGGTCGGTCATATTGGTGGCTTCAACAAACTGGCGCACGCACCAGCCAACCACCTGCTGCTCACCGGTCAGCATCAGATAGGCCAGCAGGCTGTTCTTTAGGCTGCGGCCAGCCATGGCATCGGCCTTGGCGCTGAAGGCCCCTGCACCCGCCGCAGACAGAATCTGGTAACGCGCCGACATCTCATCGCGCAGCGCCTCGGCCAGCGCCCGGCGCAGCCACTCACGGGCATAGTGGATAGCATCCACATCCGCCACCTCGGCCAGCTCGATCAGATAGGCTTCGGACGGCAGGCGAATGATTTCGGCCACCATCGCGGCGTCCAGTTCCGTGTCGGTAATCACACTGCGCATGACCTCGACCAGGCGCTGATCCAGATTCAACGGTCGACCGGCGCGGTGAATCTCTACCAGCCCTTCCAGCACATCCACGGCCAGGCCTTGCGCCGCCTCCCAGCGGTTGAAACCGTCGGGGTCATGCTTGGCGAGGAACACCCGGTCATCGCGGCTGTAGGGGTAGCTCAGCTTGACCGGTGCGGAGAAGCCACGCAGCAGCGACGGTAGCGGGCAGCTGGGCACATTCTCGAACACCAGCGTCTGCTCAGCCTCGGTGATCGAGACCACCGCTTCAGTGCCCAACGCCTTGCCATCGAGCTGCAACGGCAGCTCATTGCCGTCGCGATCCAGCAGGGCCATGCGCACCGGAATCACCTGCGGCAGCTTGTCCGGCTGGCCCGGGGTTGGCGGACACACCTGAGTAAAGTGCAAGCGGTATTCGCGACTGGCCGCGTCGTATTCGCTGCGCACATTCAGGCGCGGCGTACCGGCCTGGCTGTACCAGCGCTTGAACTGGGTGAAGTCCGCGCCGTTGGCGTCTTCCAGTGCCTTGATAAAGTCGTCGCAGGTGACTGCCTGACCATCGTGGCGCTCGAAGTACAGGTCAGTACCCTTGCGGAAGCCTTCTTCGCCCAGCAGGGTGTGCAGCATGCGCACGACTTCAGCGCCCTTCTCGTACACCGTCAGGGTGTAGAAGTTGGAGATCTCGATAAAGGAATCCGGACGTACCGGGTGCGCCATGGGGCCGGCGTCTTCGGCAAACTGGTTGGCACGCAGGAAGGTGACATCCTCGATGCGCTTGACCGTGCGCGAGTTCATGTCGGCAGAGAATTCCGAGTCGCGGAAGACGGTGAAGCCTTCTTTCAGCGACAGCTGGAACCAGTCACGGCAGGTCACCCGGTTGCCCGACCAGTTGTGGAAGTACTCGTGCGCCACCACGGCTTCAACGCGCTGGAACGCCATATCGGTGGCGGTATCCTGCTGTGCGAGCACGCAGCTGGAGTTGAAGATATTGAGGCCCTTGTTCTCCATCGCCCCCATGTTGAAGTCGTTAACCGCAACGATCATGAAGATGTCCAGATCGTACTCGCGGCCGTAGACCTCTTCGTCCCAGCGCATGGAGCGCTTGAGGCTGTCCATCGCGTGGTCGCACTGGGTGCGGTTTTCCGGCTCGACGTAGATGCGCAGATCAATGGTGCGACCGCTCATGGTGGTGAAGCTGTCCTGCAGCAGGCACAGATCGCCAGCGACTAGGGCAAACAGGTAGGCCGGCTTGGGGAACGGATCTTCCCAGCTGACCCAGTGGCGACCGCCTTCGTGCTCGCCGGAGGCAATCGGGTTGCCGTTGGACAACAGCACCGGATAGCGCTCGCGCTCGGCAATCACCGTGGTGGTGAAGCGGCTCATCACGTCCGGGCGATCAAGGTAGTAGGTAATCTTGCGGAAGCCTTCGGCCTCGCACTGGGTGCAGAACATGCTGCCGGACTTGTACAGCCCTTCCAGCGCAGTGTTGTTCTGCGGCTCGATACGGGTGGTCAGGGCCAGTTCGAAGCGGGCGCTGGCCGGCTGCAGGGTCAGGCTGTCGCTGTCGACCTGATAGGCGCCCTCGCCCAGCTCCTGCTCCTCCAGCACCACCTTCTGCAGCTCCAGCTGCTGACCATCCAGCACCAGCGGCGGCAAGGCATTTTCGGCATGGCGATCAGTGTTCAGGCGCACGGCCAGCCGGCTGTGCACCAGCGCGTGGTCTTCAAACAGCTCAAAGGTCAGCTGGGTCTCGTCGATCCAGTAGTCCGGCGCCTTGTAGTCCTTGAGGTAAATCGTCTTCGGTTGTTCGGTACGCATCTCTGAGCTCCGCTGCAGCCGGGGCGAGCCGGCCGATGAATCATGTTCGGCCGCCCTGCTGCAGGGCGGCCCTGCCGTAATGGCTCAACTGGCGCTGAAGGCCAGCTGATAGGCTGTGTACTTGCGAATGTTGATCACCGCGGTGTCGAGCAGCAAATACTGCCCCTTGATGCCGAGCAAGGTGCCTTCGAGCACCGGCTCCTTGTCCAGGTTGGCCGATTGCGGTTTGGCAACGTAGTGCTCAACCGGATAGCGAATCTCCAGTGGTTCAGCCTGCGGCAGCAGCTGCACCGCCTGCAACCCGAAGCGAGCCTGCAGCTCGGCGATGCCCGCCTCGGCGTGGTCCAGCAAGCGATCGCGCTCGGCGCAGAGATCCAGCGGCTCGGGGTCACCCTTGAGCAAGGCACGCCAGTTGGTCTTGTCTGCCACCTGCTGACGCAGCAGGTCTTCAACCAGGCCGGACTGTTGGCGAGTCGCAACGCGCAGAATCGGCAGCGCTTGGCTGGCACCCTGATCAACCCAACGGGTTGGCACCTGCGTAGCCCGGGTGATACCGACCTTGAGACCCGACGAGTTGGCCAGATAGACGATGTGATCGGTCATACAGAACTGCTCGCCCCAGGCCGGCTCACGACAGGTGCCCTGGTCGTAATGGCATTTTTCCGGGCTCATGATGCAGCTGTCGCACTGCGCGAGCTTGGTGAAACAGGGGTAGCAATAGCCCTGACTAAAGCTCTTCTTGGTCTTGCGACCACAGTGCACGCAATGAATCGGCCCCATCGCTTCAAGCCGGATGGTCTTGCCCAGCAGACCGTTGAGCGGCACCCGCTCCTCGCCAATAGGCAGGCTGTAGTCGACCGGCGCGTCGGCCACGTCGAGCCGACCAATCATCTTGCTGACACTGCCCTCGAATTGCAGAACACTCAATGGAGGGTCTCCGAGCCGGTCGAAAACAGAATGTTGGGGACTTCCTTCTGCTGCGATTTGCAGGCCTGCGGCCCCATGTAACCGGTACGCTCCTCTTCCGGCAGGTTGTCCTGTTCCCAGGCGATCATCGCCTGCAGGCACAGTTCCTTCTGCTCACGCGTCAGCTTGCGGCCATCCGGCCACTTGCCAATCTCCACAGCCAGCTTGAGGCTCTGGTAGATATCAGGGGTGATGTTGCGCAGCATATCGATGAAAGTGGTCATCGCGCCTCCCGCTGGAATGATGAAAAGCCACTATTGTACTCGCTCACCGCAGCCGCTGCAGCGTTCCGGCGACCGCACCAATGGCGCAACCGGCGAGGAAACCGCTGACGTGCGCCGCATTGGCGATGGCACCAAAGCCAAGCAAGGTGATGAGCCCGGTCATGCACAGCACCAGCCACGCGAGCATCATGATAATCACGCCACGTGGCAGATCGAAGAACACATTGGGGGCCAGCTTCTGGTAAACCCAGCAATAGCCAAGCAGCCCATAGAGCACGCCGGACAGCCCGCCAAACAGGCTGCTGCCGCTCCACAGCCACTGGGCGGTGTTGGACACCACGCCGATCAGCAGCGTCAGCCCAAGCAGCCAGAGCCCACCCGAGCGCATTTCGATACGCCGTCCCAGCTCCCAGTACCAGAGTGCATTGAACGCCAGATGCATTACGCCAAAGTGCAGAAAGATCGGCGTAATCAGCCGCCACCACTGGGCCATGTCTGGCTGCGCCGCCAGATAGCCGGAGGCCTCCAGCGGCGTGAAGGTAAACATCACGATGCCACGCGCATCGCTGCCCAGCCCGGACAGCAGCGCCACCACCGCGGTGATCACCAGCACCGCAAGGGTGACCGGAATCAGGCGGTGGGCCTGGCGCCAGAACTGTGCCGCCGGACTGGGTGGGCGCGCCGCTACGGGCTCGTCCGGCAGTGCCTGCGGCCCCTGTGCGTAGACTGCGCGAACGATCTGAGCAGCAGCTTCATCAACCACCCACACCACCTGCATGCCGCCCTCTTCCACCACCCGGTGCACTACGCCACGGCTACGCAGAAAGCGCACCAGCGGTGACAGATCTTCATCGAGTTGGCAGGTCAGCGCCTTAAGCATGGAATTCCTCAATCGAGTTTGGGTACATCGACCCAGACAAAATGGTCTCGGTCCAGATGACGCTCACCGTCCCAGCGGTAGGCCACCAGCTTGCCGTATTTGACTGCGCTGTAATCCAGACAGGCCAGGTTCGGACGAATCGGATGCGGCCGGCCCTGCTGCCAGTAATGCCCCACAAACAGCAGTGGCTGTTCCGGGCCATAGATCAACAGCTCGGCGCGCTGATCATCACTGAGCGGCCTGGCGGCGATTTCGGTGGGCAGCGCATCGGGCTGAAACACCACATCGCCATAGGTCAGCGGCGCCTCTTCCCAGAACTTGGTGCGGAAGAAGGCGCGGGTAAAACCGTCTTTACCTGTCATGGTCATGCCGTGCGGCAGCCGCATATCGGTGCCGCGCAACAGGCGATCGAAGGTCTGCGCGGCGAAGCTGCCCCGCTCAACCGAAGCTTCGATAAACTCGCGATCCACTCGCCCATCGGGATACTGCTCACGCAGCGGTTGAATCAGCCGCGCATCCCAGCACGCATGCACCATGCGAAACAGACCAAAATCGAGAAACAGCGGCATTTGGCCGAACCAGCCGACAAACTCACGCCACTCCTGCGGCCACTGGGCAAACTGCTCCAGAGTGTCGCCGATCAGGCGCAAATGTCGCTCGTTGTGCTCGCGCAAATATTCTCGGCCACTGCCCGCGGGAGCTCGGGTTTCCCAGCACAGCGCGTTGAATTCATGGTTACCCATGATGCACTGCGCCTCGCCTGCCTCGACCATGCCATGCACGATATGCAGGGCCTCACGGATGCGCGGGCCACGGTCGATGATGTCACCGAGAAACAGTGCCTTGCGCTGCGGATGGCGCCAGACGCCCGACTGCACGCGGTAGCCCATGAGGTCGAGCAGGTGTTCCAGCGTATGCGCACAACCGTGCACGTCGCCGATGATGTCGTAGCCCTGATTCTCGACCATCAGCGGCCTACTGATCCGTCAGGCGGCTAGACCAGCCGAGCTTGCTGCGACAGATGGCGTAGAAATTGTGGTCCAGCGGGTGCAGCAGACGCAGCTTCTGTGGTTTCTTGCGAATGGTGATGCTGTCGCCAGGCGCGCAGGAAATGTGCACCTGACCGTCGCAACTGACTTGCGGATAGATACCGCTCTGTTTGGAGATGATGATTTTCAGCTCGCTGTTGCCGTCGACGACAATTGGGCGGCTCGACAAGGTATGCGGAAACATCGGCACCAGCACCACCGCGTCCAGCTTGGGATGCATGATCGGGCCACCGGCGGACAGCGCATAAGCGGTAGAACCGGTCGGAGTGGCGACAATTAAACCGTCGGATTTCTGGCTGTAGACAAACTGGCCGTCCACATACAGCTCAAATTCGATCATCCGCGCCGACTTGCCCGGATGCAGCAGCACGTCGTTTAGGGCTTCACTGGTCCCCAGTTGCTCCTCGCCGCGGCGCACGAACGCGTCGAGCAGGAAGCGGGTTTCAACCATGTATTTGCCCGCCAGCACGTCGCCGACCTTTTGCTCCAGCTCATCCGGCGGGATGTCAGTGAGAAAGCCCAGGCCGCCACGGTTAACACCCAGTACCGGAATGTTGTAGCGGCACAGCGCACGGGCGGCGCCGAGCAGACTGCCGTCACCACCAACCACAATCACCAGATCACAGATCTCGCCCATCATCTTGCGCGAGCAAACCTGCTGCTGGTGGCCGGGCAGCAACTCGGCGACGGAGTCCTCAAGAATCACGGTGTGCCCGGTATCAAGGAGAAAGCGCTTCAGGCGCTTGAGGGTATCGACCACGCGCCCGCTGCCGAGGCGTCCGATGAGACCGATATTGCGGAACTGATCCATACCACCCCTTTGCGTTCGACGATGAGATACCCGAGACTGAGCGGGAACCGAGCGCAGATTATTCCGCAGCCAGCCTGGGCTGGCAAATACGAGAGCCTTCATGCTGCCAGCCTTTCAACACGCCAGCATCCGCGATATGGCCTGGATTGCCCTCAGTCCGGCCCTGCTCGACAGCCAACTGCTGCCGATTCGCGACCCACTGCAGGGCAGTGTCTGGCGCGACGATCCCGAGCAACTACTGCACGCCCTGTGCCGCCTCGACCAGGAGCCGGCACCGCTGACGGCGTTGATCGGCGAGTCATCGGACCGGCGCCTCGGCAATTATTACGAGCGACTCTGGCACGCGCTACTGCAACTGGCGCCCGACACCCGCGTGCTGGCGCACAATCTGGCGCTGCGTGACGGCGCGCAAACCTTTGGTGAGCTGGATCTGATCATGCAGGCCGCCGACGACGCCATCATCCATCTGGAACTGGCAATCAAGTTCTATCTGGCCAGACCCGAGTTGCAATCCGCTCACAGCGCCACCAGCGATCCGGCCAACTGGTGGGGTGTGGACCCACGCGACAACCTGGCCAACAAGCTGAAGCGACTGCGCGAACATCAATTACCACTGGCGGACCGACTGGCCGAACTGGCAACGGCGCATCGCGCATTGCCACTACCCGACTGTTCCGCCGCATGGCTGCAGGGCGGGCTTTTCCAGCACCTGCACGACCCGATGCCGCCGGTGCCTGGGCAGCAGCCCGGAGCGACGCTGAACTGGTGCCACCGGCATGAACTGAAGACGCTCGACGCGGAGCAACAGTGGTTAGCGATGGCTCACAAGGCGTGGCTCATGCCACCGGAGCCGAACCACGCGGAGGCTCTGAGCGCGGCCCAGATGCGCGCGCTGAGTGATCAGGCAGGCAACAAACGCGCGGTCATGTTCTGTCGGGCAGGACAGGCTCCCCTGGCAAGTGAACGCCTGTTATGTGTTGATGATGTCTGGCCGAATGGCTAGACGGAAAGAGCACTACTCCAGATCGCTGGCGGTCTTGTTCTGATATTTACCCAGTTCGCGCTTGAGCGCCGCGTTGATCCGCTGCTGCTCGGCGAGCTCCTGTTTGATATCCAGCAATTCACCCTGAACGATCTCCAGGTGGTCCGCGTGGATCCCCTTGAGTTCTACCAGCGCCTGCTCCTTTTCCAGCACCATCGCCTTGAGCCTGGTGCCCAGCGCTTCGATCTGCTTGCGCAACTCCCGGACTTCCTGCGCGTGTCGATCACGCAACTGTTGCTGCTCGTCCGCCGCTGGCGGCGGCGGTGGCGGTGTATTGGTCAGCGGAATAAGGTCGTCAGCATCATTTACCTGACCGCCACCGTACCAGGTGTCTTCCGCCGCCATGTGCAGGCGCTCGGGAGCGATGTAGCGAATGGTTTCTTCGTCGTCGCCGAGAATCCCCAGCGCGTTGTGGGCCACGGCTTCCTTGATCAGCGCCAGGTCGTTGCTGTTCGCACGGGTACCCGGCTTCCAGAGCATGGGGCGATACTGCGGTTGCTTGTTGAAGCCGAGACAGACCAGTCGAATCGGTCCACCGCCCATATCCGGGCCGCGGTCACCGCGCTCAGCGATCTGCCGCAGGGGCAGGTTCCACAGGCGGTTAACATAACCATCGAGGTCGAAATCGATATTGAAGAACACTGCAGAGCGCACGTGTAGCCGCGTGTTGATCTGCAGAAACACCGCCTGCACCGTTTCGTCGGCGTACTCGGGTGCCGACACAAGACCATCCAGCAGCGCCTCAAACTCGGGATACAGCATCTCCTTCGAGATACCTCGCTCCGAAAAGAACATGACCGCCTCAGTCAGCAGCGGCTTTGTTGGCGTATTCATGAACCCTTCTCCTTGCCCCGAGCAACACTTTGCGCTTTTTTTGGGGCCAATGCACCCCGCGCATTCTCTGGCAACAAGTGTAGGCAAAAGGTTCATTCAGGTGTGTGACCGACTTGGCAAGCGATCGGCCGCTGATGCACAAGTAGGGGAGAAAAGCGGACATCCGTCGCAGAACGGATGCAAACGGCAGCGCCCGAGAGCCGGGCGCTGCGCGCGGATTACCTCAGACCGATCAGAGCGCGGCCGCCAGGCGCGAGCCCTGGTCGATAGCACGCTTGGCATCCAGCTCGGCTGCCACGTCGGCGCCGCCGATCAGATGAACGGTCTTGCCGGCAGCAACCAGGCCATCCTGCAGCTCGCGCAGCGGCTCCTGGCCTGCGCAGAGGATGATGGTGTCGACCGGCAGGACCTTCGGCTCGCCGCTCTCGCCAATGCTGATGTGCAGGCCTTCGTCGTCCACCTTGAGGTAGTTGACCGAGTTCAGCATCTGCACCTGCTTGCTCTTCAGTCCGGCACGGTGAATCCAGCCAGTGGTCTTGCCCAGGCCATTACCCACCTTGCTGCTCTTGCGCTGCAGCAGGTAAACCTCACGGGCCGGCGGATGTGGCTGCGGCTTGATGCCCGCAATACCCCCACGCGCCTTCAGCTCCGGATCAATCCCCCACTCTTTCCAGAACAGGTCGATGTCCTGGCTTGGGCTGGTGCCCTGATGGGTGATCATCTCGGAGACGTCAAAGCCGATACCACCCGCACCGATCACGGCAACCTTCTGACCCACCGGCTTGCGCTGCAGAATGGCATCCAGATAGCTAATAACCTTCGGATGGTCGATACCCGGAATCTCCGGCGTGCGCGGCACGATACCGGTAGCGAGAATAACCTCGTCAAACTCGGTCAGATCGCTCGCATCAACACGGCGGTTGAGTTCCAGCTTGACGCCGGTCTTCTCGATGCGCTTGCCGAAGTAACGCAGGGTCTCGTAGAACTCTTCCTTGCCCGGCACCAGCTTGGCGATGTTGAACTGGCCACCGATCTTGTCGGCGGCATCAAACAGGGTGACCTGATGACCACGCTCGGCGGCCACGGTTGCCGCGGCCAGACCGGCCGGGCCAGCGCCCACCACCGCAATGTTCTTCACCTGAGTGGTCGGAATGAAGTTCAGCTCGGTCTCGTGGCAGGCACGCGGGTTGACCAGACAGCTGGTCAGCTTGCCACCAAAGGTGTGATCCAGACAGGCCTGGTTGCAGCCGATACAGGTATTGATCTCTTCGGCACGACCGGCAGCGGCCTTGTTGACGAATTCCGGGTCAGCGAGGAACGGGCGGGCCATGGAGATCATGTCGGCGGCGCCTTCGGCGACCAGCTGATCGGCCAGCTCTGGGGTATTGATGCGGTTGGTAGTCACCAGCGGGATCGATACCTCGCCCTTGAGCTTGGCGGTCACCTTGGCGAACGCCCCACGCGGCACCTTGGTGGCGATGGTCGGAATACGTGCTTCGTGCCAGCCGATACCGGTGTTGATGATGGTCGCACCGGCCTTCTCGATTGCCTTGGCCAGCATGACAATCTCATCCCAGGTGCTGCCGCCTTCGACCAGATCTAGCATCGACAGGCGATAGATGATGATGAACTCGGGACCAACTGCTTCGCGTACGCGGCGGACAATTTCCACCGGCAGGCGCATGCGGTTTTCGTAGCTGCCGCCCCAGCGGTCGGTGCGCTTGTTGACGTGGGCAACCAGGAACTGGTTGATGAAGTAGCCTTCCGAGCCCATGACTTCCACGCCGTCGTAACCCGCTTCCTTGGCCAACGAGGCACAACGGGCGAAGTCAGCGATCTGCTTCTCGATGCCTTCCTCGTCCAGCTCCTTGGGAGTGAACGGGTTGATCGGCGCCTGTACCGCGCTGGCAGACACCTGCTTGGGGCTGTAGGCATAGCGGCCGGCGTGCAGAATCTGCATGCAGATCTTGCCACCCTCGGCGTGCACCGCGTCGGTGATGACCTTGTGCTGGGCCGCTTCTTCCGGCGTAGTCATCTTGGCCGCACCGTGGGCAACACAGCCCTCGTCATTCGGGCCGATGCCGCCGGTCACGATCAGACCCACACCGCCGCGGGCGCGTTCGGCAAAGTAGGCAGCCTGGCGGTTAAAGCCGTTCGGGCGCTCTTCCAGGCCAGTGTGCATCGAGCCCATCAGGGTACGGTTACGCAGCGTGGTAAAGCCCAGGTCCAGCGGGGCCAGCAGGTGCGGATACAGAGATTGTTCGCTCATCGGATACTCCGGCATCGTCATCAGGATCGGCGCTACGGATACCTGTCCGGCGCCTCGTTATGGAGCCAACAATAGGCCGAGCCCAGCACTTACTCAATAACCCGAAGTGACACTTTTATAACCCTGAATTACACTGGCGCCGAGCCCTCCACAGCGAATACCTCTGCCATGAAACTCGGTGACATCTCCGTTGGATATCTGCTCAGCCTGCGCGACGTCGTCCAGCGCCTCGGCCACGATCCAGCGCCGCTGCTGAGCCGCTTCAAGATCAGTGACGAGCTGCTGGCCCAGCCCCAGGGCAGGATCAGCATCCCGCGGTTCATGCGCCTCGGTAACGCAGCGATTCGCTATACCCGCGAACCAGCCATCGGCCTGCTGATGGGCCAGTTCAGTCGCATCAGCCACCTCGGCCTGGCAGGCATGGCAGCGCAGTGCGCCCCGAGCCTGCGCGCTGCGTTCGGCACCATGATCGAGTTTGAGCTGCTGGGCAGTCAGAACTACCGTGGCCATTCGAGCTTCGAACCACCGGCCGTGCGCTTCTACTCGATCAGCCCGTACAACATGTTCAACCTGTTCGTAGTGGACTCGGCGCTGGCGGCGCGAGCGCAGATTGGCCGTGACCTGACCGGCGGGCGGGCGCAGCTGCGCGAGGTGCACATTGAGTTTCCGGCGCCCCCCTATGCCGCGCGCTACGAGGCGGTATTCGGCTGCCCGGTGCATTTCGAGCAGGCGCACAACCAGATTGTCTGGGAGCCGCGCAGCCTCGACCTACCGTTGGAGCAAAGCGCCGCTGCCACCCACGCCGATCTGCGCGAGCTATGCCAGCAGCGCCTGACTGAGCTGACCCGCCATCGGGGGTTGCGTGAGCGGGTCGAGACGCTGGTTGCACCGCAGCTCGACGGCCAGCCGCCAACGCTGGCAGAGGTTGCGGCAGAACTCGGGCTGCCCGCCTGGACCCTGCGCCGACGCCTGCAACAGGAAGCGGGGACCCACTATCAAAGCATTATCGACGAGATGCGCCGCGAGCTCGCGGTGACCTACATCCGCGATACCGAGATAGCGCTAGGGGAAATTGCGTTCTTGCTGGGGTTTTCGTCGCCGGAGGCGTTTCAGCGCGCCTTCAAGCGCTGGACAGGCGCTGCGCCCGGCAGTTACCGGAAAGCAATCTTTGCAGAAAACAAAGCGGAATAGCTTTTAGAACAGATAGTTAAGCAATAATTGGAGAAATGACGCGAAGAGCAATTACAGCTCTTCGGCATCTTCCACGTCGTCGTCCCACTGCTGGGATTGCAGCTCGATCAACTCTTCAATGTAATCACTCATGTGATCTTCCTTCTTTGCTTGTCTGTTGTGAGATCGACCTTAGCGGCCGCAGATGACAGTCAGATGAAGGTTAACCACAGAGGTTCCCCAAGGGATTGATCTGCATCAGCCAAGCAGCACAACCAGAGCTACCAGCAGCGCCGCCTCCAGCACTTCGACCAATGCGCCTGCGGTATCACCGGTGGTACCACCGATCCGCGCACGCAGGCGCTGGCGCCAGAGCAGCGTCAGCAACACCGCGACCAGCAGCACCAGTAACCCGCTCCAACCAAACAGCAGCACCAGCACGGCATGCAGCAGCAGTACCTGCAACAGACGACTGCGGGGCATCTGCTCGACCAGCTGCGCCCCCATACCCTGCGGACGCACGTAGGGAGTGCAGAGCAACAAGCCGGCCAGCGCGCCGCGTGCCACCCAAGGCACCAGCAGCAGTGCGGGCCAGAAACCAGATTCAAGCAGGCTGACCAACGCCGCCCACTTGAGCAGCAACACCAGCACCAACGAGATCACACCCATCGGCCCACAAGCCGGGTCTTTCATGATCGCCAGGGTGCGCTCGACACTGCCCATACCGCCAACCCAGGCGTCTGCCGTGTCCGCCAAACCATCCAGATGCAGCCCGCCGCTGAACCAAACCCAGAACACCAGTATTAGCGCCGCCTTGAGCGGAGCGTCAAGATCACCCAGCAGTGCGGCCCACAGCGCTAGTGCCAACCCGAGCAACACGCCCACCGCCGGATACCACAGCAGCGAACGCCCCAGCTCCTGCGCAGTGGGTGCGCGCCAGAGGCGAACCGGGATACGACTGAGCAACTGCAGCGCCAGACCAAACGCAATCACGCGTGCAGCTCCTCAACAGTGCCGCCAGCGTAGCGCAGCCGATGCAGTGCGCCGTGCTCTACCTCCACCTGCAACAGCTGACTCGGCGGCAAGCCACGTGCCGCCGCGAGCAGCAATCGCATCACCCCACCGTGGGTAACCAGCAGCAAAGTCTGATTGGCATACTCCTGCTCCAGCTGTGCCAATGCTGCCCAGACACGCTCGGAAAATTGGGTCATCGGCTCGCCATCCGGCGGAGTGAAACCGTAGGGGTCGTTCCAGAATGCGGCCAGCGCATCAACTTGGTCGACCATCAGGTCGCGGGGATGACGCCCTTCCCACAGGCCGAAGTGCAGCTCGCGCAGGCCCTCTGCGTACTTCAGCGGCAGCCGGTCACGCAGGCTCAGCTGTAGCGCGAACTGGGCGCAGCGGCGCAGCGGGGAGCTGACGATGCGCTGCCACTGCGGCTGCTCCGGCAACGCCGCCCACATCTGCTGCCAACCCTGCTCGGTCAGGTCGTCATCCAGACTGCCGCGCAGGCCGCCACCCAATTCGGTCTCACCATGACGCAGTAACAGCAGGGTCAAACTCATTTGAGACTCCCGGACACCGCCGCTTCAGTAAAGGTCGCCATTTCATTGTGCAGCCGGCAGGCCGCCTGCAGCAGCGGCACCGCGAGTGCCGCCCCGCTCGCCTCACCCAGCCGCAGATCCAGCGACAGCAGCGGCTCGGCATCCAACTCCTGCAGCAACAAGCAATGCCCGGGCTCGGCGCCGCGGTGACTGTAAAGCAGCCAGCCCGCCACATCCGGGTTCATGCGCACCGCGCAGAGCGCAGCCGCCGTCGTGATGTAACCGTCGACCAGCACCGCAATGCCTTGCTGCGCAGCCGCGATATACGCCCCGGCAAGCGCGGCCACTTCCAGTCCGCCAACCCGGCGCAGCGCCTCGTATGCCTCATCGGCATACGGTCGGTGATGCGCGACGGCCCGTTCAATTACCTTGGTCTTGTGGCGCAGCGCGAGCGGCGACAGGCCGGTCCCCACGCCCACCAGCTCGGCCACCGGGCGATTCATCAGCAAGGCCGACAGCGCGCAGGCACTGCTGGTGTTGCCAATACCCATCTCACCGCCGATAAACAGCTCGGCGCCAGCGGCGGCAGCCCGCTCAATCGCAGCTGCTCCGGCCTGCAGCGCCGCATCGCACTCGGCGGTAGTCATCGCCGCGCCATGCAGAAAACTTGCTGTTCCGGCAGCGATATTGAGATGGCGCACGCCCGGCAGCGGCGCGATCTCGAGCGCCAGTCCCAGATCAATCAATTCCAGCGGCGCTCCCAGGTGTCGCGCCAAAACACTGATCGCGGCGCCGCCGTGAGCGAAGTTCGCCAGCATCTGGCCGGTTACCTCCTGCGGAAACGCCGAAACGCCCTCCGCCGCGATACCGTGATCGGCGGCAAAAATGCTGATCCACAGCCGCTCCAGACTGGGCGCGCCGCGCCGCTGCAGACTGGCGAGCGTCACCGCAACCTGCTCCAGCCGACCGAGTGAGCCAGCCGGCTTGGTCAGCTGCGCCTCACGTGCCAGCGCTTGCGCCCGCCGTCCCATATCGACCGGCTGCGCCGGCTGCTGCCACCACGCGCTCACAATGGCTCTCCTTTCAACACCTGCGGCAAGCCCGCGACGCAAAACACCACTCGCTCGCAGTCGGCCGCCAGCGCCTGATGCAACCACCCGGCCTCGTCGACAAAGCGGCGCGTCAACTCGCCCATCGGCACCACGCCGAGCCCAGTCTCGTTGCTCACCAGCAACACCCGCCCCGGTAAAGTGGGCAGCGTTTCCAGCAACGCGCTGCGTTCACGCGCCCACGCCTGCGGGTCGTCGGCCAGCAGCAGGTTACTCAGCCACAGCGTCAGGCAATCGACCAGCAGACAGCGGCCTTCACGGGCCTGCTCACGGAGCACCTGTGCCAGCGCGAACGACTCCTCGACCAGCGCCCAATGAGCCGGACGCTGATCACGGTGGCGTTCGACGCGCTCGCGCATTTCCGCATCGCGCGGCTGGCAGGTCGCGATATACACCACTTCCAGACGGCTGGCGGTCGCGAGCTGCTCTGCCAGTCGACTCTTGCCCGAGCGAGCACCGCCCAGAATCAGCTCAGCCATGGCTCACCCCACACAACGCACGCAGGGCGGCCGTATCCAGATGCTGTTCGACCAGATCGGCAAGCCGATCCAGATCGCGTTCGCGCAGGGCCGCATAGTCCACCCCCTGCGCCGCCCGCAGTCCGGCCCAACCCAGCAGCGCCTGCTGCGCGGCGGGAGACTCAAACAGGCCGTGCAGATAGGTACCTGCCACCTGCCCGTCATCACTCAGCGCCCCGTCGGCCCGGTCGTCATTCAGCAGCACCAGCGGATTCTCCAGCGCCTCGCCCTCACTGACACCTGCGTGAATTTCGTAGCCACTGACCTCACCACTATCTAGGCGCAGCCGTCCGTGCACGTTGCGCAACTGTTTTTCCGCGCGCAGCTCGGTGGTCATCGCCAGCAAGCCCAGACCCGGCTCGGAGCCAGCCGCGCCTTCCAGCCCCAGCGGATCGGCAATCAGACTGCCGAGCATCTGAAACCCGCCACAGATTCCCAGTACCCGGCCGCCATAGCGCAGATGGCGGGCAATGTCCTGATCCCAGGCCTGCGCCCGCACGTGCTGCAGATCCGCCCGCACACTCTTGGAGCCGGGCAGAATGATCAGGTCAGCCGGCGGCAACGTCTGCCCGGCCGGAACGAACCGCAGATCGACCTGCGGATGCAGGCGCAACGGGTCGAAGTCGGTGTGATTGCTGATGCGCGGCAACACCGGCACCACGACCCGCAGGGCATCGGCAGCGCTGCCAACCTGACGGGTCTCGACCGCGTCTTCGGCTTCCAGATGCAGATCGTGCAGATACGGCAGCACGCCAAGCACCGGTTTGCCGGTGTACTGCTCCAGCCAACGCAGGCCCGGCTCCAGCAGCGCGATGTCGCCACGGAAACGGTTGATGACAAAGCCCTTTACCCGCGCCTGCTCGGACTCGGATAGCAGCGCCAGCGTCCCGGCCAGATGCGCGAATACGCCGCCCTTGTCGATATCGGCCACGATGATCACCGGGCAATCGACTGCCTCGGCAAAGCCCATATTGGCAATATCGCCTTCACGCAGATTGATCTCGGCCGGCGAACCGGCGCCCTCAACCATCACCACCTGCGCCCATTCACAGAGACGACCGTGGGCAGCCAGCACCGCCTGCATCGCGGTCGGTTTATAGGCGTGATAGCTCACCGCGTCCATGGTGCCGATCGGGTGGCCGTTGATAATCACCTGTGCGCCCACATCGGTATTAGGCTTGAGCAGAATCGGATTCATGTCGGTGTGGGTCGGCAGGCGCGCGGCCTGCGCCTGTACCGCCTGCGCCCGGCCAATCTCGCCGCCATTGGCGGTCACCGCGGCATTCAGCGCCATGTTCTGCGGCTTGAACGGCGCTACCACCACATTCTGGCGCACCAGCCAGCGGCACAAGGCGCTGACCAGCGTGCTTTTGCCGGCATCGGAGGTGGTGCCCTGCACCATCAGCGTCGTCATGTACGTTTTCTCATGCGGGTGTTCAGGGCCTGCTCAAGCCGCTCCCAATCACGCTGGTGATGGGGCAAGCCAAAGCGCAGACCATTGAGGGCCGGGAACAGGCGCACCAGTACGCCCTGCCTGGCCAGATTGAGATACAGCTGTTCGGCGCACGGGGACTCGCGCCATTGGAACAAACCACAGCCCCCGCCACCGCTCAAACCGGCCTGCGTCAGCAGCGCATCGAGTCGCGCGCTGGCGGCCTGTAGCCGATAACGCCAGAGCTGCTGGGTGCCGCCATCCATCAGCGCGGCGAGGCCAACCGCTCGGGCTGGACCACTGACAGCCCATGGACCAAGCTGTTGCTCCAATTGGCTGAGCAACGCTGGCTGCGCCAATGCAAAGCCGAGGCGCAACCCGGCCAAGCCGAAGAACTTGCCCAGCGAGCGCAGCACGATCAGCCCGGTACGGTCGGTATATCCGGCCAGGCTGTGCTCAGGGGTAACATCCATAAAGGCTTCGTCGACCACCAGCCAGCCGTCGCGAGCGGCCAGATCGGCATGCCAGCCAAGCAGCTGTTCGGCACTCAGCCGCTGCCCGGTCGGGTTGTTCGGGTTCACCGCCACCAGCACATCGAGTTCGCCGAGCACCTGCGGCAGGTCCGCCAAGGTGACGCTGCGCACCGCGTGGCCGCCGCGGCGCCAGGCCTCGGCGTGTTCGGCGTAGGTCGGCTCCAGCACCCCTACCCGGCTGTTTGCCCGCAGTGCTGGCAGCGCCTGAATTGCCGCCTGCGAGCCGGCCACCGGCAGCGCGGCGGGGGCACCATAATAGTCGCAGGCAACGCCTTGCAGGTTGTCATCGGTTTCCGGCAAACGCTGCCAGATCGACTGCGGCAGTGCCGGCACTGGCCAGGCAAAGGGTGCGATGCCGGTCGACAGATCCAGCCATTGCTCCACGGGACGCTTGAAGCGCCGGGCTGCCTCGCGCAAACGCCCGCCGTGTTCAAGCATGGCTCAGCCCCCAGACCAATACGATCACCAGCACCCACAGCAGCACGCTGCGGCGCACCAGCGTCAGCGCACGATCAATGTCGGCCGCACAGGCGCGCGGGCCTTCACCCAGCAGCGGGCGCTCTTCAAGGCGGCCGTGGTACATCGCCGGGCCGCCCAACTCACGCCCCAGCGCGCCGGCGCCCGCGGCCATCACCGGCCCGGCATTGGGGCTGTCCCACAGCGGGGCCTGCTTGCGCCAGCAACGCCAGGCAAGTCGCGCGTTGCCGCATAGCGCATAGCTCAAGGCGACCAAGCGCGCAGGAATGAAATTGAGCAGGTCGTCCAGCCGCGCGGCGACACGGCCAAACAGCAGAAAGCGCGGTGAGCGATAGCCCCACATGGCATCCAGGGTGTTGGCCAATCGGTACAAAACGACACCGGGCGCGCCAGCCACAGCGAACCAGAACAGCGCTGCAAACACCGCATCACTGCCGTTCTCCAGCACCGACTCGACGGTGGCGCGGGCGACACCCTCCTCGTCCAGCTCGCGGGTGTCGCGGCTGACCATCCGCCCGACCAGCTCACGCGCACGGGTCAGATCGCCACGCTCAAGCGCCCGGGCAACAGGCCGCGCATGTGCGCCCAGGCTTTCCCAACCGATGGCGGCATACAGGCAGACCAGCGACACCAGCCAGCCGATCACCGGCTGTGCTGCCAACCACCAGACCAGGACTACCGGCGGCACCACCGCCAGCATCCAGGCCAGCGCGCCGCGGGCGATACTACCGCCTGCCGCGTTGTTTAGCCGCCGTTCCAACCCGGCGGCAAGATTGCCAAACCCGACCAGCGGATGATGCCGGCGCGGCTCGCCGAGCAGCGCATCCAGCGCCACTCCGGCTACGACCAGTGGGCCGAGCAGGCTCATGACTGTGCCCAGCGCTGGATCAATGTGGCGAGCTGATCCAGCCCGTCGGTCAGCGCGCCAATGCCGGGCTGCAGAATGTCAGCCGACTTGATTTCAAACAGCTGCGCCTGCGCCACCGCCGGGACCCCGCCCCAGCCGTCGCGCTCGACCACCTGTTCAGGGCGAAACCGCTTGCCGCACCACGAACCAATAATGATATCCGGCGCACGCTGCACCACCTCCAGCGGGTCAGCAATGATCCGCTGCTTGGCCCGTGGCAAGGTGGCCAGATCGCTGAAACAATCTTCACCGCCGGCCAGCGTGATCAACTCGCTGACCCAACCAATACCGCTGATCAGCGGTTCATTCCACTCTTCGAAATAGACACGCGGACGACGCGGCAACGTGGCTGCCTGAGCGGCAACCGCCGCCATGCGCTGCTCCAGTTCCTGAATCAGCGCCTCGGCACGCTCGGTCGCACCCACCAGCGCGCCCAGCGTGCGAATCATGCGCAGAATGCCGGCGATGCTGCGCTGGTTGAACAGGTGAACTTCCAGCCCGGCGCGCGCCAGCTCGGCCACAATGTCCGCCTGCAGATCGCAGTAACCGAGTACCAGATCCGGCTGCAGGGCGAGGATTTCGTCGTGCTTGGCGCTGGTAAACGCACCAATCTTGGGTTTTTCCTTACGCGCCTGCGGCGGGCGCACGGTGAACCCGGAGATACCGACGATGCGCTCTTGCTCACCGAGCCGGTAGAGCACCTCGCAGGTTTCAGTCGACAGGCAAACAATACGTTGCGGCCCGAACGCGCTCATCAGCGCTCCTCCCATTGATCAGTAAACAGCATGTCTTGCAGCGGCCGAGGCGTGGCCCAGTCCTCCTGCTCCAGCATGGGTCTGCTGTAGAACGCATCGACCGGCCCCAGACAAAGCACCGCGACCGGCCGCGCGCCCGCCGGCAATGCGAGCAGATCTGCCAACGCTGGCGGATCAAACAACGACACCCAGCCCATGCCCAGCCCTTCCGCGCGCGCCGCCAGCCAGAGGTTCTGGATCGCGCAGGCCGTCGAAGCCAGATCCATCTCGGGCATGGTGCGGCGGCCAAACACGTGCGCCTCACGCCCCGGCGGCAAGACCACAACCAGCAGCTCGGCGCAGCTCAGCACCCCTTCAACCTTGAGCCGCATGAACTCGTCTTCCCGCTCGCCCAAGGCCCGCGCCGTCTCCAGCCGCTCCTGCTCCACCAACTGGTGAATCGACTCACGCAGCGCCTGACGGGTAATACGCACAAAGCGCCACGGCTGCATCAGACCGACACTCGGCGCCTGATGCGCCGCCTGCAGCAGCCGCTGCAGCTGTTCCGCCGGCACCTCGCCCGCAGCAAAGTGGCGCATGTCGCGGCGCTCACGTATGGCGCGGTAGACCGCGTCACGCTCCTGCGGGTCAAAGGCGTAGCGATTCATGGCCGGAACAGTGCTGCCGCGGCCTGCGGATTGCTCGGCAGGTAGAAGTGGATATAGGAAGCCGTCAGCCTGCCCTCACGGAATACCGCTTCGCTGGTGCGCCGGTAGTTCGGGCATTCACCCTGTGCCAGCGGCTGCAGCGCGCAGTCGAGCAACGAGTGGTGATAGGTATGCCCGCGCAGAGTGCCCTCGGGCAGCCGTACTTCCTGCAGCGCCAATGCCGCCAGACGCAACTGCATGGTTGCCTTGCCCGGCAGCAAGCCGGCCATACGGTGCTGCTCGCCATCACGATCAATCAGGGCATCGAACAGATAGAGCATGCCGCCGCACTCAGCGACCAGCGGTTTGCCAGCAACATGATGGGCATGCAGCGCCTGCGCCATCGCGGCATTGGCCGCCAGCGTTTCACCATGCAGTTCGGGGTAGCCGCCGGGCAGATACAGGCTGTCGACCTCAGGCAGTGCGCTGTCGGTCAGCGGCGAGAAGAAGATCAGCTCGGCGCCCATTGCCTGCAACAGCGCCAGATTGGCCTGGTAGATGAAGGCAAAGGCCTGATCCCGCGCCACACCGATACGCACACCCGCCAGCAGCGGTTGCAGGGCCTCGGCACTCGGCGCCGGGAAGCTCACCGGCTCCGGCAAGGGCGCACCACTGCTTTGCTCCAACGCATCGGCCGCCGCGTCCAGCCGCGCCAGCAGATCCGGCAGCTCTGCCGCCTGCACCAGACCGAGATGCCGGCTGGGCAGCTCCAGATCCGCCGCCCTCGGCAGGCCGCCGTACCAGTGCAGGCTGTCTGGCAGACTGTCGCGCAGAATCTCACCGTGACGGACACTGCCGAGCTTGTTGCCCAGCACCCCGGCAAAGCCAAGGTCCGGCTGGAAGTTCGCCAGCCCCCAGGCCATTGCCGCGAAGGTTTGCGCCATACCGGAACCGTCGATCACGCCCAGCACCGGCACGCCAAACTGGCGCGCCAGATCAGCTGCCGACGGGGTACCGTCGAACAGCCCCATCACCCCCTCGATCAGGATCAGGTCTGCTTCCGCGGCAGCCTCCCAGAGCAGCCGACGAGACTGTTCCAAACCGACCATCCACAGATCCAGCTGATACACCGGTGCACCGCTGGCGGCCTGCAGAATCATCGGATCGAGAAAATCCGGGCCGCATTTGAATACTCGCACCTTACGGCCCTGACGGCTGTGCAGCCGCGCCAGTGCGGCCGTTACCGTGGTCTTGCCCTGCCCGGAAGCCGGTGCGGCGATCAACATCGCCGGGCACATGCGCGCGTTCAAAACTCCACCCCTTTCTGCGCTTTAATACCCGCCTTGAAGGCGTGTTTGGTCATGCCCATGTCGGTCACCGTGTCGGCCGCCTCGACCAGCGCCGGCGGCGCTCCGCGGCCGGTGACTACCACGTGCTGATGTGCCGGGCGCGCCTGAATATCGGCAATCACCTGATCGAGCTGCAGGTAGCCATACTTCAGGGCAATGTTCAGTTCGTCCAGCAACACCAGGGCAACGTCCGGGTCACGCATCAGTTCGACCGCCACCGCCCAGGCCGCCTCGGCCTTGGCGATGTCGTCCTGCCGGTCCTGGGTTTCCCAAGTGAAACCGGCACCCATCACGTGGTAGCGCACCTCATCGGGAAAGCGCCGGAAGAAGGTTTCCTCGCCGGTGCTGCGTGCGCCCTTGATGAACTGCACGATACCCACCCGCAGACCATGCCCCAGCGCCCGCGCGGCCATGCCGAAACCGGAGCTACTCTTGCCCTTGCCGTTGCCGGTCAGCACCAGCAGCACACCGCGCTCATCAGGTGCCTGGGCGATCTTCTGATCGACCACTTCCTTCTTGCGCTGCATGCGCTCGCGGTGGCGCTGATCCCGTTCGGCAGACTCACTCATGCGCGCTGGCTCGAATGGCCCAGCAGCGCAGCGGCGCTGCGCACGCCCACGTAGAGCACGGCGGCGACAGCAACGTAAGCAGCCATAGTGCTCAGGTAGGACGGGTAGTAATGCGCCAGGCGCTCGAGCATGCCAGCGAAGGTCGGCTCGGCATAACGGCCGGAGAACCAGTAGAAACCACCACTGGTGAAGACCTGGCAAACCAGCGCACTGATGGCCACGGTCGGCACCAGAACCAGCAGCGAAGACGCCTGCTCACGGTGCCAGCCGGCGTACAGACGGCCACCGAACCACAACGCGGCGTAGCCGGGCAGCAGCGCCCAATAGGCGATGGTCATGCAGTGGTGACCGGCATTCACCCAGCCGACCGTCATCACATCCACGACAGCAGCCGCGGCAAAGAACAGCGGATACGCCCAGAGCGGACGCAGAAACACACCGACCAGAAAGAACACCGCCCAGGAGGCGCTTGGCAGGTTGAGCTGCGGGAAGTGGCTACCACGGGTCATGATCAAGAGCGCCAGCAGCAGCGCCCCCACCACCAATTGGGTATTTTTCGAGGTTTTCAGCACAGCCTTTCTCCTTTGCGGTTTTTACAAACGTCAGTGCCGGGCAGAGCCCGGCTTTTTATTCGCGACGCCACCGCAAAGCGGTGACGCCAGTCAAACGAAGCAATTACAGCGGCTGGTAGCGCAGAGTCAGATACCCTGCCCGGCCCGGCTGCGTGTAGGTCGCGGCGGTTTCATACTCGTTGTCGAACAGGTTGCTGACCCGCGCCTGCACTCGCCAGGCATGGCTCAGCCAATACTCGGCGCGCAATTCAACGGTGTTGTAGCCATGCAGGTCATTGGTATTGGTGGCGTTGTCCCAACGGCGCCCCTCAGCATGAACGCTTGCGCCCAGGCCGATGCGGCCGAAGCGGCGGTCCACATCCAGATTGAAAATTTGCTCCGGTACGCGGCGCAGCAGCAGGTCATCATTGGCGCTGCTGGAACGGTTCTCCGGATCCTGCAGGGTCAAGTTGGCCAGCCAGTTCCAGCCCAGTTGTTGGGTCAAGACTTCCAGTTCCAGACCGGTGATACGGGCCTTGTCGACGTTTTCGGCCATCGACACACCGCCCACCCGGACGCTGGCAATCATGTCGTCGACGTCATTGCGGAAGGCATTGGCCGACCAGCTGCCCCAGCGGTGCTGACCGCGCAGGCCGACTTCGATGTTGCGCGAGGTTTCGGCCTGGATATCCGGATTGCCGTAACCCGGGAAGTACAACTGGTTGAAGGTCGGCGCGCTGAACGCGGTGCCGTAGCTGGATGTCAGGCTGATGCTGTCGGTCAGCGCGTAGCCATAGCCAACGCTGCCAGTGGTGTGCTCGCCGTAGGCTTCGTTGTCGTCGTGACGCAGACCCAACTGCCATTCGTGACGGCCAGCGTGCAGCAGATACTGGGCAAACAGGCCGTGGTTATAGCGGCTGTCTTCGGGGTAATCGACGCTGCTGCTGACGCTATCCTGCTGCCAGTCATAGCCGACGGTCAGCAGCTGCTTCTCGCTAAGGGCAAAATCGTTCTGCCAGCTGGCGGTATCGCGGCGGGTGTCGTAGCGGGAATCAAATGTGCTGCCCTTGAAGTTCTCGTTCTGATCTTCACTGCGACCGGCCTGCAGCGTTACATCCCAGAACGACAGTGGCGCAAATCGCGCGCGCGCGCCGTAGGCCTTGAGCACGCTGTCGGCATTGGCCTTGTTGCCGGAGTCATAGTCGTTGTGCGACTCGACCTGCAGCAGGTTGGCATCAAGCAACAAACCGTTGGCAAACCGATAGCCGCCGGACAGGCTGGCCGACAGCTCGCGGTAGCCGTCGTGGTCCACTTCCCGCGACGGGCGCGCATCATAGCCTTCGGTATCCAGACTGCTGACGCCCAGGTTGAACCAGGCGTTGTCATCCCCACCGGACACACCCGCAGTACCGGCGCGATGCTGGCGACTGCCGACGGTGGTCGAGAAGTACGGAGTCAGGCCGTCACCGCCCTTGCGGGTAAAGATTTGCACTACGCCACCAATGGCTTCGGAGCCGTACAGGCTTGAGCGCGGGCCACGGACAATCTCGATCCGTTCAATCTGCTCAACCGGCAGATTCTGTAGCGCCGCCACCCCCGAAGTCGCGGAGCCGACGCGAACACCGTCGATCATCACCAGTACGTGTTTGTCGTTGCTGCCGCGAATCTGCAGCGAGGTGCTCTTGCCCGGTCCGCCGTTGTTGATCAGGTTGACCCCGGTCGCCCGGCGCAACAGCTCTTCAGCGGTGTTGACCTGCAACCGCTCGATATCGGTCCGCTCGAAAACGGTCGTGGCGGCAATACTGCTGGCCTGGCTGGTGCGAGTGGCGGTGACGACATCACTGCCGAGATCCAGGGTGCTGGCGAAAGAAAGGGAAGAAAGGCCAATAAGGCCCAGCGCCAGAGGGGCGCGCGCAAAGATAGTCATGCTGCTTGGCTGCTCCGTCGTACCGACCCGTACGACATTGTCTGATCGGGACAGGCTGGAGCGGCAGGAACACGGCATGCACAAAAGGAAGGACGCCGTACACCTACAGCGCCCACCGCACTGTCGTGAATAGCATCAGGCCGGTCTCCGGGCTTGCGACTGGACGTGAGTCCGACTACCTGAGCCTTCCCATGCATTCAGCACAGTGGCGTATTTCAGGTGTCTCGCCATGTTGGCGGACGTCGCTTACCGTTGCGGGGGCAGCGCCGGAATTGTCTGCTCTGGCAGACGCACCGGCTTCCCAGTTTCACCCTCCTCGGATTGGAGGGAACCTGAAGCGAGGCAGAGAGTAGTGACCGACCTCGGTCGTGTCAACTGCCTTACCCATGAAACAAATCGCACCATAGTGATGCGCGAACCGCACCACCGAGGTGCACGACTCACATCTATCAACCGGATTTGCTACCGGTACCCTTGATCATCTCGTTGTAGTTCAGCACTGTGCGGGCCACCTCGGCTAGCCGCTGATTGCGCTCCATCGCCGCATTCTGCAGGGCGCGGTAGGCATCTTGCTCGTTCAGCCCGTGCTGCTTCATCAACAGCCCCTTGGCCCGCTCAATCAGCTTGCGCTCGTTGAGCGTCTGGCGGGCGTCCTCCAGCTCGTCCTGCAATTGCTGCAGGCGCGCGGTCTGCTCGTGCAGCAGATCCAGCAGCGAACGGTTGACCTGCCCGCCGGGCGCCTCGCTTGGCAGGCTCTGGAAATCCGTTGCCTGCACGTTGTAGAGCTTCACGGCGGGATCGGCACTGCCGTCATCCAGCTTATCCAGCTGGCGTATCAACCGGCGCTGGTTGTCGAGATCAGCCTGTGCCTGCGCTGTTTTCTCGGCACACAGCTGCTGCAGATGATCTGCCAACTGATCTTCGATGCGCTTCATGGCGTCGATGCGCTGAGTGGTCAATTCGAACCAGACATCCCCCAGCGCGCCTTGCACCCGCTGTTCAGCGCTGGTGCGCTCGGTCATCTGCCGCAGGCGAGCAATCTGCTCGATCAGCTCATCCGCGCACAGCGCCTGCCAGAGCACCAGGGACTGCGCGTCTGCCGCCTCCTGAAAGCTTTCAAAGCACCGCACCTGGCCGTCCTGCAGAAACCGCAGCTTGCCCTGAACTGCCGGATCGAAATAACCAGCCATGAACCCCGCAACGCCCGTCGCGCGCTCCTGCCCGGCCAGCTCCTTGCCCTGCATGAAGTTGAACAGCGCCACCAGCGCACGCGTTACCCGCGGGTCGACCGCCGTATCAGCCGCATCGAACACCACGGCCAGCAATCCCGCGATCTGCCGAGAAAACAGCCGCGTGGCTTCAGCCGCCGACAGCGACTCGGCGCGCACGCGCTCACGCAGGCCGGGAAGGCCGTCCAGGCTATGCAATACATAAGCAATACGCGTGAACAGACGGGCCTTATCGGCCCCGACGCTGGTTTCCGGGTGAATCTGCTCGAAGGCGTTGCGGACCAGCAGCTCCTGCTCGGCGGCCGCCTGACTGAGCGCATCCAGCGAATCACGATGGCTTTCGGCCTCACCGCCCAAGCAGAAATTGGAGTAACCACGTTCACGCTGCAGCGCATGCACCAGGCGGCTCACCTCGGTAACCAGCGCACAGGTCAGCGACAGGGCCTGCAGGCCCTGCATTTCGCTGCGCCGCGCTGCCAGCATGAAGTCGAGCGCTGATGACATGGGGGTTCTCCGTCGCGATTGATCTACCCGTCCAGAGCAAGAGTTGTGCCAGCGGGCCGGTTCACATCAGAGCAAAATCGGCCTATAACCAATGAGATAGCTCACACCGTTCACGGGAGGATGACATGTTCGAACCCGGCCACCTGCATATCAGTCGCATGCGTCTGTTGCCGAGCGACACCGGATTCAGCATCGACATTCGCTACGACATAGAAGGCCAAGGCAAGACCGTCGATTTCACAGTCGAGGGCAAGGTCAACGATAACGAGGTTCGCGAAACCTTTTCGCTACCGCGCGACACCGCGTTCAACTTCGCCAGTAATGTGGATCACATTCTGCGCCGGCACGGCGTGCTGACACCGGAATTCATGTCGCTGGCGACGCACCACGAGTACGACGCCATGTTTGAGGATATTCGCGGCAGATTGGGCGCCTGGAACGGTGAGCCGATTGATCCGCAGCACCTCGGGTAGCCGTCGCGAAATGCAGCGAAAAACAGGCACAAAAAAACCCCAGTTCTTGCGAACTGGGGCTTCTTGAATAATGGCGCAGCGGACGGGACTCGAACCCGCGACCCCCGGCGTGACAGGCCGGTATTCTAACCAACTGAACTACCGCTGCGCATCGTTCTGTTGGACTCTGTAAATCGCCTTGAAGTCGATCAACTTGTCCGTCGGAACTGGCGCGCATTTTATAGATTCCACCAACCGAGTCAAGCACTTGCAGAAGATTTATTGAAAATTTCTTCAGCACGTCCGTGCAGCCCTCAGTTCATCTGCACTGCCCCTTTTTCAGCAGTCACTGCCGCCGGCTGCAACCACAGCCGACAGACCGCCGGCACCACCAACAAGGTCAGTACGGTAGACGCCAGCAACCCGGAAATAATCGCCCAGGCCATCGGCGGCCAGAGTGTCGAACTTGAGAATGCCAGTGGCAGCAACCCGGCGATGGTCGTGGCGGTGGTCAACAGAATCGGCCGAGTTCGACGCATCACCGCATCCGAGACCGCCTGATCGATGGTCCTGCCCTGCGCCAATCCCTGATCCACCACATCGATCAGCACAATCGCGTTGTTAACCACAATGCCGACCAGGGCAATCACCCCGAGCAGCGACTGGAAACCAAACGGCACGCCGGAGAACACCAACCCCGGCAACACGCCGGCGCTGGCCAAAGGCACCGTCAACATCACAATGCTAAGGCGCTTGAACGAATTGAACTGCAGCAGCAGGAAGAACAGCAACAACAGGATGCCGATCGGTGCGGTCGTAAACAGCGCACGGTTGGCGTCGCCGGAACCTTCGCTGTCACCGCCGATTTCCATCCGGGTGCCTTCAGGCAGCGCCGCATCCGCCAGCCGCGCCTGTAAGCCGCCCAACACCTGACTGAAGCTGTAGCCCCGCTCAAGCCCCGCGGTAACGGTGAGCACGCGCACGCCATCGCGCTGACGAATGCTCGCCGGCTGCCAGGCTGGCACCACCCGAGCTACTGCAGTCAACGGCACCGCCTGCCCCTCAGCATTGAATACGCTCGCTGACAACAGACGCTGCAGAGACTGCTGGCTGCCCTCGTGGGTGCGCAGCAGGATCGGGATCGGGTCCAGCTCCTGACGATACTGCTCAACCGTCGTTCCCAGGCTCTGACGGAACAGCGCCTGGGCAACGTCTGCGCGGCTGAGACCAAAGCGCTGCGCCTGAGCATCATCTACCTCAATCTTGACCGTGGGCACGCCGAGGTCGATATCGTGGCGCACGTCTACTGCTCCCGGAACCTGTTTGAGGACGGCAAAGAGCTGCTCGGCTGCGGCGATGCGCTGGCGGTCGTCATGGTGATAGACCCGCAGTTCGACCGGCGCCTCGCGCGGTGGCCCCTGCCCCAGCGTGGTAGCCACCACGTCGAGTTCCGGCCACTGCGTAGCAACACGCTCGCGCACCCAATGCTGCAGCGGCTCGGTGTCACCCAGCGAGCCGGTATTGACCACCAGTCGCGCCCGATTCGGCGCCTTGGGATAGCGATTGAGGTTGTAGTAGAAACTCGGACCGGTGGCACCGACGAAGCGATGCACCGACAGCACGCCCGGCTGCGTCATCAACTCCCCTTCCAGCTGGGCCGCCACCTCCGTGGTGTACAGTTGGTCCGTCCCCTCCGGCATGAATAGCTCAACCACCAGCTGCGGCCGATCCGCATTGGGAAAGAACTGCAGTTTGACCAGTGGTGCCAACGCCAGACTCAGCGCAACCACACCGACACCCAGCACCAGCATACCCTTAGGCGCGCGTTCGCTGAGGCGCGCCAGCCCTGACGAGAATGCCTCCATCCGTGGGTTCATTCGAGTCGCTGCCGGTTTGAGAAAGTGACCGGACAGCATCGGCGCCACGCTGATCGCCAGCAAATAACTGACAATCAGCGTGAGCATGATCATCACCGGAATCCCGCGGGTGAAGTCCGCCGTTCCGCCCTTCGACAGCAGCATCGGCGTGAACGCTGCCAACGTAGTAGCGGTGGATGCGCCCAGCGGGCCAGCCAACTCGCGAACAGCCCCCAGGGCCGCCTGCCAGCGTGACTCGCCGGCGTTCAGACGGTCCTGAATATTCTCGACCATGACAATGGCGTTATCGATCAGTATCCCCAGCGAGATGACCATGCCGATCACCGCAATCTGATGCAGGATACCGCCACCGAGGTCATACAGCCCGAGACTGATCAGCGCCACCAGCGGCAGCATGGCTGCGACCAGAATCCCCATCCGCCACCCCATGCCGAGCAGCACCACACCAATGATGATCAGCACACTGCTGAGTAAGCTCTGCTCCAGCCCTTCCAGCCGCTCCTTGACCTGATCCGGCTGAAAGAACATCTCGTCGATCTGCAGCGGCGCGAAAGCGGGACGCAGCGTATCCAGCCGCGCGCGCAGCTGCTCGCCAAAGCGGATGGCATCAACCTGGCCGCGCTCCAGAATCAGCCCAACCAGCACACTCTGATCCCCATCAAACCAGGCCCGTTCGCCAATCGGCTCGACCGGCCCGCGCCAAATATCGGCAATCGCGGCAAGCGGCACGCTGCCGCCCTGCGGCAGCGGAATCTGGGTCGCCCTGAGCGCCGCCAGATCAACAAATTCGCTATTGGGCAGCACGCCAAGCCGCTGCGCACCAACCACCACAAAACCGCCCGGAATAACCTGATTGCGCTGGGCCAGTACCCCCGACAGAGCCTGCGGCGACAAGCCCAGCCGGCGCAGCTCGGCATCGTGCAAGGCGATGGTAATCTGCTCATCGGTGTCGCCATACAACTCGACCCGCGCCAGCCCCGGCAGGTCCATCAACTGGCGCTTCAGGCGCTCGGCCTCGTCACTCAAACGCACCACCGATGCATCACCGCGCAGCGCCAATACCACCGCCGGAATATCCAGCAGCCGATCATCCAGCTCAATGCTGCGCACCCCCGCGGGAAACGACAGCTCGGCGCGCGTCATCGCCTGACGCACGCGATCCCAAGCCGCATCGGTGTCATAGATATTGTCGTCCAGCATGACGGAAACCAGCGCCACGCCAGTCCGGGCGGTGGCCTTGATGAAATCGACCTCCGACACCTGCGACAACTCATCGGAGAGCGGCTCAAGCACGAGGCGCTCGACCGACTCCGCCACTGCGCCGGGATAGATCACCGTGATCAAACCAGCCCGATAAGGGAAGCTCGGGTCTTCCTGACGCGCCATGGTCAGGTAGGCGGCCACACCCAGTAGTGCCAGCATCACTACCACCATACCCAGCAGACGTGGACGCAACACCCGGCGCAGGTTCATGGCAGCAACTCCACGCTATCGCCGTCAGCCAGTCGGCTGAGGCCGGCATACACCACCTGGTCACCAGCAGACAGTGCGCCCTCGGCGACTAGCGCCCGCTCACCCTCAAAGCCGGCCACCTCGATGCCGACCCGGGCTACCCGCTCTCCGGTCAAACGAAACACCGACAGACCCGAAGCCGAGCGCATCACCGCCGCCAGCGGCACACTCAAACCCTCCGTGCGAACCGTTTGCAGCCCAACCTCCAATGCCTCCCCCGCCAGCACCTGCGCATCCAGGCTGACCACCAGCGGATACAGCACCGACCCTACCGACGCCCCGCGGCCGATCTCTGCCAAGCGTCCTTCCAGCTGCCGATCACTGAGCACCGACCACACCGGTACTACTTGCCCAACCTCAAGCCCTTGCAGCAACTCCGCAGGTACCAGAACCTCAACTTCTGCGCCGCCGCTCGCGGCCATTTGCAGGACTGGTTGACCTGCAGCCACAAACTCGCCCGGCTCGACCAGCAAGTCTTCGATGGTGCCGTCGAAGGGCGCACGCAGGCGGGTTTCACGGTTCAACTGCTCGCTCTGCTGCAGACTGGCACGCGCACTGCGGACACCCGCCTGCAATGCTTCCAGCCGCGCCGCCTGCTGTTCCTGATCCGCCTTTGACAGCACGCCACGCTCGAACAGTTGCTCGGTGCGCTGAAGATCGCGCCGCGCCTGCGCTGCCTGCGCCTGCAACTCCGCCAGCCGCGCCTGAGCAGCATCCCGCGCCGGCCCAAGCTGCGGGTTGTACAGCGTTGCCAGAACGTCACCCGCGGTTACGGCCTGGCCAATCTGCAACGGCCGAGTTGCCAGCGTGCCACCGACCTGGAAGGTCAGGCTCGCACGCTGCAGCGCCCTCGCACTACCCGCGAAGCGCAGCACATCCGCCTGCCCAGCGGCCACCACCTCAGCAACCCTGACAGCCACCCGCGCCTGCTCATCAACACCTGCCCCATCCACGCCCTCAGCGCGGCAGCCTGCCAAAGACAGCCCCGCGGTCACCGCCAACGCCAGAGTCAATAAACGGCCACGCCGCTCTTGCCAACCCGATGCTCTGAACATCATCCTGCTCCCGGAAAACAAACCTGATTAACACTCTGTCAGACATTGACATTTTGTCAACAACTGACAGAATGTTTTTCGTCACCGCAATCGAGAGAGCCGATGAGCGCCACCGAACGCAGAGAACGGGAAAAACAGGAACGCCGCGAGAGCATTCTGGACAGTGCCGAACAGTGTTTCTTCAGCAAGGGCTACGAACGCACCGCCATGGACGAAATCGCCCGCGGCGCGCAGCTGAGCCGCGCGCTGTTGTATGTCTATTTCAAGGACAAGGCGGCGATCATGCGGGGGCTGATGCTGCGTGCCGGCCAACAATTGCTTGCGCGCTTCCAGGCCGCGCAGGCCGAGGGCGGAAGCGGACTCGAGCAGCTGCAGCGTATTGGCTGGAGTTATTACCATTTCAGTATCGAGGCACCGGACTACTTCGACCTGCTGACCGACGCCAGCACCTTCGCGCATCTGGTCGACAGCGACGAACAGTTGCAGGAACTGGCCAACTGCTACGACCAGTCGATGGCCTGCATGATCCAATCGCTCGCCGACGGCGTCGCCGATGGCAGTCTCCACCCCGAGCGAGTCGCCGACCCCGTACTGACCGCCTGTTACCTGCGCGGCGCCTTGCATGGGGTGATATTGCAGACGCGCCAGCCCGATCCGTGTGAGCAGCCCCAGCTGCCTGCAGAGCAGTTGATTGGCTATACCCTGCAGATGCTTCACCACTCCATGCGCGCCTGACCCCCGCACTTGTTATCCGTGGTGCCTGCGCCCATGATGGGGTCACGTACTTATCTCAAGGAGATTCCCATGCCTTGGTATGGATGGCTGTTCATGGCGCTCGCGTTCGGCAGCGTGATCGGCAGCCTGCTTCTGCTGCGCGACAATGCCGGCAGTAACCGGGTAAGCCCCGAGACCTTGGCCAAGGTCAAGGCCCGCGAAGCGCAGCTCAAGGCTGAGGAAGCCGAGGAAGAAAAGCGCTGAACAACGCGGTAGACTAGGCGCCTGTAACGCCAGACTTCAACCAGGTGCCGCCACCGCGGCGCCGCATGATTACGACGCTGACAAACCATGGTCAATTCACTGCAAGCTCAACTGCTCAAGGCCGGACTGGTCGACGAGAAGAAACTCAAGCAGGCGCAGCGCGCCAAAAAGAAAGAAGCCAAGGCCCAGCCACCCGGCGACAACGGCCCCAGTGCCGCCCAGAAAGCCCGCGAACAGAAAGCTGAACGCGACCGCGAGCTGAACCAGCAGCGCGAAGCGGAGGCCGCGCGCAAGGCCGCCGAGGCCCAGGCGAAACAGATGATCGAACAGAACGTGGTTGATCGTGCCGGCGGCGAAACGCCCTATCAGTTCGTCAGCAAGAACAAGATCAAGAAGATCCACGTTACCGAAGAACAGTTCGGTCTGCTCAGCCGCGGCCGCCTCGGCATTACTCGCCTGTCAGGCGGCTTTGTCCTGATTCCGCTTGAGATCGCGGAAAAGGTCCGCGAACGCGTGCCGCATTGGCCGGTGCATATCGCTGAAGTGAAAAAGGAAACCGCCGCCGAGGATGACCCTTACGCTGGCTATGAGATCCCAGACGACCTCATGTGGTAACGCAAATCGGCCGCCAGCAAGGCGGCCGATCTGTTTTCAGGCATCCGCCTCGCCGGTCTCGGCCGGCTGATTGCCTGCCCCCTTCTCCTCACGGTCGTGCTGGCGCTGCCGCTCCTCGTCGTAATCCTCTTCCGTGCAGCTCGGTTTGTGCATGAACGTCTTGGATACATCGATCAAACCAACGTGCTCAATAGTGCGGCGGCCAATCAGCACCGGGTAGTTCATGTCGCCGCGGTCACGCAGTGAAAACTGCTCTTCGTAGACCCGGTCGCCCATGCAGATCGACATTTTCACCACCGGTCGACGATCGGACCCACCTGCACCCCGCACAAGAATGCGCCGAAATACCGGGCGCTCAAAATGCATGGTGACCATCTCGTTGGTATCGGCGTCGCGTACCGGCACGTCGTAGCGCACCCAATCGTGGCCCAGATGCTCAAACTCCTCCAGATTAACCGCGTGCATGGAGGACGTCAGCGCCCCGGAATCGACCTTGATTTTGACCGCTGTGTACTCCGGCAGAATCAAACCCTTCTCGATCCAGCCAACCACCCTAGGACCGAACTGCACAGCGTCGTCTGCGGCCTGCGCGGCGCCAGCGCCAATCACAGCCATCAACAGTCCAACCGAAAGACCCGCCACCTTCACTACTGACCGCATGAGACACCCTTAACATTGATTGGGCACCAGCCTCGCAGCCGGCGAAATAGAGCGCACACACCGCGCTCCTTATGAGTAAAGATCACAAAAACAGATAACCCCTTGCAAGCCCCGCCTGCATGCAGTCAAATCGCCAGCACCGATGACGAAAAAATACCGCTCAGGTTTTGACGGCATCGGCCGACAATGAGACAAGCCAATGCGAACAGTATTCGCTGCCGGCATCACAAAAATAATAGACACGACCATTAGGCGCGTGGAGGTTACATGAAGCTGTTGCGCAACATTCGTATCAGTCAGCGGATCTGGCTGATCCTGATTATCGCACTGGCCAGTACCCTGACAACGGAAGGCATCTCCCTCTCCCATCTGCATCGGGAAATCCGTGACGGCGAAATCGTCAAGGCAACCCACCTTGTCGAGGTTGCCCATGACCTGATGGCGTTCTACCACCAGAAAGAACTCAACGGTGAGCTGACCGGCGACCAAGCACGCAAGGAGGCCTTGAGCGCCCTTGCCGCACTGCGTTACGACGGCAACGAATATTACTGGGTCAATGACATGAATAACATCATGATCATGCACCCGCTCGCGCCGCAAACCGTCGGCACCGATCTCTCCACCATGCAGAACCAGGACGGCGTCAATGTGATTGCCGAGATGGTTCGCAAGGCCCGCGCTGAGGGCACCGCCAGCTTCCAGTACTCCTGGCCCAAGCCGGGCGAAGAGGACGGCTCGCAAAAGATTGCTGCATTCAAACACTTCAAGCCGTGGGACTACATGGTCGGCACCGGCATCTACGTGGATGCCATGCAGGCCAAGTTCCGCGACGCGGTTATCACCTCACTGGTGGTCAGCACACTCGTGATCGGCGTGATGTTCCTCCTGCTGTTCATCATTGGCCGCAGCATCTCGCAGCCTTTGGACAAGGTGGTCAACGCCATGCGCGGCATCGCCAGCGGTGAAGCTGACCTGACCCGTCGCCTGGACGACGACGCCCGTGATGAGCTGTCGCAGATTGCCAGTTACTTCAACCGCTTCAACCGCAATCTGGCCGACATCATCGGTCAGCTGGGCGACAGCGCTCGCCAGCTGATCAGCTCCAGCCACCAACTGGACCAGATCAGCAACAAGAGTCTGAGCGACATGAGCCACCAGTCCGAGCGCATGGAGTTGATGGCCACCGCAGTTAACGAGATCACCTACGGTGTGCAAGACGTAGCCCAGAACGCCAACGCCGCAGCGCAAGAGGTCGAGAACGCCAATCAGGGTGCAGACAACGGCCGTCAGCAGGTTGAGAAGACGATCCACGAAATTCGCCTGCTGTCCGATAGCGTCAACACTGCCGTCAAGCACATGGAAACGCTGTCGAGCGATGCGCAGGAGATCACCCAGGTACTGGATGTCATCCGCAACATCGCCGAGCAGACCAATCTGCTGGCGTTGAACGCCGCCATCGAAGCAGCTCGTGCCGGCGAGATGGGCCGCGGTTTTGCAGTGGTCGCCGACGAGGTCCGCAACCTCGCCCAGCGCACCCAGCAGTCGACCGAAGAAATTCACAACATGATCAGCAAGCTGCAGACCAACACCCAGACCGTGGTTGGGGTTATCAACGACAGCAGCCGCCACTCACAGGCCAGTGTGGATCAGGTTAACGAGGCCGGCGCTGCGCTGGAACAGATCGCCCAGTCGATGCAGCAACTGGTTGCGCTCAATGCCTCCATCGCCAGCGCGACTACCCAGCAGTCGACCGTGGTAGAGGACGTCAACCGCAACGTCACAGAGGCTGCCGAACTGGCCCGCGAGACCACCGATGGCGCCCGCGAAACCGCACAGGCCGGCCAGCATCTGGCAAGCCTGGGCCGACAGATCGACGAGCTGGTGCGTCGCTTCAGGGTCTGAGCCGCCAGATCAACGGCATAAAAAAAGCCCTGCCGGTAAACCGGCAGGGCTTTTTTTGTACCTCAATGCCTCAGAGCACCATCACCGCAATCCAGCCGAAGATGATCAGCGGCAGGTTGTAGTGGATGAAGGTGGGCACCACGGTGTCCCAAATGTGGTTGTGCTGGCCGTCCACGTTCAGGCCTGCGGTCGGACCAAGGGTCGAGTCAGAAGCCGGGGAGCCTGCATCACCCAGCGCCGCCGCAGTACCGACCAGCGCAACAATCGCGGCCGGACTAAAGCCCAGGTGCATCGCCAACGGTACATAAATGGCGGCAATGATCGGAATGGTCGAGAACGACGAACCGATGCCCATGGTAATCAGCAGACCGACCAGCAGCATCAGCAGCGCGGCCAGTGCCCGATTATCGCCAATCATCGCGGCAGAGCTGTCGACCAGCGTCGCAATCGCACCGGTGGCGCGCATGACCTCGGCAAAGCCCGCCGCGGCGATCATGATAAAGCCGATCATGGCCATCATCTTCATGCCTTCGGTAAACACACCATCGGCCTCGCGCCAGCGCACGACACCGGATACCGAGAAGATCACAAAACCGGCCAGCGCCCCCATGATCATCGAGTCCAGCCAGAGCTGGATAACGAACGCGGCAACCACCGCACCCAGAGCAACCAGCAGCGACATCGGGTTGTAGCTGGCCTCAGCGCGCTCGACTTCACTGATAAGGTTCTCGTCGTATTGACGCGGCTTGCGGTAACTGACGAACACGGCAACCAGCAGGCCAAACAGCATGCCCAGCGCCGGCAGTGCCATCGCATGCATTACGTTAACGCCCTCAACCACCACACCGCTTTCGGCCACATTGGCCAGCAGAATGTCATTGAGGAAGATCCCGCCAAAGCCGACCGGCAGGAACATGTAAGGCGTAATAAGACCGAAGGTCAGCACACAGGCCACTGCGCGACGATCCAGCTTCAGACGCGCCATGACAAACAGCAGCGGCGGCACCAGCAGCGGAATGAACGCGATATGAATAGGCAGGATATTCTGCGACGAGATAGCGACGCCCAGCAGCACCAGCAACAGCATCAGCTTCAGTACGGCGCCACCACCATCACGACGGCTATCGACCAGCGTCAACCCCTTGTCTGCCAGGGCATGGGCCAGGCCCGACTTGGCAATTGCGACGGCAAAGGCGCCCAACAGCGCGTAGCTCAGAGCGATATTCGCCCCTTTGCCCAAACCCGATTGAAACGTGCTCAGCGTGGTTTCCAGGCCCAGGCCGCCCAGCAGGCCGCCGGTCAGCGCACCGAAAATCAACGCAACCACCACGTGCACACGGCACAGGCTGAGTACCAGCATCACGGCCACCGCCGCTACTACTGCATTCATTTCTGACTCCCCATCTGCATGTCGCTCGCCGCCCCTTTGCAGCAAGCCCCACAACCGCACGCCACGCGTGGCGCCCCGAAGGCCGCGTACTCTGCCCCACTCCCCTGCTGCTGTCAAAGACCACTGACCAAAGGCAGCCAATCGGTCATATCAGGTACAGTACCCCTCCAATCAACTTGTCGAGGCCCACCATGCATCGAATCGTCATCGTCGCCGGCAGCAGCCGCACGGACAGTCAGACTGCCAAAGTCGCCGACTTCATTCGCACGACCCTGATCAACAAGCACGCGCTCGCTGCCGAAGCGGTGTCCATCATCGACTTGGGCAAACAGCCGCTACCCTTGTGGCCGGCCGACGACAACGGTCCTTGGAGCGAGTACGAAACGTTGTTGAGCGCAGCAGACGCAGCCATCATCCTGGCGCCGGAGTGGCACGGGATGGCCTGTCCCGCGATCAAGAACTTCTTCATCTATGCCAGCAAGGCCCAATTGGCGCATAAGCCCGCCATGCTCGGAGCCATCTCCGCCGGTGTTGGCGGCGCCTTTCCAATCAGCGAGCTACGCGCCTCGAGCTACAAGAATTGCCGTCTGTGCTACATCCCGGAACACTTGATCGTGCGCGACGTAAACCACGTCATGAACGGCGATGAACCCGAGTCTCAGGCCGACGAGCGCCTGCGCCAACGCCTGGATTACAACCTCGACGTGCTGCTGCATTACACCCGCGCACTGGCTGGCATCCGCCCTCTGATTGACATGAGCAACCCCGCCTTCACCAACGGCATGTCCTGATTACAGCCGCATTAGACTAAAGTACAGGGCGCCTCTCACGCATAGAGCAGGCGCCCTGCAACCCTCAAAACAGAGCCCTCGCGCCAGACGCTTCACTGCAGTTTCACGACAAACGCATGACAGTTCGACGATGGTCGTAAGGTCAGGCGCGCAGCCTCATGCTTTATTTCCCTCGGCATGACCCATGCCCCCCTTCACATCAGGAGAATAACAATGAAGCATGTGACTCCCCTTGCGCTTGCCGTCACCGCGGCGATCGCCTGCAGCCAGACCCAGGCTGCCGGATTCGCTGACGATGCTACCGCGTCACTGCAACTGCGCAATTTCTACTTCAATCGCGATCTCAGAGACCCCGGCGCACAGTCCAAGGCGGAGGAATGGGCCCAAGGCTTTATCTTCAAAGCTGAATCCGGCTACACCCAGGGCGCACTGGGGTTCGGTGTTGACGTCTATGCCGGCTTGGGCCTCAAGCTGGATTCAGACGACGAGCGCGCGGGTTCCGGGTTGCTGGCCAACAGCTTTGGCGATGAAGGCAAGGGCCACTACAGTGAGGCGACTGCCGCTCTCAAGGCGCGTCTGTCGAACACTGTGCTCAAGGTTGGCGGGCTGATGCCCAAGCTGCCAATCGCCAGCTCCGGCGACTCACGCCTGCTGCCGCAGAGTTTCACTGGCGCCAGCCTCTCGATAAACGAAATCGAGAACCTCGACATCCAAGCCGGCCAGCTCCGTGAAGTGAACTACCGCAACAGCAGCGATCGCGAGGACATCCGCTCCACTGTTGGTGGTGCATCCGACCGCTTCAACTATCTTGGCGGCAGCTACGCCTTCAACAGCAAGAACACCACTATCGGCCTGTGGCGCTCGGAGCTGCAGGACGTCTACAACCAGAACCTGGTCAACCTGATTCACACTCAGCCGGTCGGCAACTGGAAGCTCGGTGTCAACCTCGCCTGGTTTGACAGCAGCGATGACGGCAATCAGCCGCTGGACATTGATCACCAGCTGACCTCACTGACACTGTCAGCCGCGACTGGCCCACACACCTTCCGGGTTGGCTACCAAGACAGCGACGGTGACACCGCTTTCCCCTACCTGACCGAAACCGATCCCTACGTCGTCAACTACGTGCAGATCCTCGACTTCACCCGTGCCGAGGAACAGTCCTGGCAGGCGCGTTATGACATCAACTTTGCCTCCCTCGGTGTCCCGGGTCTGAGCGCCTTTGCTCGCTATGTGACCGGCGATAACTTCCAGGTTGCCGGCAACGAAGGTAGTGAATGGGAGCGCGACATTGACGTCAGCTACACCGTTCAGAGCGGCACGTTCAAGAACCTGGCCGTGCGCTGGCGCAATGCGATGGTCCGCTCCGACGCAACCCGTGACATCGACGAGAACCGTCTGATCCTGAGCTACACCATCGCTCTGAAGTAATCCCGCTCCATCCAGGCCCCCCACGCGATTTGCCTGGACTTGCCGCTGCGACTCCCCCGATGGTCGCAGCGGCTTTTTTATGCGCAAAGATCCGCCCCGCAGGACCTTACTGCCCCACAGCGCAAACAGCAGACATGAAAAAAGGCGCCGAAGCGCCTTTCTTCAACAACCGCGACCGCTCGCTTAGTAGCGCTCGATCTCGGCCTCACTGCGCAGTTGTTGCTGAGCAGCGGCGAAGTCCTGCTGGCCCGACTGGCCAGCAACGAACAGACTGTACTGATCGCTCGCACCATCAGCCGACTGCACATCCTCAGCAACAGCAACACCGTTCAGCTTGACCAGCCAGTACCCACCGGCGGCACGCTTGAAGCTGGCATACACCGGCTGATCGGACGCAGGCTTGGGCATGGCGAACACGTTGCGCAGCAGCGCTTGGTCAACCTGATTTGTGCCGCGGCCAACTGCTTCGTGCTGCTGCCACTCGGAGCCCAGCTGCTCGGCTGCCGCATCTCCAGACAGGGTTTGCGAGCGCAGCTGCTCAACCAGTTGCTCGGCTTGCGCCGCTGCAGCCTGATCGGCCTTGCTGTTCGCCAGCTGAGTGCGAATATCAGCGCTCACGTCAGCCAGAGGACGCTGCTCAGGGGTCAGATGCTGCTTCACTCGGACCACCACAACAGTATCGGCATCCAGCTCGATCAGGTCGCTGTTAAAGCCGTTATCCAACACTTCCTCGCTGAACGCGGCGTTCATGACCTTCGGATTGGCCGCCAGACCTTCACCGCCCAGACGCTCAACCGGACCCAGAGTCTCAATCGTCAGCCCCAGCGCCGCAGCTGGCTCAACCAGATCAGCCGCCTCGTGAGCCAGGTTCGCCAGTTGCTGCGATGCATCCACGAAGCGACGCTCAACCTGCTCGGCCTTCAGCTCCTGAACCAGCTGATCACGCATGGAGTCCAGCGAGGGTACCTCAGGCGCCTTCAGGTCGGTCAGCTTGACCAACTGAAAACCATAGCTGGTGCGCACCGGTGCAGAGACTTCACCCGGCTGCAAAGCAAACAGCGCATCGTCGAACGCCTCGTCAAAGCTACCCTTGACGATGTAACCCAGGTCACCACCATCACGGGAGCTACCGGTATCGTCAGACAGCTCTTCAGCCACCTTGGCAAAGTCTTCGCCTGCAGCGATGCGGGCAGCCGCTTCATCAATACGCGCCTTTGCCGCCGCCTCGTCATCGCCTACCTCGACCAGGATATGTGACGCACGACGCTGCTCAGCCAGGTTGCCGATTTCACGCTCATACAGCTGCTGAACGGCCTCGTCGTCAACCTCAACCTGATCAAAGAAATCCTTGCGCGACAGCGTCAACGTCTCCAGTACAACGCGTTCTGGCGTCATGAACTGCTGAGCGTTGGCATTGTAGAAATCTTCAACCTCGGCATCGCTGATCTCGCCATTGGCCTCACCAACCGGGATTGCCAGCGCTGCGAAGTCACGGGTCTGATTTTCCAGCGCAGCCAACTGCTTACTTTCCAGCGGCGTTGCAAAGGCAGTGGCTTCATAGCCATTGCGATACTGGGTGATCAGCAGCTGCTGACGAACCAGGTCACGGAAGGCCATGCGCGACGGCATGCCCATGTTGCGAATCACTACATCAAAGCGGTTGGCGTCGAACTTGCCGTCAACCTGAAAGTCGGGCTGAGTCAGAATCAACTGGTCGATCATCTGATCAGAAATCTGGAAGCCGGCATCCTTGGCACCCTGAATCAGCACCGCACGCTCGATCATGCCGTCCAGCACAGTACTGCGCAGGAACGCCTCATCGATCATGCTCGGATCAAACTGGCCGCCCATCTGCTGAAGCTGTTGCATCAATTGGCGGCGCTGCAGGGCGACTGCCTGCTCAAGCTCAAGCCGGGAGATCGGTTCACCGTTGACCTCGGCTGCTTCGTCCGCTTTGTTGGTAAAGCGGTTGATGGACTCCCATCCGGTCAGCGCAAAAATCAGCACGATGATGCCGACGATCACCTTGGCGACCCAGCTCTGTGCATTGTCCCTCATTGTTTGCAGCATCATGCCCCCGAAGCGTCTGCAGAATACGACTTTAAGGCCATCGGCCTCCGGAATGGTTCCGGCGTCGCTTTTTTATTTGTCCAACAAAAAAGGCGCATCAGGTTGATGCGCCTTTCTGGTAACTGTCGGGGCCGACTCGAGAGGCCATCGCTGGCGAACTGGTCATCGGTCCCGTAGCACATCCGCAAAGCTGCGGACGTGTCACATCAGATCAGGGACGCGATCAGTTAACAGCGTCCTTGAGAGCCTTGCCAGCCTTGAAGCTGGGGATCTTGGCTGCGCTGATCTCGATCGGCTGACCGGTCTGCGGGTTGCGACCAGTGCGAGCTGCACGCTCTTTAACTGCGAAAGTACCGAAACCTACCAGAACAACCGAATCACCATCCTTCAGCGCACCAGTGATGGAGTCGATGACGGCGTCCAGAGCACGACCGGCAGCAGCTTTCGGAATATCGGCAGATGCGGCGATGGCATCAATCAGTTCAGACTTGTTCACTCTAAGTCCCCTTATCTAGTTCAATGAGTTGTTAGTCATTATGTAAGCTTTTGGTCTTAGCAAAGCTGTGGCCAGTCAGCATACCTGCTTAGGTCGAAGCCGCTTTATAGCAAGCGGTCAAAAACCGTGTCAAGGAGCGCCATCGGCGCTCTGGACGGGTCAGTGAAAGCATCCACAGCGGAATCCATCACCCACCAAACTCTGATGGTCTTATCAGTGAGTACTGATGCGTCCCTTTTCATCAGTCTCGCGATTGTCATCCTTTGCCACCATCTCTTCAACCCCTTCTTTCAAGGGCTCCGGCGAGTATTGCAGCGCAATAGCCAACACTTCGTCAATCCATTTTACCGGTTTGATCTCGATATCCTGGCGGATCTTCTCGGGAATCTCCTTCAGGTCACGCACATTGTCGTGCGGAATGATCACGGTACGGATGCCACCGCGGTGCGCAGCCAGCAGTTTTTCCTTCAGGCCACCAATGGGCAGAACCTGCCCCCGCAGCGCAATTTCGCCGGTCATAGCGACATCTGCGCGCACCGGGATACCGGTCAGCGCCGACACCAGTGCGGTGCACATACCAATGCCTGCACTCGGGCCGTCCTTCGGTGTGGCGCCCTCCGGCACGTGGATGTGAATGTCGTTTTTCTCGTGAAAATCAGCCGCAATACCAAGGCTGGCAGCACGGCTACGCACCACGGTCAGCGCAGCACTGATCGATTCCTGCATAACGTCGCCAAGCGAACCGGTCTTGATCTGGCGCCCCTTACCCGGCACCACAACGGCCTCCAGGCTGAGCAACTCGCCGCCAACCTGGGTCCAGGCCAGGCCCGTTACCTGACCAACCTGATCGCTCTCCTCGGCCAGACCGTACTTGAACTTGCGTACACCCAGGTAGTGTTCAAGCAACGCCTCATCCAGCACCACCGGCTTGGGCTTGCGCTCAGCAGACTGCTCCTTGACCACCTTGCGGCAAACCTTGGCGATTTGGCGCTCCAGGCCACGCACGCCTGCCTCACGGGTGTAGTAACGAATCAGGTCGCGGAGCGACTCCAGAGTGAACGTCAACTCGTCCTTCTTGAGACCGTTATTCTTGGTCTGCTTCGGCACGAGATAACGCTGGGCAATGTTGATCTTCTCGTCTTCGGTGTAGCCCGGAATACGGATGATCTCCATCCGGTCCAGCAGCGGCGCGGGAATGTTCATCGAGTTGGAAGTACAGATGAACATCACGTCAGACAGGTCGTAATCCACTTCCAGGTAGTGATCGTTGAACGCGTGATTCTGTTCCGGATCCAGAACCTCGAGCAGCGCCGACGACGGATCGCCGCGCATGTCCTGACCCATTTTGTCGATTTCGTCGAGCAAAAACAGCGGGTTCTTCACCCCTGCTTTGGTCATCTTCTGAATCAACTTGCCAGGCATCGAACCGATGTAGGTACGGCGGTGACCGCGGATCTCGGCCTCATCACGCACCCCACCCAACGCCATACGCACGAACTCACGATTGGTGGCACGCGCCAGAGACTCGCCCAGGGATGTCTTACCAACGCCCGGAGGGCCCACCAGACACAGCACGGGGCCTTTCAGCTTACGTACCCGCTTCTGCACCGCCAAATACTCGAGAATGCGCTCTTTGACCTCTTCCAGGCCATAGTGATCGGTCTCCAGCACCTTCTCGGCGCGCTGGATATCGTGCTTGACCTTGGTCGCCTTCTTCCACGGCACAGCCGTCAGCCAATCGATGTAGGAGCGCACAACCGTGGCCTCGGCCGACATCGGCGACATCATCTTCAGCTTGTTCAACTCAGCGTTGGCCTTGGCCAGCGCCTCTTCGGTCATGCCCGCCTCGTCGATCTTGCGGCGCAGGTCGTCAAATTCGCTGTGGCCGTCCTCCAGATTGCCCATCTCCTTCTGGATGGCCTTCATCTGTTCGTTAAGGTAGTACTCGCGCTGACTGCGCTCCATCTGCTTCTTGACGCGGCCACGGATGCGCTTCTCGACCTGCAGCAGATCAATCTCGCCATCAAGCACGCCAAGCACATGCTCAACGCGATCACGCAGCGGCAGGATTTCCAGAATCTTCTGCTTCTCGTCCAGCTTCAGCGACAGATGCGCTGCCATGGTATCGACTAGGCGACCGGGCTCATCAATGCTCGAGAGCGAAGAAACGACCTCCGCAGGAACCTTCTTGCCAAGCTGAACGAACTGCTCGAACTGGCTCATCAGGCTACGCACAAGCACTTCAGCCTCGCGCTCGTCCAACTCAGAATCGTCCAGCAGCTCAACGTCGGCTCGCTGATAACCGTCGATATCATCCAGCTCGGTAATGCGCGCACGACGCTCACCCTCGACCAGCACTTTCACCGTGCCGTCGGGTAGCTTCAACAGCTGAAGGATGGTTGCCAGGGTGCCCATCTCGTAAAGGCCGTCGCGGCTCGGATCATCATCACCGGGGTCACGCTGGGCGACCAGCAGCACTTGCTTGTTGGCCGACATGGCCGCATCGAGCGCCTGAATGGATTTGTCACGCCCGACAAACAGCGGGATGACCATATGGGGATACACCACTACATCACGCAGTGGCAGGAGCGGGAATTCGCTAGAAGTCGTCATGGCAGAGGCTCGCTCGGTGAAGGGTACCCTGCAATGCGGCACCGATACGTGTAGAAGTCATGGTTTCAACATGGGGGCTGCTGCGGAAAATTACAAGCGCGGGAACAGCATCAATGACAAACAGGTTGCAGAACAGCAGCCCGGAAACAACAACGCCGCCCGGGGGCGGCGTCGCAACATCGACGATCAGTCTTCCGGTACAGCCTTGGGCGGCTGCTCCGGCGTCTCATAGATCAGCAGCGGCTTGGCGTCGCCACTGATGACGTTTTCATCGATGACCACCTTGCTGACGTTCTCAGCAGAGGGGATTTCGTACATGGTTTCCAGCAGCACGCTTTCCAGAATGGAGCGCAGGCCACGGGCGCCAGTTTTACGCTCCAGCGCACGGGAGGCAATCGCCTTCAGCGCATCGGTACGGAATTCCAGCTCCACGTCTTCCATATCGAAAAGACGCGCATATTGCTTGGTCAGCGCGTTCTTCGGCTCGGTCAGAATCTGAATAAGTGCATCTTCATCCAGCTCGTTCAGCGTCGCGATAACCGGCAGACGACCAACGAATTCCGGAATCAGACCAAAACGTACCAGATCGTCCGGCTCGACATCCTTCAGGGTGTCACCGACTTTCTTGCCGGCATCCTTACTGCGGACAGTCGCGTTAAAGCCGATACCGCTCTTCTCGGAACGATCACGGATGACCTTCTCCAGGCCGGCAAACGCACCACCACAAATGAACAGGATGTTGCGGGTATCTACCTGCAGAAACTCCTGCTGCGGATGCTTGCGGCCACCCTGCGGCGGAACGGAGGCAACGGTGCCTTCAATCAGCTTCAGCAGTGCCTGCTGCACCCCCTCACCCGACACATCACGAGTGATCGAGGGGTTGTCAGACTTGCGCGAAATCTTGTCGATTTCGTCGATGTAGACGATACCCATCTGGGCCTTCTCCACATCGTAATCGCACTTCTGCAGCAACTTCTGAATGATGTTCTCAACGTCTTCACCCACGTAACCGGCTTCGGTCAGGGTGGTCGCGTCGGCGATGGTAAAGGGGACGTTCAACAAGCGCGCCAGCGTTTCGGCGAGCAGCGTTTTACCCGAGCCAGTCGGCCCGATCAGCAGGATGTTACTCTTGCCGAGTTCAACGTCGTCCTTGCCCTGACGCTGATTCAAACGCTTGTAGTGGTTGTAGACCGCCACAGACAGCACCTTCTTGGCGCGCTGCTGACCAATCACGTACTGGTCCAGAATCGAGCAGATCTCGACCGGCGTCGGCAGCTTCTGCTGACTGCTCTCGGTCTGACTTTCCTGTACTTCTTCGCGAATGATGTCGTTGCACAGGTCAACGCACTCATCGCAGATAAACACGGAGGGGCCGGCAATCAGCTTGCGCACTTCATGCTGGCTCTTGCCGCAGAAGGAGCAATACAGCAGTTTGCCGTTGTCGTCGCCCTTCCCAGTCATATCGGTCATCGAAAACCCCTACTCTTGAATCGCTCTCGAATACAAAGATGGGGGCATTATCCCCAGTTTGCAAGTGCGACCCGATCAACTTGCACCGGTCATGCAACACCGCGCCCGCCTGCAGCTAAGGCACGGCGTACAGGGCACGCCGGCGTTAAACAACCCTTACTCAGCGCCGGAGCGGGACTCCAGAACCTGATCGATGAGACCGTACTCCACCGCCTCGGCACCGCTCATGAAACGGTCGCGATCAGTATCGCGCGCAATCACGTCGAGCGGCTGACCGGTATGATCCGCCAGCACCTTGTTCAGACGCTCGCGAATGAACAGGATCTCGCGGGCATGAATCTCGATGTCAGAGGCCTGACCCTGGAAGCCACCCAGCGGCTGGTGAATCATCATGCGCGCGTGCGGCAGACAGAAACGCTTGCCAGCAGCGCCACCAGCCAACAGCAGTGCGCCCATGCTGCACGCCTGACCAATACACAGGGTGCTGACGTTGGGCTTGATGAACTGCATGGTGTCGTAAATCGCCATGCCTGCGGTTACGGAACCGCCGGGCGAATTGATATACAGGTGGATGTCCTTGTCGGGATTTTCCGACTCAAGGAACAGCAGCTGCGCCACAACCAGATTGGCCATGTAGTCTTCCACCTGACCCACGAGGAAGATCACGCGCTCTTTCAGCAGCCGCGAATAAATGTCATAGGAACGTTCACCCCGAGCAGACTGCTCGATCACCATCGGGACCAGGCCGCCTGCGGCCTTCACTTCTGGGGGCAACTGCATAAAGCTGTTTTGGGTCATGGATTCCTGTCACTCCGAATGTGCTTGTCGCAAAAACGCACAAGCCAGCCCGAAGGCTGGCTTGCGTTTACGGAAAGCAGCAGCGAATTACTCGTCTGCTTTAGCTTCCTCGGCCTCACCAGCTTCAACCTGAGCAGGTTGTGCCGGCTTCACAGCCTCTTCATAAGCGACTTTCTTATCAGTCACTTGCGCCTTCTGCAGCACAGTATCCACGACTTGTTCTTCCAGCACAACCGACTGGATTTCGCCCAGCTGCTGTTCGTTCTGGTAGTACCAGTTGATGACCTGCTCCGGCTCTTGGTAGGCGGAAGCCAGCTCTTCAACCATGGCGCGAACGCGATCGTTGTCCGGCTTGATGTCGTTTTGCTTGACGACTTCAGCAACGATCAGACCCAGGCTGACGCGACGCTTGGCCTGCTCTTCGAACAGCTCCGCCGGCAGCTGGCTAGCCTGGATGTTGGCACCACCGAACTGCTGAACTGCCTGCTCGCGCAGACGGTCGATTTCAGTGCTAATCAGCGCCTTCGGCACCTCAACAGTGTTGGTGTTCAGCAGACCGTCCATGACCTGGCCCTTGACCTTGGTCTTGATAGCCTGGCGCAGTTCGCGCTCCATGTTCTTGCGAACTTCGGCGCGGAAGCCTTCCAGACCGCCTTCGTTAACACCAAACTGAGCGAAGAACTCGTCGTTCAGTTCCGGCAGCGCCGGAGCAGCAACGGCCTGAACAGTGGTCTCGAACTCGGCGGCTTTACCAGCCAGATCCAGGTTCTGATAGTCCTCAGGGAAGGTGACGTTCAGAGTCAGGCTGTCGCCTGCCTTCGCGCCAACCAGACCTTCTTCAAAGCCCGGGATCATGCGACCAGAACCCAGAACCAGGTTGGTACCGTTGGCAGTGCCACCCTGGAACGCCTCGCCGTCGATCTTGCCGACGAAGTCGATGGTGACCTGGTCACCGTTCTCGGCAGCACGCTCAACCGCTTCAAAGCGGGTGTTCTGCTTACGCAGGGTTTCCAGCATGGTGTCGACGTCAGCGTCGGTCACTTCGGACTCAGGACGCTCAACGCTGATGGCCTCAAAGCCAGCCAGGGTGACTTCCGGGTAAACTTCGAAAGTAGCGATGTACTCGAAATCCTTGCCAGCTTCCATGGACTTGGGCTCAACGCTCGGCGCGCCGGCCGGGTTCAGCTTTTCCTGCATGACAGCTTCGTAGAAGGAGGACTGGATTACTTCGCCGATAACTTCCTGATGAGCGGAAGCACCGAAGCGCTTGCGGATGACGCTCATCGGCACCTTGCCAGGACGGAAACCATCAACGCGGGCGCGCTTGGCGGTCTGCTGCAGACGCTTGTTGACCTCGTTTTCAATACGATCGGCAGGAATGCCTACGGTCATACGGCGCTCGAGGCCGGAAGTGGTTTCAACCGAAACTTGCATGGATAGTCCTCGTTCAACAGACAAAGAAAATGATTATTGGTGAATTCCAAAGGGTCGACATTCTAGTCGCTTGAATAACAGAAGTCATCACCGCTGCGATAAAGCGCGTAACGGTATTTCACAAAGAGACCCGCTGATGAACACCAAAGACGCACCCTGAAGCAAAAGAGCGCCACATACCGAAGCACCCTTTAATTGAGAGGCAAACAAAAAAGCCGCCCCGAAGGGCGGCTTTTAAGCCACTTGCTCACAATCCAGCAGCAAGCATGTACATCAATATGGTGCGGACGGAGAGACTCGAACTCTCACACCTCGCGGCGCCAGAACCTAAATCTGGTGTGTCTACCAATTTCACCACGTCCGCTTTGCAGCGCTTCAAACGAAAACGCCAGGCAGTGCCTGGCATTTTCTTGAATAAGTGGGGTGGACGATGGGGATCGAACCCACGACAACAGGAGTCACAATCCTGTGCTCTACCAACTGAGCTACGCCCACCACTACATGCTTCTCGACCAACACAGCCTTGCCTTAATGGCACGCCCGGCAGGACTCGAACCTGCGACCATCCGCTTAGAAGGCGGATGCTCTATCCAGCTGAGCTACGGGCGCCCTGTGCAACCTATCACCCGCTAGGGATCAGATTTCCGAGTGAACTTGTGACGCTCATTCGGTGCTGCCTGGTCGCCTTCCAAACCGGTGTCGCTGTGTTTGTGAAGCGGGGCGAATAATACTTAGCGACGCCCACCACGTCAACGTCCCTTTCAAAAAAATTTAATCACATGAGGAGGTTATCCTGATTCCCTCATTTATTCGCGGCTATCGGCGCGACGATTCAGCGCAGTCATCGGGGTTTTCCGACAACCTGCCCTGCTCGCCCTTTTTCCGCGGGGTTCGGCGTGCCACAATAGCGCCACTTTTTTCTGCGTCAGGAACCCCATGAACGCCCAACTCATTGATGGCAAGCAGATTGCCGCCAACCTCCGCAAGGAAATCGCCAGCAAAGTCACCGAACGCAAGAATAACGGTCAGCGCCTGCCGGGCCTGGCGGTAATTCTGGTCGGCAGCGACCCAGCCTCGCAGGTCTATGTGTCGCACAAGCGCAAGGATTGCGAAGAAGTCGGGTTCCTGTCCCGTTCGCACGACCTGCCGGCAACCACCAGCCAGCAGGAGCTGCTCGACCTGATCGACAACCTGAATGACGATCCGGAGATCGACGGCATTCTGGTCCAGCTGCCGCTGCCGGCACACCTGGAAGCCTCCCAGCTGCTGGAGCGTATCCGCCCCGATAAAGACGTCGATGGCTTCCACCCTTACAACATTGGCCGCCTGGCCCAGCGCATGCCGCTGCTGCGCCCCTGCACTCCAATGGGTATCGTTCGCCTACTCAAGAGCACTGGCGTTGATCTCTATGGCCTGGATGCAACGGTCGTTGGCGCCTCCAACATCGTTGGTCGCCCCATGGCGCTGGAGCTGCTGCTGGCTGGCTGCACCACCACCGTGACTCACCGCTTTACCAAGAACCTCGAAGACCATATCCGTCGCTCGGATCTGGTAGTGGTTGCTGCCGGCAAGCCGGGGCTAGTGAAGGGTGAATGGATCAAGCCTGGCGCAATCGTGATTGATGTGGGCATCAACCGCATGGACGACGGCCGCCTGGTTGGCGACGTCGAGTTTGGCCCAGCGGCCGAGCGTGCCAGCTGGATCACCCCAGTACCGGGTGGCGTAGGCCCGATGACCCGCGCCTGCCTGCTGGAAAACACCCTGCACGCCTGCGAACACCTGCACAAGTAATTCGCAGCAGCAGAGAGAAGAACGCCCGGCCAGTGCCGGGCGTTTTCGTATCTAGGCAGCCAATCAGAGACTGCCGGTGCGCCCGCCATCCACCGGCAGATTGATTCCACTTATATAGGCTGCTGCGGGCGAAGCCAGAAAACCGACCGCATTGGCAAACTCGGCAGGCTCAGCGAAACGGCCGACCGGCACGCTGGCCGCCATGGCTTTAGCCACCTGTTCAACCGAGCGCCCACTACTGGCGGCTGCATTGGCGATCAAGCTATCCAGCCGTGGTGTCTGCGTAAGCCCCGGCAACACGTTATTGACGGTAATCCCATCACCGGCTAATTCATTCGCCAGAGTCTTGGCCCAGTTGGCCACGGCTGCCCGCACGGTATTGGATACACCAAGGTTGCTTAACGGTTGTTTTACCGAGGTAGACAGCACATTAAGAATGCGCCCGTAACCGGCTTCGCGCATACCGGGCAGCAGGTGTTTGAGGATGACCTGCGCGTGCACCATGTGTTGCGTCAGCGCATCGGCATAGGCATCAGGTGAGGCGTCACTGGCGCGCCCGGGTGCCGGCCCACCGGTGTTGTTGAGCCAGATGTGGATTGCTCCACCCCGCTCCAGCTCGTTAACCAGCGCAAGCGTCAGCGCAGCGCGGTCGTGGGCATCGACTGCCAGCACAGCATGGCGCTGGCCGTGTTCGGCCACCAGGCTGTCGCGCACCGCGTGCAATTTGTCGAGCGAACGGGCCAGCAACACCACTTCTGCACCCTGCTCGGCCAGTTGCCGGGCGCACGCCTCACCCAGCCCCTGACTACCACCACAGACCAGCGCACGCCGGCCCGACAGATCCAGATTCATCACTCCTCCCCACCGCGTTAGCAGACTCGCTCGAGCCTAGCACGCGACGGGGAGCAGCACATCAGAACGCGTCGCCCGGTACCCGAACGTTGCCTTCCATCAGAATCCGCGCACTGCGGCTCATGATGGCTTTGGTAACGACCCACTGACCGTCGACCTGCTTGGCTTCAGCGCCGACGCGCAGCGATCCGGACGGATGACCAAAGCGCACCGCTTCGCGCTCACCACCACCGGCAGCCAGGTTGACCAGCGTGCCCGGAATGGCTGCTGCGGTGCCGATGGCGACCGCGCAGGTACCCATCATGGCGTGGTGCAGTTTGCCCATGGACAGGGCGCGCACCAGCAGGTCGACGTCAGATGCCTCGATCTGCTTGCCACTGGAAGCCTGATAGGTCTTGGGCGGCGACACGAAGGCAATCTTCGGGGTGTGCTGACGCTTGGCGGCTTCTTCCGGGGTTTTGATCAACCCCATACGCAGCGCGCCGGCGATGCGAATTTGCTCAAAGCGTGCCAGCTGGGCCGGATCGCTGTTGATGTCTTCGCGCAGCTCGGTGCCCTGATAGCCGATGTCTTCGGCATTGACGAACACGGTCGGGATACCCGCGGTGATCATGGTCGCCTCGAAGGTACCGACACCGGGCACTTCCAGGTCGTCGACCAGATTGCCGGTGGGGAACATCGAGCCGCCCTCTTCGCCGTCGTCGGACGGATCAAGGAACTCCAGCACGATTTCAGCCGCCGGGAAGGTCACGCCATCCAACTCGAAATCACCGGTTTCCTGCACTTCACCATTGGTGATCGGCACATGGGCGATGATGGTCTTCTGGATATTGGCCTGCCAGATGCGGACCACGCAGATGCCGTTATCGGGAATCCGCGCCGGGTCAACCAGGCCCGCGTGAATGGCAAAGGCGCCTGCTGCAGTCGACAGGTTGCCGCAGTTGCCGCTCCAGTCCACAAACGCGCTGTCGATCGAGACCTGACCGTACAGGTAATCGACGTCGTGCTCGGGCTGGCTGCTTTTCGACAGAATCACGCACTTGGAGGTCGACGAGGTGGCGCCACCCATGCCGTCGATATGCGCACTGTACGGATCGGGGCTGCCGATCACGCGCATGAACAGTTTGTCACGCGCCTCGCCCGGCACCTGACAACGCTCGGGGAGATCCTGCAGACGGAAGAACACGCCTTTACTGGTACCGCCACGAATGTAGGTAGCGGGAATTTTGACTTGGGCTGCATGAGCCATGAAAACGTCTCCTGAAAAGAACACCGGGGCGCAAGCGCCCCGGTACTGGATCAACCTTGCTCTGACTCAAGGAAGTCCTTGGCGAAGCGCTGCAGCACACCGCCAGCCTTGTACACGCTGACATCGGCAGCGGTATCCAGGCGACAGGTGACCGGCACCTCTACCACTTCACCATTGCGGCGATTGATCACCAGGGTCAGATCGCAGCGCGGCGATACTTCTCCCTTGATGTCATAGGTCTCAGTACCGTCCAGCCCCAGCGTCAGGCGAGTAGTACCCGGCTTGAACTCGACCGGCAGCACACCCATGCCCACCAGGTTAGTGCGATGAATGCGCTCGAAGCCTTCGGCCACGATCACTTCAACCCCCGCCAGGCGCACGCCCTTGGCCGCCCAGTCACGGGAGGAGCCCTGACCGTAGTCGGCACCGGCGATGATGATCAGGTTCTGTTTGCGGTTCATGTAGGTTTCGATCGCTTCCCACATGCGCATGACCTGGCCTTCCGGCTCAACCCGGGCCAGCGAGCCCTTCTTCACTTCACCATCCACCACGGCCATTTCGTTGACCAGTTGCGGGTTGGCGAAGGTCGCGCGCTGCGCGGTCAGGTGGTCACCACGGTGGGTTGCGTAGGAGTTGAAGTCCTCCTCCGGCAGGCCCATCTTGTGCAGGTACTCACCCGCCGCCGAGTTCATCAGAATCGCGTTGGACGGCGACAGGTGATCGGTGGTGATGTTGTCCGGCAGGATCGCCAGAGGACGCATGCCCTTGAGGGTACGCTCACCAGCCAGCGCGCCTTCCCAGTACGGCGGACGACGGATGTAGGTAGACATCGGGCGCCAGTCGTACAGCGGGCTTTCGGCTTCCTGCACGCTGCCCAGATCGAACATCGGGATATAGATCTGCCGGAACTGCTCCGGCTTGACGCTGGAGGCCACGATGGCGTCGATCTCTTCGTCGCTCGGCCACAGGTCTTTCAGGGTGACCGGATTGCCGTCCTTGTCAGTGCCCAGCACGTCCTGCTCGATGTCGAAGCGCACGGTACCGGCGATGGCGTAAGCCACAACCAGCGGCGGCGACGCCAGGAACGCCTGCTTGGCGTACGGGTGGATACGGCCGTCGAAGTTACGGTTACCGGACAGCACCGCAGTGGCGTACAGGTCACGGTCGATGATTTCCTGCTGGATCTTTGGATCCAGCGCACCGGACATACCGTTACAGGTGGTGCAGGCGTAGGCAACGATACCGAAGCCCAGCTTCTCCAGCTCCGGCAGCAGACCTGCTTCCTCAAGGTACAGCTTGGCAACCTTGGAACCCGGCGCAAAGGAGCTTTTCACCCACGGCTTGCGGACTAGACCCAGATCGTTGGCTTTCTTGGCCAGCAAACCGGCGGCCACCACGTTGCGCGGGTTAGAGGTGTTGGTGCAGCTGGTGATGGCGGCGATGATCACCGCGCCATCGGGCATCAGGCCCTGGGCTTCTTCACCCTTGCCGGCTTCCCACTTGGCTTCGTCGGAAATGCCACGCTCGGCCAGCGCCGAGGTTGGCAGGCGACGGTGCGGGTTTGACGGGCCAGCCATGTTACGCACGACACTGCCCAGATCGAAGCGCAGCACGCGCTCGTACTCGGCGGTCTTCAGCGCATCACTCCACAGACCCAGCTCCTTGGCGTAGGTCTCGACCAACGCCACCTGCTCGGGCTCGCGACCAGTCAGCTTGAGGTAGTCGATGGTTTGGCCGTCGATGTAGAACATCGAGGCGGTGGCACCGTACTCGGGGCACATGTTGGAGATGGTCGCACGGTCACCGATGGTCAGGCTGTCTGCGCCCTCGCCGAAAAACTCGACGTAGGCACCGACCACACGCTCCTGACGCAGGAACTCGGTCAGCGCCAGAACGATGTCGGTCGCGGTGATGCCCGGCTGACGCTTGCCGGTCAACTCGACACCGACGATATCGGGCAGGCGCATCATCGACGGATGGCCCAGCATGACGGTCTCGGCTTCCAGACCACCGACACCGATAGCGATAACGCCCAGAGCGTCAACGTGCGGCGTGTGCGAGTCGGTACCGACGCAGGTATCGGGGAAAGCAACACCGCCGCGCGCCTGAATCACTGGGCTCATCTTCTCCAGGTTGATCTGGTGCATGATGCCGTTCCCGGCCGGGATCACGTCGACGTTCTTGAACGCGGTCTTGGTCCACTCGATGAAGTGGAAGCGGTCTTCGTTACGACGATCTTCGATGGCGCGGTTCTTCTCGAACGCATCCGGGTCGAAACCGGGCGCTTCAACGGCCAGCGAGTGGTCAACGATCAGCTGAGTCGGCACCACCGGGTTGACCTTGGACGGGTCACCACCCTTCTCGGCGATGGCGTCACGCAGGCCAGCGAGGTCGACCAGCGCAGTCTGACCGAGAATGTCGTGGCACACCACGCGCGCCGGATACCAGGGGAAGTCCAGATCGCGCTTGCGGTAAACCAGCTGCTCCAGGGAGGCGGTCAGGTCTGCCGGATCGCAACGACGCACCAGCTGTTCAGCCAGAACGCGGGAGGTATAGGGCAGCTTGGCCCAGGCACCGGCCTGGATCGCTTCAACCGCCTCTTTGGCGTCGAAGTAATCCAGCTGGGTACCCGGCAGGGCTTTGCGGAATTGGGTATTCATCTTACTTGCGATCCTTGAGTGCCACGAACGGCACATCTTCTGGGCCAACGTAGTTGGCGCTCGGACGAATAATCTTGCCGTCGATACGTTGCTCGATCACGTGGCTGGACCAGCCAGCGGTGCGAGCAATCACGAACAACGGAGTGAACATCGCGGTGGGCACGCCCATCATGTGGTAGCTCACGGCGCTGAACCAGTCGAGGTTGGGGAACATCTTCTTGATTTCCCACATCACGCTTTCCAGGCGCTCGGCGATGTCATACATCTTGGTGTTGTTCTGCTCGGCAGACAGCTGGCGAGCGACTTCCTTGATCACCTTGTTGCGCGGGTCGGAGACGGTGTAAACCGGGTGACCGAAGCCGATCACAACTTCCTTCTTCTCGACGCGGGCACGGATGTCGGCCTCAGCCTCATCCGGGTTGTCGTAGCGCTTCTGGATCTCGAAGGCGACTTCGTTGGCGCCGCCGTGCTTCGGACCGCGCAGTGCGCCGATGGCACCGGCGATGCACGAGTGCATGTCGGAACCGGTACCGGCGATAACACGGCTGGTGAAGGTAGAGGCGTTGAACTCGTGCTCGGCGTACAGGTTGAGGCTGGTGTGCATGGCACGAACCCAGGACTCACGCGGCTTCTCGCCGTGCAGCAGGTGCAGGAAGTGACCACCGATGGAGTCATCGTCGGTCTCAACGTTGATGCGCTTGCCGTTGTGGCTGAAGTGGTACCAGTACAGCAGCATGGAGCCGAAAGAAGCCATCAGCTTGTCGGCAATGTCACGGGCGCCCGGGTGGTTGTGATCATCCTTCTCCGGAGACACACAACCCAGAACGGAGACACCGGTACGCATCACGTCCATCGGGTGGGCAGACGGCGGCAGCTGCTCAAGCGCAGCCATAACCGCAGCAGGCAGGCCGCGCAGGGCTTTGAGCTTGGCCTTGTAGCCAGCCAGTTCGGCGATAGTCGGCAGCTTGCCGTGGACCAGCAGGTGGGCGATTTCTTCGAATTCGCAGGTGGTGGCGACATCCAGGATGTCGTAGCCACGGTAATGCAGATCGTTACCGCTGCGACCGACGGTGCACAGCGCGGTGTTGCCGGCAGCCGTGCCGCTCAGGGCGACAGACTTCTTCGGCTTGAAAGTCGGGGTCTCGGTGTTGGACGTCATGCGTTGGTCTCCTCACGGATCGTTCTTATATAAATGAATGACGGCCCCGCCAGCGCGGGGCCAATACCGGTGCTTACTTCTTGCCGGCAGCGAACAGGGCGTCCAGCTTCTGCTCGAACGCGTGGTAACCGATGCGATCGTAAAGCTCGGCACGTGTCTGCATGGTGTCAATCACGTTCTGCTGGTGGCCTTCGGTGCGAATGGCGTTGTACACATTCTCGGCAGCCTTGTTGGCAGCACGGAAGGCAGACAGCGGGTACAGCTGAATCGCAACACCAACCGAAGCCAGCTCGTCACGGGTAAACAGCGGCGTAGCGCCGAACTCGGTGATGTTGGCCAGGATCGGTACATTCAGCTCTTTCACGAAACGCTCGTAGGTCGGCAGATCGTAGGCGGCTTCAGCGAAGATGCCGTCGGCGCCTGCTTCAACGTAGGCCTTGCAGCGCTCGATGGCCGCATCGACACCTTCGGCCTGGATGGCATCGGTACGGGCGATCAGGAAGAAGTCCGGATCGGTCCTGGCATCGACTGCCGCCTTGATGCGGTTGACCATCTCTTCGGTGGAGACGATTTCCTTGCCCGGACGGTGGCCGCAGCGCTTGGCGCCGACCTGGTCTTCGATGTGGGCAGCCGCTGCGCCTGCCTTGATCAGGCTCTTGACGGTACGCTCAATGTTGAACGCGCTAGGGCCAAAGCCGGTGTCGATGTCGACCAGCAGCGGCAGGTCGCAAACGTCAGTGATGCGACGCACGTCGATCAGCACATCTTCCAGAGTGTTGATACCCAGATCCGGCAGACCCAGCGAACCGGCGGCCACACCGCCACCCGACAGGTAGATAGCCTGGAAACCGGCGCGCTTGGCCAGCAGCGCGTGGTTGGCGTTAATGGCACCGATAATCTGCAGCGGACTTTCGGCGGCGAGTGCTTCGCGGAAACGTTTACCCGGGGTTTTCGACATCAGACTGTTCCTCCTGAGGAAGTGACAGCATCGCCCTGCTCCTGCAGTCGACGCTCGATGTTGCGGCGTGATGCGCTGATATGACGGCGCATCAGCATTTCCGCCAGCTCGCCATCGCGATCAGCAATGGCCTGAATAATATTGTGGTGCTCGGCAAAGGCCTGTTTTGGCCGTTTAGGGGTAGTAGAGAAGCGGTAGCGGTACATGCGCACCAGCTGGTAGAGCTCATCGCAGAGCATGTGACTCAGGGTGCGATTCTTGCTCCCCTGCACGATCAGATAGTGGATATCCAGATCGCCTTCTTGCTGATAGTAGGACTTGTTGGCCTTGAGCCCGCTGTGTTGCTCATGCATGGCGAGCACATCGCGCAGCGCGGCGATCTCCTCGTCGGTCATGTTCTGTGCAGCCAGACGACACGCCATGCCTTCCAACGCCTCTCGCACGTGATACAGCTCGATCAGCTCAGCGTAGTCCAGCGACACCACTCGCACCCCGGCATGGGGAATGCGCACCACCAGCCGCCGACCTTCCAGGCGGCGGATCGCCTCACGCAGAGGGCCGCGACCGATACCAAAGGTAGTGGACAGGTATTGCTCGCTGATACGCGTGCCGGGCGCGATCTCGCCTTTGACGATCGCTGCCTGAATGCGTTCAAAGGCACCGTCGGACAGGGTCTGGGCGGGCGACTCAAGAGTGGCATCAACCAATTGTCTACAATCCTATTCACGGGGTTGAAAACAGGCGAGATTTTGCGCCTAAAAACACTAGATTGTCAACAATCCACCAAATAACGGGCTTTGATCTATGCTGAAACAGCCGATTCGTGCAGCGATTGTCAGCAACGTCAGGGGAACCCCTCGGCGTCGTGCAGGTCTGCCGATGGGCCGAAAAAAAGGCTCTGCGGGGTATCTACGAGGCGCCGTGCGCGCATGCTAAGATGCCGCCAGCCTGCCGCGCCTGCCGGAGTGCCCCACAGTCAGGCCGACCTACAACAGTTGTTGAGATAACTATGCAATCAATAAATCTGCACCTGAAGATCCTGATCGCTACGCTTGTTGCCCTTGGCGTACTCATTACCGGCTACCAGATCTATGTCCTCGATATCCCGGTTACCGAGGATGAAACCGACGACATCTGGAGTCTGGACGCAAAAGTGGAGTTTCGCGCAGCACCCGGCACGCCGATCAAGGCGCAGTTCTTTATTCCACCGCTCAATCAGGACTACGTCAGCCTGAACGAGAGCTTTATCTCCAACAACTACGGCGTCAGCATCAACAACCAGAAAAGCAACCGCCGCGTGACCTGGTCGTCTCGTCGCGCCAGCGGCACCCAGACGCTTTACTACCGCCTGGTACTGACCAAGCGCTACAGCGAGGAGCAGGCCAAGGCCGCACCGCCGCCACCGCCACAACCGATCCAGCTCGAAGGCCCGGAACAGGTTGCTGCCGACGCGCTGATCAACCCAATTCGGCAGCACTCGGCTGATATCGAAACCTTCATCAGCGAAACTATCCGCCGGGTCAACGACATCACTGACGACAACGTCAAGCTGCTGCTCGCCGGTGGTACCTCTGCGATGGACAAGGCCCGGGTCATCGATCTGCTGCTGTCCAACGCGCGCATCCCGCTGGAGCTGGTTCACACCATCCGCCTGGAAAACACCGAAGCCCAGACGCCTGAACTCTGGCTGCGCAGCTACAACGGCGAGCGCTGGCTGTATTTCCACCCGGAGACCGGGCAACAGGGCATCCCCGACAACCGTCTGGTCTGGTGGACTGGCAGTGATCCGCTGCTGGCTCTGGAAGGCGGTCGTCAGGCGAACGTCACCCTGACTGTCAGCAACAGTGAAATGAACGCCCTGCGCCTGGCCAAGCTGACTACCCAGAACAGCGCATCGGCGCTGCTGGAATACTCCCTGTATGGCCTGCCGCTGCAGGCCCAGCGCGTCTACCAGGTCATGATCATGATCCCGGTTGGCGTGCTGGTGATCCTGATTCTGCGCAACCTGATCGGCATGCAGACCCTGGGTACGTTTACCCCCGTGCTGATCGCCCTCGCCTTCCGCGAGACCGAGCTCGGCTGGGGTATTGCGCTGTTCACTCTGATCACCGCCCTGGGTCTGTCACTGCGCTCTTACCTCGAACACCTCAAGTTGCAGATGCTGCCGCGCCTGTCAGTGGTATTGACCTTCGTGGTGCTAGTCATCGCCGCCATCAGCCTGTTTAGCCACAAGCTGGGCATGGAAAAGGCTCTGGCCGTGTCGCTGTTCCCGATGGTGATTCTGACCATGACCATCGAGCGCCTGTCCATTACCTGGGAAGAGCGCGGTGGCGCGCAGTCACTCAAGGCGGCCGTTGGCACCTTGATCGCGGCAACACTGGCGCACCTGCTGATGACCATTCCGGAGCTGACCTACTTCGTATTTACCTTCCCGGCAGTGCTGCTGATCCTGGTAGCTTTCATGCTGGCAATGGGTCGCTACCGCGGTTACCGCCTCACCGAACTGGTGCGCTTCAAGGCGCTGACCAAGAGCTGAGGAAACGACATGTTCTTCTGGAAAACCTGGAAAGCGCTATCCGACGCCGGTGTGATGGGCATCAACCGCCGCAACGCCGACTACGTGCTCAAGTACAACAAGCGGCACCTGTATCCGGTGGTGGACGACAAGATCCTGACCAAGGAGCGCGCCATTGCCGCCGGCATTCACGTACCGGAGCTGTACGGCATTATCGAGACCGAGAAGGACTTCGACACCTTCGACAGCATCGTCGCCGAGCACCGCGACTTTGTGATCAAGCCGGCGCAGGGCGCCGGCGGTGACGGCATCATCGTCATCGCCGACCGCTTTGAGGGCATGTACAGGACCGTCTCTGGCAAGATCATCAGCCGTGACGAGATCGGCCACCACATCTCCAGCATTCTGTCCGGCCTGTACTCGCTGGGCGGTCACCGTGATCGCGTACTGATTGAGTACCGAGTCACCCCGGATCAGATTTTCAAAAGCATCAGCTACGAAGGTGTGCCGGACATCCGCATCATTTGCCTGATGGGCTACCCGGTCATGGCCATGCTGCGTCTGCCGACCCGCCAATCTGGCGGCAAGGCCAACCTGCACCAGGGGGCCATCGGCGTTGGCGTGGATCTGGCAACGGGCATCACCCTGAAAGGCACATGGCTGAACAAGATCATCAGCAAGCATCCAGACACCACCAACGAGGTGGACGGCGTACAGCTGCCGGACTGGAACGGCTTCATGCGTCTCGCTGCCTCCTGCTACGAGCTGTCCGGCCTCGGCTACATCGGCGTCGATCTGGTACTGGACCAGGACAAGGGCCCGCTGATTCTGGAGCTCAATGCGCGCCCCGGCCTGAACATTCAGATCGCCAATGACGCGGGCTTGACCACCCGCGCCCACATCGTCGAACGGCACATCGCGCAACTCAAGAAAGAAGGCCGCGAAGAGTCCGTCGAAGAACGTGTAGCCTTCTCCCAGAAGCATTTTGCCAAGCTGCTGGACGCCCCGTTGTCCAGCGAAGAGGCGAACGCCAGCAACGCATGACCGGCACCCTTCCCGAGTATCAGCTTCACCCGCTCAGCTATCAGGCCAACCCAGTCCCGCGACTCAATGCAGTCCGGGAGCTGGGCGCACCGGTACTGCTCGACTCGGCCGACCAGCGCAGCCAGCTCGGGCGCTACAGTCTGCTGTGCGCGGGGCCGCTGCTGCAGATTACCGACGACCAACCCGCTGAAGTCGTACAGCAGCTCATGCGCGCCGCGCTGCAACAGCTTGGCCCTGCCCGCTGGCCTGACGGCCTGCAGCTCCCGTTCGGCTCCGGACTGGTGGGCTATCTGGCCTACGACTACGGCCGCCAACTGGAAACCCTGCCCAGCAGCGCCCGTCACGACATCGGCCTGCCGAATCTGAGCTTCGGCCTGTATGACTGGTGCCTGGTCAGCGATCATCAAACTCAGCGCTGCTGGATGGTATTCCACCCACAGGTCAGCGCCGAACGCCGGCAGCGGCTGATTGCGCAACTCGATCAGGCCACTCCACCACAAGACGGTTTTGAACTGGCTGCGCCCTTTGTCGCCGAACAGGACAAAGGGCAATACGCCGCTGCGTTTTCGCGTATCCAACACTACATTCACGCTGGCGACTGCTATCAGATCAACCTCGCGCAACGCTTCAGCAGCCGCTACTGCGGCGATCCTCTGACCGCCTACGCGGCCCTGCGCGAGCGCAGTCCAACGCCGTTTTCCGCCTATCTGGAAACCGCCGGCGGCGCCCTGCTCAGCCTGTCGCCGGAACGCTTTATCGAAGTCCAGAACGGCCGCGTCGAGACCCGGCCGATCAAAGGCACCCGACCGCGCGGGCAGACGCCGGCCCAAGACGAAGCCTTAGCTGCTGAACTGCAAGGCTGCGCGAAGGATCGTGCCGAAAACCTGATGATTGTCGATTTGCTACGCAATGATCTGGGCCGCAGCTGCGAGCCGGGCAGCATCCGAGTGCCAGAGCTGTTCAGCCTGGAAAGCTATCCGAACGTGCACCATCTGGTGAGCAGCATTACCGGCCAGCTGCGCAGTGATTGCGACGCTATAGACCTGCTGATGCGCGCATTCCCCGGCGGATCAATCACTGGCGCACCAAAGATTCGCGCCATGCAGATCATCGAAGAACTGGAACCCGTGCGTCGCAGTCTCTATTGCGGCAGCGTCGGCTACCTCGGCTGCGAGGGCCAGATGGACTTCAATATCGCCATCCGCAGCCTCGTCTGCCAAGAGGGGCAGATCTACTGCTGGGGCGGCGGCGGCATCGTTGCCGACTCCGAGCTGGATGCCGAATATCAGGAGACCCTGACCAAGGTCAGCAATCTGCTCGACGCCCTGCAAAAAGTGCTCTAAGTCAGCGCGGCCGGCAAAATCCTTGTCTAGACTGATTCCCACGCTCGCCCGATGAACGTTGTACGGCGCGGGACGATGGACTGTCATTTACGAGGAAGCACACATGGACACCCGTTCAAAAACCCGCAGCCTGCTCGCCGCTGCAGTACTAGTCTGCGCTACCGGGGCGCAGGCGGCAGACAGCAAGCCCAATATCCTGGTCATCTGGGGTGATGACATCGGCTGGCAGAACGTCAGCGCCTATGGGATGGGAACCATGGGTTACACCACCCCCAACATTGACAGCATTGGCATGCAGGGCGTGCGTTTCACCGACCACTACGCGCAACCCTCCTGCACCGCGGGCCGCGCTGCATTCATCACGGGTCAGTTCCCGATTCGCTCCGGCATGACTACCGTCGGCCAGCCCGGCGATGCACTGGGCTGGAGCGACAAGTCACCCAGCCTGGCGGAAGTATTGAAAGGCGAAGGCTATGCCACCGCCCTGTTCGGCAAGAGCCACATGGGCGACCGCAACGCGCACCTCCCTACCGCACACGGTTTTGACGAGTTCTTCGGCATTCTCTATCACCTGAACGTGATGGAGGAGGAAGAGCAGCGCGACTACCAGAACTTTGCCAACGCCTATCCAGGCGGTGCAGAGGAGTATCGCAAGAAGTTTGGAGCGCGCGGAGTCATTCATTCCTACGCCTCCGACAAAAACGACCGCACCGAGGATCCCCGGTTCGGCGTGGTTGGCCGACAGACCATCGAAGATACCGGCCCGCTCACCCAGGAGCGCATGAAAGACTTTGACGGCGGCGAAGTTACTCCTCTGGCCATCGACTTCATGAAGAGAGCCCAGGAGGCAAACAAACCCTTCTTCGTCTGGCTGAATTCGACCCGCATGCACGTGTACACCCGCCTGAATGATGAGTGGCGCTATGCGGCCGAGAACTTCACCAGTGAAGCTGACCTGCACGGCTCTGGCATGCTGCAGCATGACCACGACATTGGTGTGGTACTGCAGTTTCTCAAGGACTCCGGCCTGGAGGACAACACCATCGTCTGGTACTCGACCGACAACGGCCCCGAGCACAACTCCTGGCCGCACGGTGCAACCACCCCGTTCCGTGGCGAGAAGATGACCACCTACGAAGGCGGCGTACGGGTTATCTCGCTGCTCAAATGGCCGGGCAAGATCCAGCCGGGCATCATCCTCAACGGCATCCAGGATCACCAGGACATGTTCACCAGCCTGGCTACCGCTGCTGGCGTTGAGGACGTCGCGGCTCAAGTCATGAATGAGAAGAAGCAGTACATCGACGGCATCAACAATGTTCCGTACTGGACTGGCGAATCCGATCACTCCGCGCGTAATACCGAGATCTACTACTACGAGTCGAACCTGACCGCAGTACGCATGGGCCAATGGAAGTGGCACTTCTCGCTCAAGGAAGACTATTACGACAACGTGGTCGGCCGCACCGCACCCATGGTGTTCAACCTGCGCATGGACCCGTTCGAGAGCTATGACACCGTCGACGCCTATGGTCACCTGCTGCAGAAGGTTTCCTGGCAGATGGCACCGATGGGTGAACTACTTGGTGCCCACCTGAAGTCTCTGGCCGACTACCCGCCGGTACAGGCCGCCAAGAGCTTCAACATGTCGGAGCTGGTACCTGAGTTCCTTGAGAAAGGCCAGCAGTAACTCTGTACTGGCAGCAATAAAAAACCCGGCAAATGCCGGGTTTTTTATTGCTGCCTCTGGAGGTCAGGCTGGAGCAACTGCCTCGTCGCTGTCATCCACCAGTTGCGCATCAGAGGTCATCGTTGCCTCCATCTTTTTCGCATCGGCAACAAAGTACCGTGCACCGACTAACAGGGCTGCCATCGCCGCCAGCAACGCGACAGGAATGGAGATCATTGCATCATGCAAGCCCTGCGCCTTGAACACCTCGCTCATCTCCGCAGCACCGGCAGCGACACGCGCAGCTTCGGCGAAATGATCCGACAGCAAGCCCACGACAACCGGCCCCAGAGCCCCTCCCAGCAGATACAAGCAGGCGAAAAAGAGCGCTACCGCCGTGCCGCGTAAACGCGGCTCGATTACATCCTGAATCGCCGTGTAAACACTGGTGAAATAGTTGTAGGAGAACAACCAGCCAAAGGCGAAGATCCCAATAAAGACACCGATCTCGATTTCACCTGCCAACAGCGCATAACCAGTAGCCAACGCGGAGATCAGCATGCTGATTGCTCCGAACATCAAGCGACCGGTAGCCCAGCGTTGATGCACCTTGTCAGCAATCCAGCCACCGGTAGTCAAGCCAATCAAACCGGTCACCCCAACGATGACACCTGTCGACACCGCTGCTTGCTGCAGCGACAGATGAAAGTAGCGTTGCAGCATCGGCACCATGAACGAGCTACACGCATACGACGCAAAGTTATAAGCCAGGCCAGCCAGCGTTAGCCACCAGAACGTGCGCACGGCAAAAATTTTGCGGATCGGCTGGTCGACCGGCGCGCTGCTCGTCCTGACTACCTCAGCGGCGCCGCGTGCCGGCTCCTTGATCAAGAAGATAAACACCGCAAGCACCAACCCGGGTACGGCAGCGATGAAGAAGGGCGCTCGCCAGCTGTCGAACGCTTCCACCATCGCCCCGACCGTAAAGAACGCCAACAGCAGACCAAGCGGCAGCCCCAGCATGAAGATCCCCATGGCGCGAGCCCGCTTGTGCGCAGGAAACAGATCTCCGATCAATGAGTTGGCCGCCGGCGCGTAGCTCGCCTCCCCTACACCCACTCCCATGCGAATGATCAGGAAGCTCCAGAAATTCCAGGTAGCACCGGTCAGCGCGGTAAAACCGCTCCATACCGCAAGGCCCCAGCCCATGATCTTGCGCCGCGAACCAATATCGGCCATGCGCCCAAGCTGGATGCCAGCCAGCGCATAAATTACGGTAAACGCGGTACCCCCGAGCCCCAGCTGAAAGTCACTGAGATCCCACTCCATGCGCAACGGCTCAATGATAATCGCCGGGATGGTTCGATCGAAAAAGTTGAACATGTTCGCCAGAAATAACAGAAAGAGCACCCGCCAGGCATTCTTGGCTTGTTGTGGCTGTTGCATGGACTGACCTCTCTATTGTTGTAGCGCCTTGCTGCTTGGCAGGCTGAACGCCTCTGGAACGCATTTTAGAGGCAGTCTGGACGATCAAGGGGGCGGTCGAATAGCACTAGGCCTGACGTGATCACAACGCCATCAACGGGATGAATGGTAAACATCGAGAGTAAAGAGGATTACCGCCATGACGAATGCAGAGCGCTCCGCTACGCTTGACGGAATACCGGCCATAGGTGCCCAAGGAAGAGGACCGTTAATGAAATACCCCGTCTATGCAACGTCGATAGCCACCCTGCTGCTCTGCACGCCGCTCGACCTGATGGCCCAGCAGAGTGCCGAAGACCTCGCCAAGTCGCTGAGCAACCCCGTCGCCGCTCTGATCAGCGTGCCGTTCCAGTACAACTACGACCACAACATTGGCCCTGACAACGATGGCGATCGACATACCCTTAACATCCAGCCAGTGGTCCCGATCTCCATCACTGATGACTGGAACATAATTTCCCGCACCATCCTGCCGATCACCCACCAAAGCGACATTTTCCCCGGCGCAGGCAGCCAGACAGGCACCGGCGATATCGTTCAGAGTCTGTTTTTCTCGCCCAAGGAGCCGACCGCCAGCGGCTGGATCTGGGGCGCCGGTCCAGTGTTCCTGTTGCCTACTGGCTCCGAAGATGAGCTGACCGCCGACACCTGGGCTGCCGGCCCAACAGGCGTTGCACTGCGCCAGAGCGGCCCATGGACCATTGGCATGCTGTTCAATCATCTGGTCGATGTCGCCGATGCAGGCCGGGATACCGACATCAACACCACCTTCATTCAGCCCTTCGCCAGCTACACCACCCCGTCTGCGGTGACCTACACGTTGAACAGCGAGGCTACTCGCGACTGGGAGAACAACGACAGCGCGGTGCCGGTCAACTTTGTCGTCTCCAAGGTGGTTCCCATAGGGGGGCAGCTTTTCAGTTTCGGCGCAGGCCTACGTTACTGGGTCGACAGCACAGAGAACGGTCCAGAGGGGTTAGGTGCGCGACTGATCGTGACCGCGTTGTTCCCCAAATAGCTGCGCCGAGCCGTAATTCCCGCCGGGGCGGGGCTGGCTCTATTGAGACAGCCCGCCTTGGCGCGTAGCGCCTGCGCAGCGATCAATCCCGGCAATTGCCTGCCTTTCTAAATCCCGCGGCTTGTGCGGCAGCCTCGGTTTGGAAATGCACCTGATTGCGCGCCGCGACACTACCATAGCTTGGGCACCCTTCCGGCAGGTGGTACACCCGACTGTTTCGGTTACCAATAATTGCGCCATCGCTGACCGTTGCGACGCTCGCTGTACCCGGATTGGAAAGCATCAACCCCGCGCGAGACGGCTTGTAACCTCGCGTCCAGACCGCAGCACCGGTCACGAAGGGGTTCTCGTGCCCCATCACCCGCGCCGTACGATCACTCCACTCACGTTCCCAGTCCGTCACCGGATACTGCCGATCCCACGCCATCAGCAGTTGCTGCTGCTGACGAGCCATCGTCAGCCCGTAGCGGTCATACATGTAAAAATGCACCCGAGCGACCAACCCTTTGACTTCGTCCCGCGGCTCAGCCGAGCGTGCCCGAAAGTCGACCTTTGACATGCAGGCGCCATATTGCACAGGCGCCCCGCCCACCATCGCATACTGATAGTTGCTGCGGTCGCCATTCACTTCGCCCACCGCCGGATACAGATTGAATAGATCGGCTTCCATCACCCGGAACAGCGCATCATTCGCCACGCAGTTGGCCCGGCCACCGTTCTGCCAGCACTGGCGCTGATGACCAAACACCCAGGCCGGTACAATGTGCTCCCACTCAATACGCTCGGCCCGAGTTTGCTGGGCTCGGGTCTCATACCCGCAGGAACGGGCATCAACACGGCCGCCCGAGCGCCCCACCCAATCCCAGCGGCAACCGCAGTACAAATCCCCCTGATCCACGGCTAGTTGGTCAAAGAATATTCTTTGCTTGGCCACGGCTTTCGCCGCAGAGAAACTGGCAGGCGCATCGGCAAATGCATAGGAGCAGGTAAACAGCAGTACCACTAACGAACGGATCAGAGACGTCATAAACACTGAGCTTTTGCGAAAAGGCTCGCATTGTAAGGAGGTGACTCCTTTACGGACAGTGATAGCTGAATGATGCTGCGCGGTTGCAACGCCGCCGCGCCCTGCTCTCCCTGCGCCGGCTTTCCTGATAAAATGCCGTCCGATCCGCTTGGCGCGACGCCAGCGCCCACGAACATGCATCCTTGGCGGATCGAACCGCTATTGTCAGCACCGCTCAAGCACCCGAAGGCAGTAAAAAATGCGCTCAGACTCACCATCCAGCCCAGCAACAAAACGACCGGAGCCCAATCGCCGCTTCAGCGTTGCGCCGATGATGGACTGGAAAGAGAATCAAAAATAATCTTTTAAATTCAAGGCCTTACAAATTTCAATAAATTCAATTTAGCAAAAATGTAGCAACGTTATTGCCTAACTCCTCCTCTTAACTATCACTCTTTCTAAAGCCTGTGGTTGCCATCACTACCTCACCCCGCAGTCGCATCCTGATTTGACGCATACACCAGCAATATTTAGAACGCGTTGAGGACCTTCAATCAACTCGAACCACCAAGCGTCGGCGACGCCTCTGAACGCACAGGGACTGCCACCACTGAACCGCCCCGGGTTTCGCGGAGGCTTCAACTCCTGAGAAGATGAAGCCATG